>CALMPG010000045.1 GCA_937871915.1 uncultured Phycisphaerales bacterium
AGTATGCCCGGGTGTGCATGGGGGTGCGGGCGACGGTGACGCTGTATGCGGTGGATGAGGGGCGGGCCGAGGCCGCGGCGGCGCGGGCGTTTGCGAGGATCGGAGAACTCGATGATGCGATGAGCGACTATCGGGCGGGGAGCGAGGTGATGCGGTTGTGCGGGCGGGCCGGGGAGGCGGTGGGGGTGAGCGAGGACTTGTTCAAGGTGCTTACGGAGGCGGCGCGGGTGTCGGAGGCGAGCGGGGGAGCGTTTGATGTGACGATGGGGCCGGCGGTGGCGCTGTGGCGTCGGGCGCGGAGAACGGGAGGGCTTCCCGAGGCTCGCGAGATTGACGGGGCGAGGCCGCTGGTGGATTGGAGGCTGGTGGAGTTGTCGAAGGAGGAGAGGACGGTGAGGTTGCGGCGCGAGGGGATGCGGCTGGACCTTGGGGGGATCGCGAAGGGGTACGCGGCGGAGCGGGCGGTGGAGGTACTGCGGGGGGAGGGGTTGTCGCGGTGCATGGTGGCGCTGGCGGGGGACATGTATGTTGGAGATCCGCCGCCGGGGAAAGAGGGGTGGCTCATCGCGATCGAGACCGAACGGAGCGGGAGGCGGATGGGGGCGGTGATGCTCAAGAACGCGGCGGTATCGACGTCGGGGGACACCGAGCAGTTTGTGGAGGTCGGGGGCGTGCGCTCGTCGCACATCATCGATCCGCGGACGCTGCTGGGCGTGACGACGCGGCGGTGCGCGGCGGTGGTGTCGAGGCACGGGGCGTGGGCGGATGCGCTGGCGACGGCGGTGAGTGTGCTGGGGGCGGAGAAGAGCCGGGAGATGATCGGGCGGTTTGCGGGGACGGGGGCGGTGGTGGAGGAGGGGGCCGCGGAGGCGGGGGGCAGACCGGTGCGCACCGTGATCGACCCGGGCGGGGTCGTGGGATCGTGGTGGCGGTGAACGGACGCGGCTATTCGGGGCCCTTGACCACGCCGGCCTTTTCGCGGAAGAGGCCGACGAAGACGAAGAGGACGGCCGCGGCGAAGGCGGAGGGGATCATCCAGACGGTGGTCCAGTCGATCTTGCCGTCGGTGGTGTGCCTGGCGACGAGCCAGCCGAAGGCCTGGGCGCCGATGAGCATGCCGAGGCCCTGGGTGAGGAGGACGAGGAAGCCCTGGGCCTGGGAGCGGATGGCCTTGTTGGCGGCGCGATCGACGTAGATCATGCCGGCGACGAAGAAGAAGTCGTAGCAGATGCCGTGGAGGAGGATGCCGCCGAGGACCATCCAGGTGTACTTGCCCTCCCAGGCGAAGGAGAAGAGGCCGTAGCGGGCGACCCAGGCGAGCATGCCGACGGCGAGCATCCACTTCACGCCCAGGCGGGCGAAGCAGAGGGGCATGACGAGCATGAAGAAGATCTCGGACATCTGGCCGAAGGACATGGTGAAGACGGCGGAGTCGTTCACCACCGCGCCGGCGGCTTCGGTGTAGTTCCGGGCGTAGGCGTAGTAGCCGGCGAGGGGGATGCACAGGAGGAAGGAGCAGAGGGCGAAGACGGCGTAGGAGCGGCCCTTGAGCAGCGCGAGGGAGTCGAGGCCGAGGATCTCGCGGACGCTGGGCTTTGTGCCCGCGCCGGGAGCGGGGGTGTGGGGGAGGAAGAAGGAGAAGAGGCCGAGGGCGATGCCGCCGCCGCCGGCGAGGTAGAACTGCTCCGCGGCCTGGTCCTTGCCGGCGAGGAAACTGACGGCGATGTTGCCGACGATCCAGCCGATGGTTCCCCAGACGCGGACGAGTGGGAAGTGCTTCTCGCGGTTGGAGAGGTTGTGGAAGGCGAGGCTGGAGGTGAGGCCGAGGGTGGGCATGTAGCAGAGCATGTGAGCGAGGAGGACGAGGATGTAGGGGTGGGCGAACGGGGCGAGGAACGAGTCTGTGGCCGGTGCGGTGTAGGCTGACGCGGCCGCGGGCGCGAGGCAGAGGAGGGCTCCGCCGAGCAGGTGCATGACGGCGAGGACGCGCTCGGTGGAGAAGAAGCGGTCGGCGATGAGGCCGAGGAAGAAGGGGGAGATGATGGCGGCGATGGGGCCGACGGAGTAGGCCGCGGGGATGAGGCCGCCCATGCCCTTGAGGTTCATGAAGCCCGTCATGGAGACGTACCACGCTCCCCAGACGAAGAACTGGAGGAACATCATGATGGAGAGGGGGAGGAGGGTGCTGCGCTGCGGGAGTGCGTTCATGGGGTTCGCTCTCGCGGGGGCGGGGTGCGGGCGGACGGGGGGGACCGAGCGCCGGCACGATACCAGATTCGGTCAGGGAGCGGGCCGGGCGGATCGGCGCGGCCACCAGAGGTCGGCGAGGATGAGGAGGGTGGCGAGGGCGGAACCGGCGTTGAAGGCCGCGCCGCCGAGGAGAATGCCGTAGATTGCGGCGTCGGAAGCACGTGCGACCCACCAGCAGGCGATATCGATGAAGAGGCCGAGGCCGATGGCGGCGATGAGTAGGGAGACGAGCGGGCGCGGGAGGCGCGTGAACCAGAGCAGGGCGCCCAGGACGATGCCGAGGGGTGCGAGGGAGAGGGCGTGGGCGTGGGTGGACATGGCGACGATGTTCACCGGGGCCGGGTTGACGTGCTTGGTGTGGGCGAGTCTGGTGATGGATTCGAGGGAGTCGAGGCGGATGGCCGCGGCGGTTGGGTCGGAGGAGCGAGGCGAGTGGCAGGAGATGCAACTGGAGGCGATGATCTCGCTGGGGCTGGCGGGGCCGAGGTCGATGTTGTCGTAGTCCTCGGCGATGCGGCCGGAGCGGAGCCAGGTGAGGAGGGTGTCGCGCTGGTCCTTGCGGAGCGTGTCGGGGTGGTTGCGCTCGAGGGCGGTGAGGAGCGGGGCGGGCTTGTCGAGGCCGGAGTAGGCGGCGCGGATGTCGTCGGTGGTGAGGTCTGGGGACTCGTCGCGGTTGTGGTCGTGGAAGTAGAGATGGGCGAGCGAGGCGGCGAGGCCGAGCAGGATGGTGAGGAGGAGGCCGGTGAGGCCGAGGCGGGGGAGGGGTGGGAGGGAGCGGAGAAGCATGGAAGGAAGTTCAAAGTTCAGAGTTCAGAGTTCAGAGTTCAGAGTTCAGAGTTCAAGTCAGATCGTCAGGAGGGCGGGGTCGATTGGGAGTTGTCTGTTCTGGGTGATGGCCTGGTTGGCGAGGATGCTGATGATGGTGCTTCGTGCGCCGGCGGCGGCGTCGCAGGCGACGGGCTTGGTGTCCGCGATCGCTGAGAGGAAATCGCTCAGGGCGTAGTAGAGGGACTTGAAGGGGAGGCCGACGCCGTCTTTGAGTTTGTTCTGGGCGGCGAGTTTGGTGGCGTCGGCGATAAGCGTGATGCCCTCGTCGTTGAAGAACTGCTGGCGGTTGGCGTAGACCTCCCAGCCCTGGGTGGGGGCGTCGGCTTCTTTGAACATCCAGCCGTGGGTCCAGGCGAGTTTCACGGCGGCGTTTGTGCCGCGCAGGACCTCGAAGCGGCCGCCGTAGGAGTTGCCGAGGCTCGCGTTCCAGGTGGAGCGCGAGCCGTCGTCGAAGCCGAAGGAGCACATGGCGGTGTCGGGGACGGCGCGGCCGTCGTCGAAGGCGCGGACGGCGCCGGCGCCGAAGACGGAGGTGGGGTGCTTGCCGAGGTACCAGTGGACGACGTCGAACTGCTGGGAGCCGAGCTCGCCGGCGAGACCTGTGGAGAGGTCCGGGTCGAGGCGCCAGTTCTCGGCTTTCTCGCGGGCGGCGTTGGAGCCGGAGGGTGAGGGGGGGGCGGGGAAGCGCCAGGATTCATTGCGATAGGACTGGCTCTCGGCGGCGACGAAGTCGCGGACGGCGTCGGTCTTGAAGAAGGAGCGGGCGAGGCGGTAGATGGGGTTGGAGCGGCCCTCGAGTCCGACGGCGAAGAGTTGTTTGGGCTTGGCGATGGCCGCGGCGGCGAGGGCGCGGCAGTCTTCGATGGTGTGGGCGAGGGGGGCCTCGCAGTAGATGTGCTTGCCGGCGGCGAGGCCGTCGAGGGCGATGGGTGTGTGGGTGTGGGTGGGGGTGGCGATGATGACGGCGGAGCAGGCGGCTTTTTCGAGGAGTTCGGTGTGGGAGGCGAAGGCGATGGAGCCGGGGGCGCGCTTGGAGGCGTTGTCGCGGCGGGAGGCGTCGATGTCGCAGATGGCGGAGATGGTGACGTTGTCGATCTTGGCGAGTTCGGCGAGGATGAGGCGGCCCTGGCGGCCGGCGCCGATGAGGCCGATGTTGAGCGGTGCGGCAACCCCCCCACGCGGCGTGGCGAAGGAGAGGTGGGGGAGGATGGCGACGGCGGGGAGCGCGCCGGCGGGTTGGAGGGCGAAGGCGCGGCGGGGGGGGTGGGGGGAGGG
>CALMPG010000046.1 GCA_937871915.1 uncultured Phycisphaerales bacterium
CCACCACCGCTGCCGGCCTCCGTCCCACCCGCATCGCGCCGGAGCGCCCGCCGCATGGATTCCAGAGTCGGGTAGCCGGTGACGACGACGACGCACAGTCGCGGCCAGCGCCTGCGGATGTCGTCGAGGACACTCTCGCCGGACTCGGCGCCCATGTTCATGTCCAGGAGGACGACGTCGGGGAGCCTGGCCTGGGCGAGGGCGAAGAACTCGGCGGCGGTGGCGGCGGTGCGGACGGTGTGGCCGTCGGTCTCGAGGACGCTGGTGATGTACTCGCGGAAGTCGGCGTCGTCGTCGAGGGAGAGGATGTTGAGCGATGGGCGCGGGGGATGGGGGGGCTCGTTGTGCCCGCCCGGGGCCGTTCCTCCGTGGGGTGTCTCGCCGTGTGTGGCCATTCAGTTTCTCGCCGAGTCTATCACACGCGGCACGCCGATCTCGGTTCGGCCCGTGTCCATGCCGGTCTCGCCCACGGGCAGAATCACCTCGAACACCGCCCCGGTCGAGCCCGATGCGTCGCTGCGGTTCCTCGCCACGATCACGCCCCCGTGCTCGCGGATGATGCCCTCGGCGACGGCGAGGCCCAGGCCGGTGCCCTTGGCGTCCAGGCGCGTGGAGGCGAAGGGCTCGAAGAGGCGGGCCATGACGTCCGGGTCGATGCCGGGGCCGTCGTCGGTGATGGTGAGCGAGGCCCAGCCGCGTTCCTCGGCCTCGGGGCCGGCGCGGCCGGTCGGGCGGGCGACGGTCTCGCCGATCACGGCGAGGGTTCTGGCGCCCTGACGCGGGCGGGCCGCCATGGCATCCACGGCGTTGCGGAGAAGGTTCAGCAGCACCTGGACGATCCGGTCGGCGTCGCACCAGGCACAGAGGTCGGCGGGGACGGCGTTGTCGAGCTCGATGGACTTGGACTCGGCCGCGCGATCGAGGCGGACGAGCGTCCAGGCCTCTTCGACGAGCGGTCGCAGGAGCGTTGAGGCGCTGGAGGCCTCGCGGACGCGGGCGAAGTCGAGGAGGCTCTCGCTGAGGCGTTCGAGTCGGCCGACGACGCGCAGCATGAGGGCGGCCTCGGTCGTCGAGACCGGGACGCCGCGATCGAGTTTCTCCACCAGGCCCTTGAGGACCGAGAGGGGCGTGTTGAGCTCGTGGGCGATGCCGGCGGACATGAGGCCGAGGCTGGCGAGGCGGTCGGCGTCGGCCATGTTGCGGCGGGCGGTCTCGAGGAGGTGGTTCTTGCGCTTGAGGTCGGTGGCGACCTCTTCGAGGCGGCGGAGGGCGTCGGCGAGGTCGGCCTCGTGGCGGCGGACGGCGAGGATGGAGGCGTTGCGGGAGCGCATGATCTCGCCGAGTTCATCGGCGGGGATGTCGGCGTCGGGGATGATCTCCTCGTCGAAGCGTCCTTCCTGGAGCGCGGCGTCGGCGTCGAGCATGGTTCGGATCGGCTTGTAGACGTGCTGGGGGAGCACGAAGAGCTCGAGCGCGGCGGCGACGAGGGCGTAGACCGCCAGCAGGGCGATGGTGACGAGGGTGTAGAGACGGACGACGGCGTCGCGGGCGCCCCGGAGAACGACGGAGACGGCGATGTACTCGCCGCGGGATTTGTCGAAGGCGACGACGGTGGGCGCGGGGCCGTTGAGGATGCCGCCGCTGGCCATGTCCTCGCCGGGGGAGGGGCGGGAGCTCGGGAGCGTGATGGGCCGTGGCTCGGCGGCGAGCTGGGCCGCCTGGGCGGCGGCGAGGCCGACTTGGGCGGCGGCGCCGCGCGTCACGTTGACGCCCGCCTTGTCGGCCGCCCATCCCGTGTCGCCGTCGGCCAGGAGGGCGGCGAGGATGACGCCGGCCTCGTGGGCCTCGGCCTGCTTGACGACCTCGGAGACGGCGGGGCGGAGGGCGAGGATGAGGATGCCGGCGAGGGCGAGGGAGAAGCAGGTGTGCAGGACGATGAGCTTGATGCGGATGCGAAAGCCCGCGAGCAGGCCGCGCCGGGATCGCGGGGCGGGTGTTTGAGAGGGGAATCGGGCCACGGGTGCCTGATTGTTGCCGCTAGGATCGATGCACGTGAGTTACAAGCCCCGATCCAAGTCCCCTCCCGCCCCGCAAACGTCCCGCGAAGCCCCGCTGGGGGATCATCCGCGGCACGTGGCCTGCCGCGTGCTGGCAAGGCAGGCCCGGCTGTTTCCGGAGTTTGACCTGACGACGCTGGATCGACTCCTCGAGGCGGAGGGGGCGACGATGAGCGAACTGGACCATGCGTTTGCGCACGCGATCTACGACGCGGCGGTGCGCAACTGGCTGGTGCTGGAGTTTCTGCTCGGGCGGTGCACGACGCAGCCGTTCGGGGACCTGGAGCCGCGGCTGCGGGGCGTGCTGATGGCGGCGGCGGCGCAGATCATCATTCTGGATCGCGTGCCTGTGCATTCGGCGATCAACCACGCGGTGGAGTGGGCCAAGAGGGTGATCCGGCCGGGCGCGGGTGGAATGACCAACGCGGTGCTGCGGAAGGTGGCGGCGTTTCGACCGGCGGATGAGCAGCGGCGGCGGGAGACGTTCACGGGCGCGAGGGATGAACTGGCCGCGCCGGATGGAACGGCGATCGTGCTGGCGCAGGCGTGCCTTCCCGAGGATGAGGTGGATCGGCTGGCGATCGCGACGAGCCACCCGCGGGCGCTGCTGGACCATTGGCTGAGGTCGCACCCGATGCGGGAGGTTCGGCGGGTGGCGCTGCACGGGGTTGTGCATCCGCCGGCGATCCTGAACACGGCCCATGCGCGGGAGCCGATCGGGGGGTTGGCGGCGCACGAGGTTCCGGGGCACCACGTGTTCGCGGGATCGGCGCACGCGCTGGGGGTGCTGCTGCGGGATCGGTCGGATGTGTGGGTGCAGGACCCGGCGTCGTCGGCGGTGATCGAGAGCGTCGCCGACTTGAGGCCCGCGGTCGTTCTGGATTTGTGCGCCGGGCAGGGGACGAAGACGCGGCAGCTCGCGGCGACGTTTCCGGATGCGCGGATCGTCGCGACGGACATCGACCTGGATCGGTTCACCGCCCTGTCGCTCGCGTTCAAGGGATCGGCGCGGGTGGCGGTGCTACCGATCAAGCAGGTTCGCGCGGAGTTCCATGGGCAGGCGGACCTGATCCTGCTGGACGTGCCGTGCTCGAACACGGGGGTGCTGGCGCGCCGGCCGGAGGCGCGGTATCGCTTCGGGGCCGAGTCGCTCGAGAGCCTGACGGACGCGCAGAGGCAGATCGTGGCGGACTCGATCCTGTTGCTTCGGGATACCCCGGCACAGCGCGGGAAGATCCTGTATTCCACCTGCTCGCTGGAGCCGGAGGAGGACCACGCGCAGGCCGCGTGGGTTGATCGGTGGCACCGGCTGGGCATCTCCCGCGAGCGGACGGTGGTGCCCCGGGGGCGGCCGGGAGGACCGGCGACGGGATACAGCGATGGGGCGTATGGCGTGCTGCTGGGGTGAGCGTGGCAGGGCCATCGCATTATCGAGCAAGAACGACGCGATGATGGCGCAGGGATTGCGGTGGTTCGGGGATGATGACCA
>CALMPG010000047.1 GCA_937871915.1 uncultured Phycisphaerales bacterium
GGGGGGGGGGGGGGGGGGGGGGCGGGGGGGGGGGGGGGGGGGGGTGGGGGGGGGTGGGGGGTGGGCCCGGGGGGGGGGGGGGGGGGGTGCGGGGGGGGGGTTTGTGGAGGGTGGAGGTGGCGGCGGGGCCGCGGAGGGCGCGCGGGGTCGGCTCACGCTTGGGGTGGTGATGCCGCGGGAGGGACGGGTGGAGGCCGCGCGGCCGGGCGGGGAGGGTGGGAGCGGAGCGGGCGCGGCGACTGGCACCGCCGAGCGTGTGACGGTTCGGGCGGGGGTTCGGCCGACCAGGGCGGCGCGCGGCAAGTAGGCGCCATCACACCAAGGCGCAGGCAGGGAGTCCACGACGGCGGCCAGTGGACTCCCTGCGGTTCTCAACCGCCGGTCGCGCGACCATGCGGCCCGCCCCGATGGCCGCGTCGATCTCCGCCACGCTGTTGCCGCAGGTGCGGTTCACCGGCACCGTGCCTTCCTTGTCCACCACGCACACCTGCAGGCTCTTGCAGTGGTCCTCCGGACCTACGAACACGGGTACGTTTTCCATGATCTGCTGCTCCTGGATGGGGTGTTCAGGCCCACCGAGGAGTGTTGCCTCGGTTGGAGCAGCAGGTCTCCATACCCATCAGCCTTTACCCAACGACCGCGCCAAGGCCGCATTCGGGGCACCGACTTTCACTGTTCCCAAGATAAGCACAGTTGCCGCACAGCCCACGACTCACTCTGCGTTTCACAACACACCCCACCACAGCAATGTATAGTACGCCACAAATCACCAGATAGCACACTGAATTACACAAGAGCCCGACCCACAATACACCCCATGGCACCATTCTGGGAAGCGAGTAGTGCGCTGTCAACACCGTATTCTGTTTCTCATCGGATACTTCAAACTGCGCCAACACCGTTCTGCTCTTACCACCAAGTGCTACACCTGATGCAACAATTCCGGATTCGTCTACTTCAGCGAAGAAACAAGGCATCGGCCAACCGGAGGCGCATTCGTACCATCTTCCTGGAAGTTTCGGACCATCCCCCAGGTTCCGCTTCATTGCTTGTGTGCCGATCTCGGATGTTGCCCAGCTTGGCAAGGATTCAGTGCCCATAGACGCGCCAGCTACTGCGTAAAAACCCCGCGCTCCCAAGGCATCATGAATTACTATTTGGCCGAACGGACCGTTGACAATGACTCCAACCGGTGATCCTCTCTCCATGAATAGTACCGCCTTGCCTGCCAATGAAACCGAGCAACCCACTATCCCAACGACCAAGATGGCTGTCACTGTTATTGCGCCCACCACCCCACCGACAATCCATCGTTGCCTCATAACTATCATCGAGACTGCGACTCTTGTTTTTCGATGATTATTGACCACTCTCCACCTCCAGCATTCAGTGGTTCGCCATCGACAACCCTCCTTGGCAAGTACCGCTATCACACTTCGTTGTAGATAGTATCGCGATTGGCGTGATGGAGAAGCTGCATGAACCTCGAGTACCCGTAACTGGAACTCCGATAATGGGAAGTTGCCACCTTCGGGTCTGCCCTTCATTGCAACTACACCAACATCCATTGACACAGTCGTCACTCTTGGTATTCATGCCCGCACACGCGGCGACCGCAAGGGCCCTCGCCGTGCTCAGAATGAACTCCCAATCAGCTGAGTTGCCTCCGCAGAGTTCGCAGCCGGTTACCGTTAGTTCGTACTGAGATGCGCAGGTCGTTGTAGAACTTGTGCAGTTTCCATTCGGACATCGAGGGGGTTGACGGCCAGGGAGGGGCCGAACTGGTCCACCGCCTACTAGTTCTTCAATCCGCCGAAGCAAGTCGTCACCCGACGGCGGTTCAAGGAAAACTCCACCAGTGCGACGGTTCGAAGCCGAAGCGAGCATTGATGCAGTCCCGCTAGTCCCACCATGTATCGCGATACCTAACTGGCAACTCGCACAGATTCCGTCGCTGGTACTACTTGGTGACCCGGAATAGGCACCCCCACTCCCGCCGCTCGCTGCCATCGTACATGTCGCGATGACTCTTGACTCAAGAGAGTTCACGTTCCACTCATCGGCAGTAGAGACTTTTCGATTGCTGGTGCTCGCCGTGCTCAGCTTCCCCCTCCCCGTCACCTTCCCATTGTTGGCGGTGACGATGGCCAGGTCGGCGGAGTCCACGTCGCCGTCGAGGTCGAAGTCGGCGCGGGCCTCGTAGGTGTTGACGCGGATGTAGTCGGTGATGGTCCAGTCGGTGGTGCCGGTGGTGGCCGCGTCCACGGCGCCGTCGCTCTTGACGTTGCCCTGGGGCAGGCCGAAGGGGACGCCGCTGGCGGAGTAGCGGTACTGCTCGGCGACTTTGCCGTCGGCGGTGAGCAGGGCCACGACGTTGCCGCGGAAGTCGGAGCAGTAGTACATCCGCTCGGAACGGGTGGAATCGGCGGCGTATCTGGCCCAGTACTCGGGCTTGGTGGCCAAATGATGATTGCGATCCCGCAGCAGCACGCCGCCGGGGAAGCCGCCCGATGGGCCTCGGATTCCGCTGGGGTGGTAGAAGAACGTCTCCTTGGGGTCGGTGTCGGTATCGCGGAAGGTGGCGATGCGCCGGCCCTGGGGATCGACGGCGATGAAGAAGACGGGGTCGTAGCCGTTCACATAGGTGTCGGGGATGCCCGAGTTGGCCGAATCGTTGGTGTCGGTCTGCTCGGAGATCCGCTGGCCGAGGCCGTTGTAGGTGTAGATGGCGACGGGCGCCTTGCTTTGGTCGTTGATCTGGACGAGTTGGCCCCAGGGGTTGTACACGTACTCGTACTTCTCGCCGTCGTCGGTGAGATTTCCGTTGGGGTCGTACACCAGCGTGACGGGCGTACGGGTGCCGCTGGGGTTGGCCTTGTCGAAGTAGTCCCGTGAGATGAGTTCGTTGCGCTTGTTGTACGTTCGGGCGTCGTCCATCTCGCCCGCGTCGATGGCGGCGAGCGGACCGTCGGTGACAATCGGATCACCGTATCCGTCGATGTTTCCGTTCAGGTCCACCTTGTCGGAGGTGATCCGTCCGGCCATGTTCCGCTGGTAGTTCTCGATGCGGGCCCGGGTCGTGATCGCTGTGTGCCCGCCGTTGAGTTCGCCCTCCTCGCGCACGAGCAGGCGGCGGAGGTTGTCGATGAGCATGAGCTCGCCGAAGGCGTACTTGGGAGTGCTGGTTCCGGAGTCCTTCAGCACCGCGTCCGTGACGGCCGTCACGTTGCCGCGCAGGTCGTAGTCCATGCCCATGTCGATGTACGCGGGCGTGGATGTGGCGTAAGGACCCGCCGTCCACTTGTTCGAGATGGCCCGGTTGAAGGGGTCCATGTAGGTACTGTAGGTAGAGGACGAGCCCCCGGTGCCGTAGAGGTAGGTCCCGGTGCCGCTCTTGGGCTCGGCGAGTTCCATGCCGACGACGGTGGAGGTTCCCATGTACCAGTACATGGACAGGGGGGTGCTCGTGGCGTCCACCAGAGCGGTGGGCCGTCCGACACGAGCGTCTAGGCCGCTGTAGGTCACGGTGTTCGTGCCGGTGGCGGGCTGCGCCCACGAGGAGAGAGTCATCGCCCGGCAGTAGCCCGTCGTGGAGGTGAGGGCGTAGGTCCAGGTCGTCGCGTACTCGTCGCGCCCGGTGGCCGCGCCGATGGCCGAGTCCGGGTCCTGGGTCGAGGAGATCAGGTTGCCCCATCCGTCGTACCCGAGCGCGACATCATCGAGGGTGGAACCGTCGCCCTGGTACACCCTCGAGACCATGCCGCGGCTGTTGTACTCGGTGTTGATCTCGGTGATGCGGGCGTCGAAGTCGCTCGCGATGGAGTTGGCCAGGCGTTTGTAGACCCGTCCCCCCGCGTCGTAGCGGGTCTCGATGACGTTGCCGGCGGGATCGATGGTCTCCTTCACCTGCGAGAGCGCGTTGTAGATGTACACCACGTCGCGGTCGGTGTCGGGCTGGCTGCCGACCTGCTCGGGATAGATCACGCGCGTCAGGATGTTCTTGCACTTGATGATCGAGGAGGCGCTCTCGCCGATCACCGTGTCGTACTCGTAGTCCGTCTCCTGATCGTCCCCGGAGGAGGGCATCCGGCGGGCGACCTGGCTCACCAGGCCCCCCGCGCCGTAGGTGTACTCGGTGACGCGGTTCTCGTCGGCGTTGGTGCCGGCGCCGATGGCGTGGCCGGAGACGTAGTTGTCGGTGGTGCGCTCGCGGCGGCCGGCAAAGTCATACTCGGTGAGCGAGACGATGCCCGCCGGATCGGTGACGGTGGAGGTCCGCCCGGCGGTGTCGTAGGCGTACGAGGTCTTGAGCGTGATGGCGGTGCTCGACGGGCAGGAGAGGGCGGCGCGAATGAACTGCGTGGAACTCCCCGCCGACGCGGATGTTCCGTAGGCGACCGTGTCGGTGACGCGGTCCAGATCGTCGTACCACATGGCGGTGGTCTGCCAGCGGGAGTTGCCCGCGAGGTTCGCGAACGTCAGCGTGTCGGGGGCGCTGTCGGCGTTGGAATCCAGCGAGGTGTTCGTGCCGCCCGTGCCGTTGTCGTGGGTGCGCTGGATGGTCCACTGCGCCAGCGCCCGGCCCGTGGTGGCGTCGAGCACGGAGTGCGATTGCTCCAGAATGAGGTCGCCGGTGGTGATTCCCAGGGCGTTGGCGTAGGTGGTGCCGTCGTTGGTGAAGGCCAGCGTGTACCGATCGGTGACGCGGCCGAGGCGGTCGTAGGCGGTCTTGGTGATCTGGGCGCCGTGCGTCTTGACGTGCCGGCCGCGCTCGTCGTACCAGTTGTCGGTGATCTGCGCGGAGCCCTTGTTGCCGTTGGAAGTGTTGATCTCCCAGCGCGTGGACTGATACACCTGGCCGCGCTCGTCGTAGGCCGTCTCGGACAGGGCGACGCGGGTGGACGCGGACGAGTCGGTGGGATCGGTGGCGACGGTGAGGCCCGAGGTGGAGGAATACTGGGCCGTGGCGATAGCACGGTTCGAGTTGTCGTACAAGGTCACCGAGTGCGGCGCGACGGGGTTGGCCTGGATGACGGCGCGGCCGCGGTAGTCGTAGGTGATGGTGGTCACGCGATCACCCACGCCGCCAGACCAGGCGCCGGTCGAGTCCTGGCTGCGCTCGGTCATGTAACCGTTGCCGCCGGCGCTGCCGCCGTCGTACTCGGTCTCCTCGACCTTGACCATGTTGGACGTTCCCGACACCGATCCGGCCGAGGCCGTGGTGTAGGTCGCCGTCCAGTTGTAGTCGTTGGTGCCGACCCAGCGCGAGCGGGGCATGCCGCGCTCGTCGAAGACTGTGCGGGTGATCGTGCCGGTCGCGTCCACGCCGCGGTCGCGGCGACCCATGGCGTCGTAGCCGATGGTCGAGGTGTCGTAGGTTCCGGAGGTGGTGTAAGTCCGGGAATCGGAGGCCCGCATGCCCGAGAGGTCGTAGACCGTGTCCACCTGGGCCGACCAATCCGACGAACCGGGGATGGTCCCCGGGGTCGTCGTCCCGCCCGCGTACTTGATGAGTTTCTGGCTCTCGGGCTTGCCCGCGTGATTGACGCGGACGTATGACCCGGGGCCGTAGTAGGTGGTGCTGACCTTGCGGGGGAAGCTGATCGCGGCGAACGCATCGCCGTCGAGCACATACACGCGGGCAGAGGTTCGGTCGCCGTTCACGCCCGGCTGGGTCGTGGTGAGCGGGCGGCCCTGGTCGTCGTAGGTCATGGAAGACTTGGCGTGGATCGCGGTGCCGGAGGTGGAGACGCTCCAGAGGTTCGTGCCGCCGGAGAGATCCTCGGCGACAAAGTCGCCGGTGGTGGCGGTGTTCACATCGGCGATCTGCACGGCCATCTGCCCATAGGCGGTGCGGCCGGAGTAGGACAGGATGCCCCCCGCGTCCTTGCTCATCGCGGTGGTGCCATCCTTGCGCAGGTAGCGATAAGTGTACGTCGCGCTTCCCGAGCCGTTGTGGTTCGGGCTGGATGCGGAGACGATCGGATTGGTGATGGTGATCGCCTTGGGGGCGATGTAGAGGACATCCGTGTCGGTCGTGGGCTCCCAGAAGGTGGTGGAGTACGTAACTCTTCAGCCGCCTGCAACGGTCTGCGCGGGGAGTGGCGGCAGGTGACCCGTGGCGGACCATTCGCGCAGGGC
>CALMPG010000048.1 GCA_937871915.1 uncultured Phycisphaerales bacterium
AGGGGGGGGGGGGGGAGGGGGTGGGGGGGGGGGGGGGGGGTGCCAGTGAATGAGGGGGGGGGAGGGGGGGGGGGTTTTGTGGGGGGGGTGGGGAATGCGGGGGGGGGCGCGGTGGAGCAGGGGAGCAGGGGAGCGGGATTGTTCGCTTGCGCGGAGAGCTCGGAGGGGCAATAGAGTTGCGGTATGCGGATTATCTCAGGGCGATTTCGTTCACGACGGCTGCTGGCGCCGAAGGACGCGGCGACGACGCGCCCGATCCCCGACCGGGTGAAGGAGTCGCTGTTCTCGATGCTGCGGGGCAACTGCGAGGGGGCGAAGGTGCTCGACTGCTTCGCGGGGACGGGGGCGATCGGGCTGGAGGCGCTGAGCCTCGGGGCCGCGCAGGTGGTGTTCGTGGAGCGGGAGCGCAAGGCGGCGGACCTGCTGCGGCGGAACATCGAGTCGCTGGGGGCGGAGGAGGAGACGGAGGTGGTGGAGGCGGACGCGCTGGGGCCGGCCGCGCTGGCCCGGTGCCCGAGGCCGGTGGACCTGGTGTTCTTCGATCCGCCGTATCCGCTGATGCTCGACCCGGAGCGGTGCGTGCACGTGCTGCGGCAGTTCGGGCGGTGCGTGGACATGCTCAGCGATGAGGGGTTCGCGGTGCTGCGGACGCCGTGGCCGCTGCGGCACGTCCATGTGTTCGATCAGAACGGGCTGGAGATTCCGTTCGGGGATGAGCGGAACCCGTTTGATACGTTCGGCAGGCCGCGCACCGATAGGCCGCCGCCGAGCGGGAAGCGGCACCAGGGGGAGCGGAGGCGGGTGTACAGCGAGGGGGACAGGCGGCGGCGCGAGGATGCGGAGGAGCGAGGGGAGAAGTCGTGGGAACTCGACGACATCGATCTTGAGGCGATCCGGGCGGACACGGACGAGCAGGAGATGCTCGACGCGATCGCGGAGCTCGGGCCGGCGCGGGGGCTGAAGGTGACGCGCGAGCCGGTGGACCTGCACATGGCAAACGCGGAGGGGCCGGAGACGCACGAGTATGCGAGCATGGCGGTGCATTTGTACATGCGGAAGAAGTGAGAAGGGATGAGTGAGAAGTGAGAAGGGGTCGGCGGGTGATTCTGGTACACTGGGGGGACCATGGACGAGGCACTCACGGGACTGAATGATGCGCAGCGGGAGGCCGTGGTTCATGACCGCGGGCCGCTGATGGTTTTGGCGGGGCCGGGGACGGGGAAGACACGGGTGATCTCGCACCGGATCGCGCACATGGTGCGGGAACGGGGCGTGCGACCGGACACGATCGTGGCGTTGACCTACACGGTGAAGGCGGCGAACCAGTTGCGGGAGCGGCTGGGGGGGCTCATCGGTCCCGAGGCGGAGGAGGTTCGGGCGCACACCTTTCACGGGCTGGGGCTGCGGATCCTGCGGCGGTTTGCGGATGAGGCGGATGTGTCGATCGGGCGGCTAAACGACGGGCGCGGCGGGATCATCGATTCGGCCCAGCAGACGCGGCTCTTGCGGGCGATCGTGATGGACCGCAACCTGTTCAAGCACGAGCGGGCCCTGGGGATCGACGCGGTGGTGGCGAACATCGGCGGGTACATGGCGAGCCTCTCGGACGCGGGGGTCTCGCCCGGGGAGGCGATGAAGTTCTGCGAGGAGGCGGGCAAGCGGGTGGAGCAGGGAATGGACGGCGCGGGCGGGCCGCTGGACGGGGCGGGGGTGGCGGCCGAGCGGGAGCGGGTGCGGATGCTCTCGGAGGCGGCGCGGGCGATCGAGTTGTTCGAGAGGGCGTGCCGCGATCGGGGGTGGCTGACGTTCGCGGACCTGATCTCGCTGCCGATCCGGATTCTCAAGGGGTCCGGGCGGGCGGCGGCGATGCTGCGAGATGAGTGGCGGCACATGGTGGTGGACGAGTTCCAGGATGTGAACGCGGCGCAGATCGAGTTGTTGCGGCTGCTGATGCCGGCGGCGGGCACGCCGGACCTGTGCGTGGTGGGGGACGACGACCAGTCGATCTATGAGTTTCGCGGGGCGGACGATCTGGCGTTCGAGCGGTTCACGAAACTCTGGCCGGGGCACGCGACGGTGCGGCTCTCCGAGAACTATCGGAGCACCGGGACGATCGTGAAGATCGCCAACGCGGTGATCGGGCGGGCGGAGCGCCGGTACGCGGCGGACAAGAGAATCAGCGCCACGCGGAGCGTGGCGGTGCCCGGGCCGGTGGAGTGCGTGCATCTGGACGACGATGCGCAGGACGGGGAGGTGATCGCGGCGATGATCCTGACGGATCGCGCGGAGCGGGAGAAGGCTGGAAAGGCGCCGAAGTGGTCGGACTATGCCGTGGTGGCGCGGACGCACAACGACGCGGACCGGGTGAGGACGGCGCTGGGCATCGAGGGGATTCCCACGGCCGCGACGCGCGAGGGGACGCCGGCGGAGGACGAGGGCGTGAGGGACGTGCTGGCGTGGGTGGAACTGCTGGCGCTGCCGCACGCCGTGCACGCGGCGGGGAGGGTGCTGGCGCGCCCGCCGTTCTCGCTGGACCCGCGGGCGCTGCATCCGCTGCGGGCGCGATATCGGGGGGAGCTGACCCGGTTCGAGGCCGGGGATACGGCGACGGCCAATCCCGGTGGATTCGTGGACTGGCTGGCGACGGGCGAGCCCGAGAACGAGACGATCGCGAGGTTTGTGGAGATGCACGCGCAGCTGCGGCGCGTGGCGGCGGAGCGGAGCGCCGCGGAGACGATCTCGCGGATCATCGCGGCGGGGGATGTGGCCCACGCGGACCTGCTCGGGCCGCGCGAGCGGGCCGAGCGGGTGAAGAACCTGGTGGGGATGCTGCGCTTTGCGCGCGAGCGGCAGGGGCGGCTGGATGCGCCGGGGGATGTGGGGGCGTTCTGGTCGTACTACCAGGACCTGTCGGCCGACGAGCAGGGGATGCGGGATGCGGCGCTGGGGTCGCGGGTGGATGGGCTCAGCGATGGGCCGCCCGAGGAGGCGGAGGACGCGGTGCGCCTGATCACGGCCCACAGCGCCAAGGGGCTGGAGTTTGACATGGTGTTTGTGCCGCGCGTGACGCCGCGGCACGGGTACGGGGCGGTGCGCGACTCGGACGGCCCGGACATGCCGGCGGGGGTGGTGCATCGTGGGGACGAGCGGACGGCGAAGCAGCGGGCCCAGGCGGAGGCGAGGCGGCTGTTCTACGTGGCGTGCACGCGGGCGGAGCGGCGGCTGGTGCTGCTGTCGAAGAAGAACAAGAGCCGGAGCAAGTCCACGCACTATTTCGAGGAGATCGTGCACGACTCGAAGACGACGGACGCCGTGCGGGTGCTGGAGTGGAAGGGCGTTGTGCAGCGGGCGGCGGCGCTGGGGGTGGGGCAGGGGTTCGGGTGGTCGCGAGACGCGGATGAGATCGAGGCCGAGACGCGCGGGTTCAAGGGTGCGGAGCACCGGCGGGCGGTGTTCGAGCGGGCCCGCCGGGAGGTGCGGGTGGCGGCGGCGGGGGCGCTGGACGCCGCGGCGGGGGGCGATGCGGAGAAGGCAAGGGCGGCGGCGGAGAGACTGGGCGCAACGGCGATGCGGCTGGGCGCGCTGGCCGCGGCGGAGGCGACGGGGGCGGTGCCGGCGTGGGCGGCGGACCACGACGCGGGGGCGTATGCGCAGCGTGTGCTGGATGAGGCGGGGCGCGACCCGAAGGAGTGTGGGGAGAAGGACGGGATGTTTGCGCCGGGGCTGAGGCCGCCGCTGCGGCTGAGCTACACGAAGATCCAGGACTATCTGAAGTGTCCGCGGTGCTTCTACGCGAAGTATGTGCTGGGACTGGAGGCGATGCCGGGACCGGCGCAGGTGGTGGGGATCGCGGTGCACGGGGCGCTGGAGGTGTTCTACGCGGAGCAGCGGGCGGCGGAGGCGGAGGGGCACGCGCCGCCGACGCGTCAGCGGCTGATGGCGATCGGGAGGGAGGCGTTCTTCAAGTCGTGGCCGCGTCACCTGGAGGCGGACAAGGGCCAGCTCGATCAGGTGCTGGCGCAGCTGGGCGTGGCGTACGACCGGCTGCGCGACCCGGGGTCGAACGTGGTGGAGGTGGAGAAGGGCGTGAAGTTTCCCTACGGGGCGCACTCGTTCGACGCGAAGATCGATCGGATCGACCGGTACACGGGGGCGGATGGGCGGGAGGCGTTTCGGATCGTGGACTACAAGACTGGGCGATCGACGGAGAAGTTGCGGGAGCCGAAGGCGGGTGACTTGCAGATGGGGGTGTACGCCCTGGCGCTGGCGCACCTGTACGGGGACGGCCGGGAGGGCGGGGAGGCGGAGCTGGCGGGCGTGGCGGAGTACTGGATCTTGAGCACGGGCGAGCGCGGGGTGATCGAGCTGGGCGCGATCGACCACGGGAAGGTCCGGGAGCAGATCGACGGGGTTGTGGAGGGGCTCATCGCGGGGCGGTGGGGGAAGGGGAAGGATTGCGACGGGGAGTGCGATGTGCTTGGGGCGGAGTGAGGGGGGTTTTGCCTCCCGCGGCGGTCGCGGCGGTATGGTTGGTGGAGCCATGCGATTGTGGATGTTCATTCCGGCGGTGTTCTGTGCGTGCGCGATGGGTGCGCCGCCGCCGGACCAGCGGGTGGAGCCCGCGCCGGGGGGGCCGGTGGTGGAGGACCCGCGCTCGCTGGTGTGCGACAGGGTGCTGGAGATGCAGACGGCGCGCCGGTCCGGGGTGACGAGCGTCTGGCTGGCGAGCGGGGTGCGGGTGCACCACCGGCGGATGGACCGGCAGCCGGGGCGGGTGGTGGTGACGATCGCGCTGTGCGGGGGGAAGCTGCTGGAGGACTCCGCGACGCGCGGGCTGACGGAGGTGGCGGCGGGGGTGCTCGACGATTGGGAGTCGGTGGCGCCGGAGGCGAGCGCGCCGGCGCGGACGGAGGGGCGGGACCTGCGGATCGACGCGGCGGCGGGGCAGGACGGGATGACGATTCGGATGTCGGTGTCGGCGGCGGATCTTGAGGCGGGGATGGGGATTGTGCGGGCGATGCTGGTGTCGCCGACGGTTGGCACGCCCGCCGTGGAGGCGGCGAAGGAGATGGTAGTTCGGGAGGTGCGGCGGCGGGCCGGCGATCCGCGCGCGGTGGTGTCGGAGGCCGTGAACCACGCGGTGGTGCCCGAGGGGGATGCGCGGTTGGAACCGCCGAACGAGCGGAGGATCCGGGGGATCACCGCCGAGGAGGTGCGGGCGTGGATCGATCGCCATACGAAGGAGGGCGGGGAGCCCATCGAGGCGGCGATCGTCGGGGACGTCTCGCTGGCGGCGGCGTTGAAGCTGGCCGACGGGACGCTCGGGACGTTGCCGGTTCGGGCGCGCCCGGGGCCGGGGACGCACAGCGCGCTTCGGCGGGTGGCCGTGCCCGCGGGCCCGGTGAGCCGCGAGGCGCGGGTGGACGAGGTGATGCTCGGGGCGGGGCGGGTGATCGTGGTGCGGGGGTTTTTCGGACCAGATGTGTCGAGCCTGGGCGATCAGCGGGCATTGCGGGCGATGCTGGGGGTGGCGACGAATCGGTTGAAGGAGCGGCTGGTGGGGCCGCGGTTTGACGTGGGGGCGGAGGGGCCGGCCTCGGGGCTGTTCATGAGCGCGTACGACGGCCTGGGAATGGGATTGGTCACGGCGGCGACCAGGCAGCCGGGGGAGGCGGCGGTGGGGGCAGCGATCGAGGAGGAACTGGGGCGGCTGGCGAGCGACGGGCCGACGGCGGAGGAACTGGCGCGGGCGGCGGGGGCGCTGGCACGGTCGGCGGATGCGGCGGAGCGGGACATTCGATATTGGTCGGCCGCGCTGGCGCGATGCACATCTCTGGGGCTGGACCCGGACGAGATCGCGCGGGCGGGGGAGTTCTATCGCACGCTCACGCCGGCGGCGGCGCGAGCGGTGCTGGCGAAGTACCACACGAGGGAACGGACGATCGGCATCACGGTGAGGGCGAAGGCCGGGGAATGAACGGACCACGGGTTCATCCGGGCGAATCATGAAGCGCCCGCAGGGGACCGTCGGGGTACCCAGGCTTGGAACCTCCGGGGACCGTCGGGGTACCCAGGCTTGGAACCGCCGGGGACCGTCGGGGTACCCAGGCTTGGAACCGCCGGGGACCGTCGGAGTGCCGGGAGAATCAGGGGTCGATGGGAGCGAAGCCGACGCCGCGGAGCTGCTGGAGGCGGTGCGAGACGTTCGCGATGATGTCGGCTTCGAGGGCGGGGTCGCGGAGGGGGCCCATCTCGCAGGAGAGTTCGATTGTGCGCGGATCGGGCCCGTCAACGGCGGTGCGGGCCAAAAGCACGCCGGTTCGGCCCGAGACGTGCTTGAGGCGGTAGCGGTGTTGCAGGCCGTCGGGGGAGATCTGAGGGGGCGCGGCGACGCACTCGGACTTCGCCGCGCCGACTTCGACGGCGGAGGTGATCGTGACCCAATCGGCGAGAATGGACGCGACGGACGGGGCCGGGGTTGGGGGCGGGCGCCGGAGCCGTGGGGTCGAAGTTGTGCACGCCCCGAGCATGGTGGGGAGGATAACCAAACACAAAGCGAACAAACAGGAGTTTCTGAGCATCATGGAGCGTGGGGTCCGCGTATCATTTTGCAAGGGAAGGAGCGGGGTCATGTCGTCAGGACGCATCGGCAGGCGACCGGGTTCGGGGAGATGGCGGGTTGCCCGATCGGCAAGGAGCACTCTGGGCGTGGAGTTCAGCATCAAAGTCCCTCAGGGTGCCGAGCGGGTCACGATGCTCGGGGCCGGTGATCGCAACCTGAAAATCATCCGGGAGGCCCTTGGGGTATCGGTATTGGCCCGGGAGGGTACGGTGCATGTGACCGGGGAGCGGGACCAGGTGGCGGCCGCGCGAAATGTGCTCGAGCGGCTGGGCGGGGCGGCGGAGCGGTCGGAGGCGTTGTCGCGCCAGCAGGTGATGGACCTGATCGGGCAGGCGGTGTCGGGGGCGCTCCTGCCGCGCCGGCAGCGGGATGAGGAGGAGATCGCCCCGGCGGGCCCGCCGTGGGAGGCGGACCTGGATGTGTACGTTGGGGCGCAGCGGGTGCGGGCCAAGACGGCGAACCAGCAGGTGTATCTGGACGCGATCCGGGACCACGACCTGGTGTTCTCGATCGGGCCGGCGGGGACGGGGAAGACGTACCTGGCCGTGGCGGCGGCGGTGCACATGCTCAAGCACCACCGGACGCAGAAGGTGATCCTGTGCCGGCCGGCGGTGGAGGCGGGGGAGCGGCTGGGGTTCCTGCCGGGGGACTTGCAGCAGAAGGTGAACCCGTACCTGCGGCCGCTGCTCGATGCGCTCCACGACATGATGGACTACGCGACCATCAAGCGGTTCATGCTCAGCGACGTGGTGGAGGTGATCCCGCTGGCATACATGCGCGGGCGGACGCTCAACAACGCGGTGATCATTCTCGATGAGGCGCAGAACACGACCAAGGGACAGATGCAGATGTTCCTGACCCGGATGGGGCACGGATCGAAGATGATCGTGACGGGGGATGTGACGCAGATCGACCTGCCCGAGGCGGGGGAGAGCGGGCTGATCGACGCGGCGAGCCGGCTGCGGCGGATCCGCGGGATCGAGTTCGTGACCCTCGACAAGCACGACATCGTGAGGCACCGGCTGGTGCAGCGGATCGTGGAGGCGTATGGGGATGGGGTGCGGCGGGCCGTGCCGAGCCTGGACGCGGGCGATCCGGATGATCCGACGGCGATGGTCCCGGGGCGGAGCGGCGTGCCGATGGTTCCCCGTGTTGGGGGGGATGCTCATCCATGACTTGCCAGGCCCGATAGCCGATGCTCCACCGGGGGCCTGTCCGCAGTGAACCGAGTACCCGTGTTTCCCCGATCTCATGGCCAAAGAACCCGCCAAGCCGAGCCAGCGAGCCCGCACCGAGGAACTTCGGCGCGAGATCGAGGCCGCCGCGGGCGGGGTGTGGGGGGGGTGGCATCGGCCGATGCGGATGGGGAACTTTCTGTGGGCGATGATGGTGCTGGTGGTGTTCGTGGGGGTGGTGGGGGCGGTGGCGGCGTGGACGCGCGAGCAGCCGCGCGTGGCCGTGGGTCGGATCATGACGACCACGGAGGTGGCGGGGGTTCGGTTCTCGACGGACGATCCGGCGGCCACGGAGCAGGCGCGGACGATGGCGCGGGCGCAGGCCCCGCGGGTGTACGTGGAGATCCCCGGGGTGCTGGCGGAGATCCGCAGCAGCCTGGAGCGCCTGCCGCTGATCGCGCAGGAGGCGCCGACGATCGACAGCGTGGAGCCGGGGCTTCGCAAGCAGTACGGGCTGACGGAGGCGGGCCTGGCCGCGCTCCGGCAGGAGGTTGGGGAATCGGAGATCAGCGCCTCGTGGCGCGACCAGGTGTATCGGCTGGTGGACGAGCTGGCGGTGCACCCGCTGCTGGCCCGCGAGGCGGCGCAGCTGGAGTCGCAGGCGCTCAACAAGGAGATGGCGCTGCGGCGGGTGGACGCACCCGGGCAGATATTGGTGCCGTCGGCGAGCATGATCAACGTGGATGCGCAGGACCTTCCCCAGCACCTGCGGCAGCTGGCGCGTGAGGCGGGGTTCGGGCCGGCGCTCATCGACGTGGTGGTGGCGCGCCTGGCCCAGCCGCCCAAGCCGACGTACTCGTTCGACGCGGCGGCGACGGTGGCGGCGCAGGACGCGGCGGCGGCGGCCGTGGAGCCGCGGGTGGTGACGTATCCGGAGACCGACGCGATCTACCGGCGGGGGGACGTGCTCACGCAGGCGCAGGCGAACGTGGTGCGCCGGGCGATGGAGGCTCGCCGGGCGTCGCTGCCGGCGCGCCACTTGTGGGGCTCGCGGGCGGCGGCGATGGGGGTGGTGGGGGCGATCGCGGCGGTGATGATGGGGTACACGGTGCTGTTTGTGCCCCGCATCCGGCGGAACCCGACGCGGATGGCGGCGATCGGCGCGCTGCTGGGCGGGGCGGCGGTGCTGGCGTGCGTGAGCAGCGCGAAGCTGCCGGACATGATCGCGCTGACGGCGCTGGCGCCGACGGTGTTCTGCGCGGTGGTGCTGTGCATCGCGTACAGCCAGCGGGTGGCGATCGCGTTCGGCGCGCTCCACGGCTTGCTGGTGTGCACCGCGCTGGACCTGCCGGTGGGGATGTACGCGGCGCTGATCTGCGGGGTTGGGGCGGCGGCGTGGCGGCTCAAGGAGATTCGCGACCGGGACACGCTCATCCGGGCGGGGGTCTCGATGGGCGTGGTGCTGGCGCTGGTGACGATGCTGGTGAGCCTGGTGGAGCTGCCGATCACGCCGGCGGCGCTGGTGCAGGCGGCCAAGGACGCGGGATGGGCGGGCTTTGGCGGGCTGCTGGTGGCCGGGATCACCCTGTTCATCCTGCCCTCCATGGAGCGGGTGTTCGCGATCACGACGGGGCTGACGCTCATCGAGCTTCGCGACCCGAAGCAGCCGGTGCTGCGGCAGCTCCAGCAGCGTGCGCCGGGGACGTACAACCACTCGCTGACGCTGGCGTCGCTGGGCGAGGCGGCGGCGGAGGCGATCGGGGCCGACGGGCTGCTCACGTACGTGGGCGCGCTGTACCACGACATCGGGAAGATGAACAAGCCCGACTACTTCGTGGAGAACCAGACGCCGGGGTTCAACCGGCACGACAAGCTGAGCCCGGCGATGAGCCTGCTGGTGATCGTGGGGCACGTGAAGGACGGGCTGGAGCTGGCGCGGGAGTTCAACCTGCCGCGCCCGCTGTGGCATTTCATCGAGAGCCACCACGGGACGACGCTGGTGGAGTATTTCTTCCACCGGGCCAGGCGGACGGCGGAGACGAAGAACCGCGCGGCGGCGGGGGGCGGGGAGGAGGACGACGGCCCGACGGAGCTGGAGTATCGGTATCCGGGGCCAAAGCCGCGCACGAAGGAGGCGTCGATCATCATGATCTGCGACGCGGTGGAGAGCGCGACGCGGGCGATGGCGGACCCGACGCCGAGCCGGATCGACGCGCTGGTGCGGGCGATCGCGAGCAAGCGGCTCATGGACGGGCAGTTCGAGGAGAGCGACCTGACGCTGCGGGACCTGAACCTGATCGTGGAGGCGGTGAGCAAGACGCTGGCGAGCATCTACCACGGGCGGATCGCGTACCCGGGCGATGAGCCGCGCGTCGGGGCGGGGGGCAAGGGCGTGGTGCCGGTGTCGGGGACGATCGGGGAGCGCGCGGCGAACGGGGCGACGGCGGAGGCCAAGCCGAGGGCGACCGTGCGGACGTGAACGTAGGATTCGGGCATGATGTATCGAGGCGTGTATGGCGATGGGGTGATTGTGCCGGGGGACGGCGTGGAGTTTCCCGAGGGGACGCCGATCACCTTCGAGCCAGAGCGCCGTCCCAAGGCGGACCGAAAGTCCGACAAGAAGCAGACCACTCGGGCGAAGAAGAGCAAGCGCCGCCGGATGACCGCGGACGAGCGCGTGGCGGCGTTCATGCCGCTGTTTGGAATCTCCAAAGACCGCCCCGAGTGGAAGGGGCAGCACCGAAGAGATCGCGCGGGAGCTTCGACGGCGAGCGGGTGGTTCGTGGGTCTACGGAAGGGATGCCCGTCGTGGCTGACCTTCTCCGCATCGACACGTCCGTGCTGATCGATCAGGAGCGCGGGGTGCCCGAGGCCACCAACTGCGTGGCGTCGCTGCTGCGCAGCGGCGGAGCCGCAATGCACCCCGTGTCGAGAGCCGAGTGTCTCGCGGGCGCGCGTGACAGGCGTCACATCGCCGCGATCAAGTTCGGGCACTCCGGGCTTCGGATGCTGGCGGTGCGAAACGAAGACTTCGCACGGGCGCTCGACGTTCTGGAGGCGTGCGTGCTGTCCACCCGGGTGGAATGGCCGGATTGTCTCATTGCGGCGACGTGCCTGCGGCTCGGGATTCCGATCGTGACCGTCAACGACCGGGACTGTCGAGCAATCAAAGGGCTCCGCGTCGTGCGACCGTATTGATCCGTCCTCGACCGAACAGAGCCGGAATCTATGCGGGGCTGTCGCAGCGTTCGTAGTGCTCGTCGAGCACCGCGAGCCAATCCTCCACGCTCGCCACAGCGATGAACCTCCGGCGGACGTCCTCGGCGCGTGGATGGTGCGAGGCGAAGCGGATGCCGAACTTGCGCATGGTCTTTCCCGCGCGATCCTCGCCGTTGATGGTGACGCTGAGGCGGAAGTGGTCTTCAAGCACGGCCCGCTGCTCGGCGATGGTGGGCGGGAGCGGGGGCCGGCCGGCGAGCATCTGGCGGGCCTGGCGGAAGATCCACGGATTGCCGATGCAGCCGCGGGCCACGGCGACGGCGGAGACGCCGGTGTAGGCGATCATGCGGAAGATGTCGTGGACGTTCCAGATGTCGCCGGAGCCGAAGATCAGGCGGCCGGGGCGGCGGTGGACGATGGAGCGCAGGAGGTCCCAGCGGCTGGGGCCGATGTACTTCTGCTGCACGGTGCGGGCGTGGATGGTGGCCCAGGCGTAGTCCATGTCGAACGCGGCGTCGAGGATCCGCTCGAGGTTGGCGGCCATCTGGGGTGTGTCGTCGAAGGAGCGCCGGAGCTTGACGGTGCAGCGGATGTGGGCCGGGACGGCCTCGCGGACGGCGCCCAGGATGTCGATGGCGCCCTCGGGCTGGGCCAGCCAGTGCCCGCCGCGGGCCTTGGCCTTGATCTTCTTGACGGGGCAGGCGAGGTTGATGTCGATGGTCTCGAAGGAGAGGGGAGAGGTGTCGAGGTGTCCAGGTGTCGAGGAAAGGCCGTTGTGGCTTCTAGACACCTCGACACCGTGGCACCTCGACACCTCGTCAACTTCGTCGATGAGCGTCTCGCACGTGTCGTCGCCGAGCCCTTCGGTCGGGTCCATGGCGTGGGCAGGGGCGGCGATGAGTTCCGCGAGTTCGGCGGGAGAACGGTGGGCGTAGGCGAGGGCCCGGTAGTCCTTGGGCGGGCGCGTTCCCTGCTCGGCGACCTTGAGGGCGGCCGCGGCCATCTCGTGGGGGTCGCTGCCCATGATCTGGCAGGCGAGGGGGTGGTCCTCGGGGCCGCCGGGGACGTTCTCGTGGAGGTCGCCCAGATCGGCCTTGAGGAAGCCGCGCCCGCCGCCGAGGAGGGTGCGGTCGAGGAGGGCCTCGGTGACGCAGAATGGGCAGCCGTGGCGGCGGGCGATGATGCGCATGGCCGCGTCGGAATAGCCGGCGAGGCCGGCCTGGAAGAAGGGGGCGTCGAAGCCGGGGACGAGGGCCGTGATGCGGGGGTCCGGGCCTTTGAGGCCGAGTTCGCGAGCGACGGCCGCGGGGTCGATATGCTCTGCGCCCGGGGCGATGCCGGGGGAGGGGGGCGTGGCGTTGTTGCCGTCGCAGGACATGCGGTGGATGATAGGTTTCGGGTGCGGTCACTCTCGCAGAGGCGCGACGGCGCAGAGGAGCATGCGGAAATGAACAGGCGAGTCGGACTTTCTCTGTGTCTGTGCGTTGGGTTGGCGGGGCTGGGCGGGTGCGCTTCGACGGTGGATCCGGCGCTGGCCGGGCCGGAGTATCCGGCGGAGAAATCGCAGACGAGCACGCTGGATATCCAGGTGGTGCGGGGCGACACGACGATCACGATCACCAACACCACGGCCCGGGCGTATGGCAAGAGCCGGTTGTGGCTGAACCGGTGGTTCAGCCGGGAGATCGAGTCGCTGGGGGTGGGAGAGACGGTGGAGCTGGCGCTGAGCTCGTTCCGCGATCAGTACGGCGAGGCGTTTCGCGGGGGCGGGTTCTTCGCGACGCGCACGCCGCAGACGGTGCAGCAGGTGCAACTGGAGACGGCCGATGGGCTGGTGGGGCTGGTGGCGGTGGGGAGGGCGACGGAGTGAACGTTCTTGTCTTCGGCCCGCATCCCGACGATCAGGAGATCGGCATGGGCGGCACGATCGCCCGGCTGGCCGAGCAGGGGCACGAGGTGTTGCTTGCAGATGTGACGGATGGGAGTCCGACGCCGCGGGGGGATCGCTCGTCGCGATTGGTGGAGGCCGCTGGCGCGCTGGAGGCGCTGCAGCCGGGGCCGGGGAAGCCGCGCCTGCGGCGGATTCTGCTTGATCTGCCGAACCGGACGGTGGAGCACACGATCGCGACGCGGCACCTGTTCGCCGGCGTGATCCGGGCCCACCAGGCGCAGATCGTGTTCACACCGTGGCCGGAGGATGCCCACCCGGACCATCGGGCCGTGACGCGGGCGGTGGAGGATGCGAGATTCGATGCAAAGCTCACGAGGGTGGAGATGCCGACGCCGCCCGGGTTGGCGTCGATCGGACCGCCCGTCTATCCCAAGTGGCTCTTCTACTACCACGTCTCTCACCTCCGGGCGACGATCACGCCGAGCTTTGTGCTGGACATCACGGGCTTTGAGGGGAAGAAGCTGGCGGCGGTGCGGGCCTACCGGTCGCAGTTCGGGCCGTGGGAGGGGATGGCAGGGGGGACGGTGGGGGCGGGCGGGCCGTCTGCGGAGGGGGACCCGAAGGCCAGGGGGCGTCTGGTGTCGGCGGACCTGCCGGAGCGGCTGATGGGGTACAGCGCGTACATGGGGTCGCTCATCGGGACGGCGCACGGCGAGCCGTTCATGACGAAGGAACCGATCGGGCTGTCGTCGCTCGATGCGCTGGTCTAGCGCTTGGCCGCGCGAAGTCGGGCGATAGACTTCGGTGCGTGACGCCGACCGCGGAACTCATCCAGCCGGAGATCGTTGAGCTTGTGCGCGACGGGGCGTACAGCGAGCTGCGCAACGCGCTCAAGGGGATCCCGCCGGCGGACATCGCGGACATCATCACGAGCCTGGAGGCGGACCAGCGGGCGGTCTGCTTCCGGTTTCTGGCGAGGGACGATGCGGGCGAGGTGTTCGCGTATCTGACGGCGGAGATGCAGGAGGAGCTGGTTCTGAAGCTCGGGGACGCGGCCCTGCGCGTGGTGGAGGGGATGGACCCGGACGACCGGGCCCGGCTCATCGACGAGCTGCCGCCGGAGTGTGCGCAGAAGATCGTCGCGTCGCTGAGCCCGGAGGATCGGAAGACGACGCAGGCGATCCTGGGGTATCCGCCCAAGAGCGTCGGGCGATTGATGAACCCGGACTACATCCGGATCATGCCCGACTGGACGGTGGGGCAGGCACTCGAGCACATCAGGAAGTTCGGGCGGGACGCGGAGACGATCAACGTCGTGTACGTGGTGGACGAGAAGGGGGTGCTCATCGACGACCTCCGTCTGCGGCAGATCCTGCTGGCGGACCCGGGGGCGATGATCGAGACCCTGATGAACCGCAACTTCGTCGCGCTGCGGGCGGACCAGCCGCAGGACGAGGCGGTGAAGACGATGAGCCGGTACGACCGGGTGGTGCTGCCGGTGCTCGACTCGCGGGGGGTGCTCCTGGGCATCGTGACCTCCGACGACGTGGCGGACGTGGCCGAGGAAGAGGCGACCGAGGACATGCAGAAGCTCGGCGGCATGGAGGCTCTGGACGAGCCGTACGTGTCGATCTCGATCTGGCGGCTGGTGCGCAAGCGGGGCGGGTGGCTGGCCATCCTGTTCGTCGGCGAGATGTTCACGCAGACGGCGATGGCGGGGTTCGAGCACGACATCGAGCGGGCGGCGGTGCTGGCCACGTTCGTGCCGCTGATCGTGTCGAGCGGGGGCAACAGCGGCTCGCAGGCCACCTCGCTGATCATCCGGGCGCTGGCCGTGGGGGAGTTGACGCTCCGGGACTGGTTCAAGGTGCTCAGGCGGGAACTTGTTGCGGGCTCGCTGCT
Organism: uncultured Phycisphaerales bacterium; assembly: GCA_937871915.1. Lineage (GTDB taxonomy): Bacteria > Planctomycetota > Phycisphaerae > Phycisphaerales > UBA1924 > UBA4658. The sequence goes on from CALMPG010000048.1 coordinate 14,810, forward strand.
GGGCTTGTTTCTGGGCGTGATCGGGCTGGTCCGGATCAACGTCTGGGGGTGGATGGGGTGGTTCGCCAAGCACACGGGGCACCCCGAGCTGGACAAGGAGAGCGTCGCGGCCCAGCAGCACTTTCACGTGCTGGCGGTGGCGATCGCGGTCTCGGTTGTGGGGGTGGTGCTCTGGGGGACGATCATCGGGGCGATGCTGCCGTTCCTTCTCAAGCGGTGCAGGCTCGACCCCGCGACAAGTTCGGCGCCGTTCGTGGCCACGCTGGTGGACGTCGTGGGGGTGCTGATCTACTTCACCGCGGCGGCGACGATCCTGCGGGGGACGCTGCTGTGAGGCGGGCCGGGCGTGGGCCGCGGGCGCTCGGCGCTCACGGGTTCCGGGCGCCCAACGAGGGCCCCGCCGGAAACCGGCGGGGCACCCAGGGGACTACGGGCAGCCGGCGAACCAGGCGTTGAGGAAGTCGAAGATGTCGGAGACGGCCAGGCCCGAGCCGTTGAAGTCGGCGGCGGGGTTGCCGGCGAACCAGGCGTTGAGGAAGTCGAAGATGTCCTGCACGGAAAGGGCGCCGGAACAGTTGAAATCGGCGGTGCAGACGGTGAGGCTCGCGCCGGCGGAGGTGGCGGCGTTGCAGCAGGTGTTGACGACGCAGTCGTAGACGCCCGCATCCGAAGCGGAAGCGGGGCCGATGGTGAGCGAGGGCGAGGTCTGGCCCGGGAGCGGGGCGGCGTTCTTGCGCCACTGGTAGGAAAGCCCGGCGCCGGAGGCGGAGACGGTGAACATCGCGCTGCCGCCCGCGCACGTCGTGGCGGGGGAGGGGTCGGCGGTGATCGCGGCGGTCTCGCAGATGGTGACGGTGGCGGGATCGGAGGTGACGGGGCCGCAGGGGCCGGTGACGATGCAGTCGTATGGGCCGGAGTCGGACAGCGCGGCGGGGTTGAAGGCGATGGTGGCAGAGGTCGCGCCGGGGACGTCCGCGCCGCCGAGACGCCACTGGTAGGAGAGTCCCGGGCCGGTGGCCGTCACGGTGAGGGACACGTTGTCGCCGACGCAGGCGGATTGCGGGGCGGGCTGGCCGGTGATGGCGGCGGGGTCCGTGAGCGAGAGCGAGGCGGGGGCGGAGGTCGCGGAGCCGCAGGCGCCGGTGACGACGCAGTCGTACCCGCCGCCGACATCGCCGCTGATGACGGGGACGAGGGTGAGGGTGGGTCCGGTCGCGCCGGTGAGGGGGGTCCCGGCGCGCCGCCACTGGTAGGTGAGCGATGCGCCCTCGGCGACGACGGTGAAGGACGCCGCGCCGCCGATGCAGGCCGACAGGGATTGGGGCTGGCCGCCGGGGGCGATGGCGGTGGCGGGGTTGACGAGGACGGCGGCCGCGGCGCTGGCGACGGTGTTGCAGGGGCCGGTGATGACGCAGTCGTAGGAGCCGGAGTCGGCGGGGGAAGCGGAGGCGATGGTGAGTTGCGAGTCGCTGGCGCCGACGATCGGCGTTGCGTTGAGGCGCCACTGGTAGCTGTTGACGGTGCCGAGTGCGTCGGCCAGGAGCGTGACGGGGGAGCCGGCGCACACGGTCTGCGCGACCGGGTCTCCGCCGGGGTTGATGGAGACGGGCTCGTTGATGGTGAGGCTGCCGATGCCGGTCTGGGCGAATCCGCAGGTCCCGTAGACGCTGCAGTAGTAGAGGCCCGCGTCGGCGGCGGTGGCGGAGGCGATGGTGTACGTCGTGGAGGTTGCGCCGGGGATCGGCGAGCCGGACTTGTTCCACTGGTAGGTGAGGTTGTCGCCGGCGGCGACGACGGTGAACGAGGCGGGCTGGCCCTCGCAGACGGACTGGCTCGGCAGGTTCTGCGTGATGGTGGTTGCGGGGGTGATCGAGAGACCGGCCGCGCCGCTGGTGAGCGAGCCGCACGCGCCGGCGACGACGCAGTCGTAGCTTCCGGCGTCGCCGGAGGCCACGGGGGAGATCGAGAGGGTGGGGCCGGTGGCGCCGCCGATGGGGCCGGAGTTCTTGCGCCACTGGTACGAGAGCCCGGTGCCCGAGGCGGACACGGAGAAGGATGCGCTGCCGCCCACGCACGCGGACTGCGGGGAGGGGCTCGCGGTGACGGCGGTGGCGGCGTTGATGGAGAGCGCGGCCGGGTTGGGGGTGATCGAGCCGCAGGAGCCGGAGATCACGCAGTCGTACGAGCCGGCATCGCCGGGGAGGGCCGGGTTGATCGTGAGTGTGGGCGAGGTTGCGCCGCCGATGGGGGCGGTGTTCTTGCGCCACTGGTAGCCGATGCCGGTGCCGGTGGCGGAGACGCCGAAGGAGGCGCCGGCTCCGGGGCACACGGACTGGGGCGAGGGCTGGCCGGTGATGGTGGTGGCGGGGTTGACCGAGAGCGTGGCGGGGTTGCTCGTCGCGGAGCCGCAATCGCCGATGACGACGCAGTCGTAGGCGCCGGCATCGCCGACGACGGGGCCGAGCACGAGCGAGGCGGCGGTGGCGCCGCCGATGGGGACGGTGTTCTTGCGCCACTGGTAGGTGAGGCCGGTGCCGGAGGCGGAGACGGAGAGGGTTGCGCCGGCGCCGGCGCAGGCGGTCTGGGTCTGGGGGTGGCCGGTGATGGACGGAACGACGCAGGGTCCGGTGACGGAGAAGAGGCCGGCCCCGGTGGCGGCGCCGCCGGCGGTGCCGGAGCCGTCGGAGTTGGTCACGGAGATGTCGCGGGCGGAGCTGCTGGCGCCCGCGGAGACCACGAGCGAGAGGCCCGTCACCTGGGTGCCCAGCGCGTTGACCACGGGCGTGCCCGCGACGGTGACGCCGGAGCCCGAGACGGTGAACTGGCTCGCGGAGGTGACGCCCTTGAAGTTGACGCCGTTGATGGTGACGGGGACGGTGGAGTTGGTGGAACCGGAGGAGGGCAAGACGCCGGTGATCGAGGCGGAAGCGCCGAAGACGACGACGTTGATGGTGTCGGTGTCGGTCAGGCCGTTGGAATCGGTGACGCGCAGGGTGACCGGGTACGTTCCGTTGGAGGGATACCCGCCGGTGATGGAGGGCTGGGCGGAGGTGGAGTCGATGCCGCCGCCGAAGGTGCCGTTGCCGTCGAGGTCCCAGAAGTAGGAGCGGGAGTTGGTGCCGCCGCTGGGGCCGGTGTCGGTCGTGTAGGAGTTGATGTCGCCGTAGAAGAAGCAGTTCTGTCCGGCCTGGATGCGCTTGTTGACGCCGGCGATGGCGACGGGGGGGGCCTTGGCGGAGCCGACGCGGACGGTCAGGTCGTAGGTCTGCACGGTCTGGTCGGCCGAGGCGTTGGGTCCGGTGTCGAACACGCGGACCCAGTAGGTTCCGGCGGCGAGGGTGCCGGCGCCGAGGATCTCGGCCACGCCGGCGGCGCCCGACGCGGCGGTCTGCACGACGGTGGCGCCGTTGGTTCCGCCGCGGAGTTCGATGCTCAGGTCGCCGGCGGCCTCGGCGTTGACGGTCGCGGTGGTGCCGTTGCAATCGGAGGTCTGCAACCCCTCGGTGTAGGAGCCGCCGGTGGGGTCGGCGGTGATGGTGACGGTCTGCGCGGAGCCGAGGGTGAACTTGAACCAATCGGCGCTCGAGCCGTTGGGGCCCGCGGAGCCGTTCGTGGAGAGGTTGCGCTCGATGACGGATCGAAGAACGGGCGAGGTGAGGTTGCCCCAGTCGAAGGCGAGCGCGCCGCCGGAGTTTCCCGAGCGCCGGTCGCCGTAGTTGCGGCCCACGGCGCGGATCTCGTCGATGAGGCAGCCGTCGGTGTTGTTGTGGATGAACGGCTCCATGAGCTTGGTGGAGTCGCAGGGGACGGGGTGGCTGTAGCCCAGGCCGTGGCCGTGCTCGTGGGCGGTGACGTTGCGGAGGTATCGATAGGTGTTGGAGGAGGAGCCCATGGACCCGGTGGTCAGGTAGTCGGAGTTGAAGGTCATGTCCCCGCCGCTGGACGGGTAGTTGTTGTACGCGAGGACGCCGGTGGTGCCCTGCACGATGGCCCCGATGCGGATGTCGCCGCGGACGGTGGAGTGGGCGGCGGAGGTGGTGTAGCTGGAGTTGTTGTCGGCGACCTCGGAATAGGTGAGCCCGCCGAAGCGGCGCCAGGAGGCGAGGGCCTGGCGGATGAGTTCCAGGCCGCGGTCCTCGTTGGCGGCGCCGAAGAGCGCCTGGAGATGGGCGTGCAGGTCGTTGGGCGCGGCGGCGCCGGAGCCCCAACCGACGCCGTCGGCGGGGAAGGAGAAGGTGAGGCTGGCCGAGCGGGCCTGCCCGCTGGAACTCTGCGAGCCGTTGCCGAACCAGACGGTGTTGACGGTGCGGAAGCGCGGCTCGAGGCTGTCCACCAGCGTGGGCGGGAGCGCCTGATACCGGTTGAGGATCTCGGCGAGTTCCTCGGGGGTGGGATTCTCGACGAAGCAGGGCGCGGCGTCGTCGGCCTGGGCTCGCTGCTGGGCGGCGGCGAGCATGGCCCGGAGCATCAAGGAGGAGCGGCGCGGTGCGGGCGGCGTCGCCGTCGGCGCGCCGTCCCGATCGGCGAGCGCGACCGCCGGCAGAGCGATGACGCACGCGCCGATCAGGGCGTTGAGCGCGGAGCGGCGAACGGGCGTCGGTAGGGTCGAGTGGGGCATGGGTTTCCCTGGGCCAGGACGGAGACAGAAACAGCTCGAGCGGCCGAATGGACGCACGAGCACGGGCATGGCAGAGAGAGTGACACACAATCCGCCCGGACCCACGCCCGGGTCCGGGAAATCGAAGAAAGTGCGCCGGAATCCGATGTTCGCGGGCCCGCCGAGGGTCTTCACCGAGGTGGGCCGGCGAGCGCGCGAGGCCGGCCCTGCCCGAATCGGTCGGGGTGGATCAAGCGGTCGCGGCCCGCGCCGTGCCGCTGAGGGTCATGGACCCCTGCCTGCGCTTGCGGGGGGCGAGGTCGGCGCTCTCGACTTCCTCGAGGTCGCTGCCCTGGAAGGACTCGCCGAAGCGGAAGAGGCGGAAGGAGTTTCCGATAACAAAGACGTCGCCGACGACGTGGTAGACGGCCGCGCCCATGAGGCCGAGGCCGCCGGTGGCGGCGAGGACGAGGCCGAGGATGGCCACGAGGATGGAGAGGGCGATGTTCTGGCCGACGATGGTGCGGGTGCGGCGTGAGAGTTCGATGAGGAAGGGGATGCGGGAGAGGTCGTCGTTCATGAGGGCGACGCCGGCGGAGTTGGCGGCGATGTCGGAGCCGCCCAGGCCCATGGCCACGCCGATGTCGCTGGCGGCGAGGGAGGGCCCGTCGTTGATGCCGTCGCCGACCATCATGACGCGCCGGCCGTCGGCGACGAGGTCCTGGATCTGCTCGTGCTTCTCCTCGGGGTGGCACTCGGCCTCGATGTGATCGACGCCGACCTGGCGGCCGACTCTCTCGGCGACGCTGAGGCGGTCGCCGGTGAGGATGTCGATGCGCCGGACACCGAGCTCGCGGAGGCGGGAGATGACGTTCTTGGAGTTGGAGCGGATGCGGTCTTCGAGCGCGACCACGCCGAGGTAGCGGCCGTCCTTGACGACGTGGACGCCGGACATGCCCTCGATGCGGGCCGTGGCGGCCTCGACCTGCGGGCCGATGTCGGGGAAGACCTCGAGGAGCCAGGAGGCGCGCCCGACGCAGACCTCGCCGGTGGTGGTGCGGGCGCGGATGCCTCGCCCGTGCATCTCCTCGTAGTTGTCGGAGCCGTCGGGCTCGATGCGGGCCTGCTTGGCGGTCTGGAGGATGGAGCGGGCCAGGGGGTGGTTGGAGTGCTGCTCGCCGTTGGCGGCCGCGGTGAGAAGCTCGGCGCCCTCGACGCCGTCGGCGGGGACGAGACGCGAGACGGCGAAGCGGCCCGTGGTGATGGTGCCGGTCTTGTCCATGACGACGGTGTCAACGACGGCGGCCTCCTCGAGGTAGTTGACCTTCTTGATGAGGATGCCCAGGCGCGCGGCGGCGGCGAAGGCGGCGACGATGGCCAGCGGGCTGGCAAGGAGGAGAGCGGAGGGGCAGGCAACGACGAGCGTGGAGATGGCGCGCTCGAAGGCGACCTTGCTGCCCGCATCGCGGTTGAGGAACCAGACGATGAAGGCGACGCCGAGGGTGACGGGGACGAAGAACTTGGCGACCTGCTCGACCATCATCTGGCGCGGCGTGCGGCTGGACTCGGCCTCGCGGATGAGTTGCGTCACCTTGCCGATGGTGGTGTCCGTGCCGACCTGCGTGGCCCGGACGTCGATGAGGGCGGAGAGGTTGGTGGTGCCGGCGTAGACGGGCTCGCCGGGCTGGACCTCGTGGGGGATCGCCTCGCCGGTGAGGGCGGCCTGATCGATGGTGGACTTGCCGGTGGCGACGACGCCGTCGACCGGGAGATTCTCGCCGGCGCGGACTCGGACGGTGTCGCCGACCTGGACGCTGGAGAGGGCGACCTCGGACTCGACGCCGCCCCGGACGATGCGGGCGACGTCGGGGGTGCGGGCGACGAGGTCCTCGATGGCGCGCTGGGCCCCCCAGGCCCGCTGGCGGACGAACTGGTCGGCGACGAGGAGGATGAAGGCGAGGAAGCCCGCGGGGGCGTAGTTGCCCACGGCGAGCGAGCCGAGGATGGCGATGGCGCAGAGGGTGGAGGTGCTGGCCGTGCCGCGCCAGAGCTCCTTGGCGGAGGCGGCGAAGAGGGGAAAGCCCAGGAGGAGCGCGCCGATGATGGCGGGGATCTCGGCGATGAGGTCGGGAACGACGTTCCGCGGGAGGAGGTACTTGGCGACGACGGTGGCCAGGAGCATGAGGCCGCCGATGAGGTACAGGAGCATGTACCGCTCGAGCTTCACGTTGTGGTGCGAGCAGCAGGCCATGCCCTCGTCGTAGGTGTGGTCGTGCGAGTGGGCCTGAGCCGTTGCCGCGCCGGACGCCTGAGTGGCCATGAACGCTCCCGTGGAATCGAGACGGACCTTCGGACGGCCGGGGAAGAGAGATCCGCGGCCAGAGTCAGGGCGGAGTTTAGCGTGTGCGCTCCGACCGACGGTGGGCCGTCCAAGGGAATCCCGGGAGGCCCACGCGAACTTGTTCATACGCGGTGCTGGGGGGGCAGGTTCGGGGCGGCGGTGGATCGGGACTCGGGCTGGGCACCCCGCCCGAGTTCACAGGGGAACTCGACGAAAACCGTGGTTCCCTGTCCCCAGACGCTGGTGAGGCCGGTTCGCCCGCCGAGGGCCTTGGCGGCGTGTTTGACGATGGCGAGGCCGAGGCCGGTCCCTCGGCGGCCGGTTCCGCCGGTCGGGGTGCTGCCTGTGCCGGTGCGGGCGGGGTCAACCTGGTAGTAGCGCTCGAAGACTCGCTCCTGTTGGGCAAGGGGGATGCCGACGCCCTTGTCGATGACCTCGAAGCGGGCGACGCCGCGGGCGGGAGCGCCGGGGCGGCCGTCGGGCTCGCGCTCTTCGATGAGTTGGCCGAGGACGCGGACGGTGGTGCCCTCGTGGGCGAACTTGGCGGCGTTCTCGACGAGGTTGCGGAGGATGAGGGTGAGGAGTTTGCGGTCGGTGGCGAGGCCGTGGAGCTCGGGCTCGATCTCGAAACTCAGGCCGAGGCGGCGCTGCTCGCAGATGGGCTCGCCCATGGTGCGGAGGGCGCGTTCGAGCAGGCCCGCGTCGATGGGCTCGATGGTGAGCGGGACGTCCGGGGATTCGAGGCGGGAGAGGTCGAGCAGGTCTCGGAGCATTTCTTCGAGGCGCTCGGCGTGGGCGAGGATCATGGAACGCAGGCGGGCGGTCATGGCGGGGTCGTCGGCCGCGGCGGACATGGTCTCGGCGGCGGAACGGATGGCGGCAACGGGCGTGCGGAGCTCGTGGGAGGCGTTGGCGACAAAGTCGGTCTTGACCTGCACGGCCTGGTCGAGTTCGGTCACGTCGCGAAGGGTGAGCACGGCGCCGAAGACGCCCGCGCCCCAGGCGGCGGGGACCGGGGAGGCGGAGACCTGGAAGGCGCGCGTGCCGAATGGGGTCACGACGCGGACGCGGGCGCGCTGGACGCCGCCGGCCTTGGCCTTGGCGTGCATGTCGAGGATGGCCGCGCTGGTGAAGATTTCGTGGATGGGGCGACCCACGAGTCCGCCGGGGGGGGCATCGACCATGGCCTCGGCGGAGCGGGAGCAGAGGATGACGCGGTCCTGGTCGTCGGTGGCCAGGAGGGGCTCGTCCATGGCGTCGATGAGGGCCTCGAGGTTGCGGGACTTCTTGGCGAGGTCCTTGAGCTGGCCGCCGACGCGATGGCGCAGGGAGTTGAGCGCGCCGGCGAGGGGGCGGAGTTCTTCGGCAAGATCGGCGGGGTCGATGTGGGCTCGCGGGGCGCTGGCCCCGGGGCGGGCGACGGCAAGGGTCTCGGCGGCGACGGATTCGAGGACACGCACCGAGCGGGCGCGTCGGCGCTCGCGCACGATGGAAAGCGCGACGCCGACAAGGGTGAGTGGGGCGATGATGGCGATGGACGCGAAGATGGGCAGAGAGAGCAGGACGCAAGCGGTGGCGGCGAGTCCGATAAGCGCGGCCGGCCAGGCCGCGCTCGTTGTGCTCGGGCGGATGTTGGGCGCTGGTGGTGGCATGGTCATGAGAAGGTCTCCGGCCGAGGGCTAGGCAAACAACCCGCCGGGGACCGTCGGGGTACCCGGAGGCGAGAACCCGCCGGGGTCCGTCGGGGTGTCCGGCTAGTCGATCTCGGAATCGATGGCGACGCCCTCGGCGGCCTGGTCGAAAAGATACCCGACGCCGCGGACGGTGCGGATCCTGGCCCCGCAGTTCCGGAGTTTGCGTCGGATGGCGGCGACGTGGACGTCGATGGTCCGGGTGGTGACGAGGACGTCGGGGCCCATGGCGGTGTACATGAGGTCGGCGCGGCTGAGGGCCTTGCCCTTGGTGCGCATGAGGGCGACGAGGATGCGGAACTCGGTGAGGGTGAGTTTGACGGATTCTCCGGCGGCGATGACCTCGTGGGTAGAGAGGTCGGCACGGACGGGGCCGAGTTCCAGGAAGTCGTGGCTGGTGGGATGGTCGGCCCGGGCGCGTCGGAGCATGGCCTCGACGCGGGCGAGGAGGACCTTGAGGGAGAAGGGCTTGGTGACGTAGTCGTCGGCGCCGATCCGGAGGCCGGCGACCTGGTCGGCTTCTTCTGCGCGAGCCGTGAGCATGAGGATGGGGATCTGGGCGGTCTTGGGGTCGGTGCGCACCTGCCGGGCGATCTGGAGGCCGCTGAGGTGGGGAAGCATGACGTCGAGGACGACCAGGTCGGGGCCGGATTCGAGGATCCGGCGGATCCCCGAGGCCCCGTCGCGACAGACCTCAACCTCGTACCCCTGCTTTCGGAGGTTGTAGCAGAGGAGCTCGGCGAGGTCGGCCTCGTCTTCGACGATGAGGATGTGCTTTACTGTCGTCATGTCTTTGTGGGACAACGGGTTACGTCAAGCCAGCGGGGCCGGAAGAGGTCGAAAAGGGCCGGATAACCAGCCGGGCCGGTGGTTATCGGTGCCTGTATTGTGGCAATACCGGGGGGGTGGGGAGGAGAAGAAAGTGTGAAAATAATGCCAAACTTGTCGAGTGAAGGCTGGGAGAGCCGAAAAAAAGAGCGGTGAGTTTGCGTTTGCTAAGTACTTTGGGTAGGATCGCCATCTCACCGGGCGGCGTGCAAGCGTCGTTCGATCCGTTCCCGTCGGAGACGGGAGGCGAGTCTCGGGGCGGAAGCCGCGGGATGCGCAAGGCAGGTCGGGCAGAGTGTTCGGAGCGGGTTGCGTGTCAAAAGTGAGCGTGTGCTCACCAACTCGCCGAGAACCACGTGGGGCGTTGTCCGCGGACGAAGCGTTCGTCCGGTGAGTCGGACAGAGCTCAAAGGCGGCCGGCTCGAAGCGGCCACGGGAACGGTTCACAAGGTCCACAAGCGTTTTTCTGAAAGAAAAAGGAGTCTCAGAATGGGTCACATCAAGGGTCTCATGTTCCTCGCCGGCGCGGCGGTGAGCCTGAGCGGCTCGGCAGCGTTTGCTCAGCAGTCATCCGACGAGGTTCGCGCGGTGGTCGCCGAGATGCTCAGCGACGCCGAGTCTCGCACCAGCCTGCTGGCTGGCGGCGACGCCGGCCACGACGGCAGCCGGTTCTTCATCGCGGGCGACGGCTTCCGACTCAACGTCGGCGGGCTGCTGCAGTTCCGTTACGACATGAACTTCCGCGACAAGAACAACCTCCCGGGAACCAACGTTCCCCCGGGCAGCGGCGTTCACACCGACGACTTCACGCACGGGTTCCAGACGACCCGCACGAAGGTCGACTTCAACGGCGAGCTGAACAAGGACTGGTTCTTCCGCGTCCGCATTTCCAATGAGAGCGACGGCCTGAACTTCGACTATGCCTACGCGGGCTACAAGTTCGCCAACGGCTGGAAGGCCACCTGGGGTCAGTTCAAGCTTCCCCTGCTCCGCGAGGAGCTGGTCTCCGATGCCAAGCAGCTCGCGGCCGAGCGCTCCCTCGTGAACGCTCTGTTCAGCCAGGGCTACAGCCAGGGCGTCGAGTTCGCCTACGAGGCCGAGGGCTGGCGCGCGTTCTTCGCGTTCTCCGACGGTCTGAACTCCGCGAACACGGACTTCAACACCCGTCAGACCGTCACGCCCGGCGCGCAGCTGGCGATCGCCGGCCAGGGCGACTACGCCCTGACGGCCCGCGGCGAGTTCCTCCTCTCCGGCAACTTCAAGCAGTTCGAGGACTTCACCTCCGAGAAGGGCTCCGACTTCGGCGCCATGGTCGGCGCGGCCATCCACTGGCAGCAGTCCGACAACACCGGTATCGCCAGCGACACCGACTACCAGACCTTCCGCTACACGATCGACGGCTCGCTCAAGGGCGACTCGTGGAACCTGTTCGGCGCCTTCCTCGGCGACCACACCGTCGCCCGTGTGGGCGGCGCGAACCAACCGGACATCGACAACTTCGGCGCGGTCGTCCAGGGCGGCTGGCGCTTCGCCCAGAACACCGAAGTGTTCGGTCGCTGGGAAGGCCTCTTCGTTGACTCCGACCTGATCCCGTCGGGCAAGAAGAACTTCCACTTCCTGACCTTCGGTCTCAACCAGTACTACGCCGGGCACGCCGCCAAGGCGACCGCCGACGTCGTCTACTCCCTCCAGGACACCTCCAACCTCGGGGCCATCCTGCCCAACACCAACGTCGGCCTCCTGGGCCAGACCAAGTCGGGCGAGGTCGTCGTCCGCCTGCAGTTCCAGGTCGTGTTCTAAGACACGCCGAGCAGCAGTCTGATAGCTCTACATGGCGGGGGGCCCCTCCGGGCGGCGCCCCCTTTTTTTCCCAAACAAAGGGAAGGGGGGGGGGCCCTGCCCGGGGGGGGGGGGAGGGGGGGGGGCGTCGCCCCCCCCCTGCTTTCCGGGGTTGTATACAACGACACCCCGAGCACAATTCTTATACCTCTCCGGGGGGGCCCCCCCTGGGGGCCGCCCGCCTCTTTTTTGCCCAAACAGAGGCATGGGCGCGAGCCCATGCACGGGGTGGTGGTGCGAGCGTTGGGACGGCGTGCCCGGGCTTGCGCCCGGGCCTCTGTGTGCGCTACATCCGGTCCAGCAGCCGAATCCCCAGCAACCCGAGCCCGTCGGCCATGATCCGCTCGACAAGCCGGCAGAGGTGGAGGCGGGACTGGCGGGTGGGCTCGTCGGGGGCGTTGAGGACGTGGCACTCGTTGTAGAAGGTGCTGTAGGCCTGCGCGAGCTCGTAGAGATAGTTGCACAGGCGGTGGGGCTCGAGCGATGTGCCGACGGCGCGGAGGGTGCCGGGGTAGCGGAGCAGGGTGAGGGCGAGGGTCTTTTCCTGCGGGGCGCCGATGGCGACGGGGGCGCCGGGGTCGATGCGGACGCCCTGCTCCTGGGCCCTCTGGAAGATCTGCCGCACGCGGACGAGGGCGTAGAGCAGGTACGGTCCGGTGTTGCCCTCGAAGGCGAGCATGCGGTCGAATGAGAAGACGTAGTCCTTGATGCGGTCGTTGGAGAGATCGGCGTACTTCACGGCGGCGACGCCGACGGCGTCGGCGATGTTCCGCTTCTCCTCCATCGAGGGTTCGGCGAAGGGCCTGGCGTGCGCGGCGGCGGTCTGCCTGGCCTCGGCGATCTTCTGCTCGACGACCACGAGGGCTCGCTCGACGGCCTCGTCGATGAGCGAGGAGAGTTTGACGTTCTCGCCGCTGCGGGTCTTGAAGGGGCGGTTGTCCTCGCCGAGGACCATGCCGAACGCGGCGTGCTCCAGAGTTGCAATGGGTGGCACTGGCGGCTTGTCCGCCAGTGATGTTGCAACCCCACCCATCGAGTCACCGGCGCCGGCGGCGCCCGGTCGAGTCGTGAACCCGGCCTTGGCGGCCGCGCCGAAGACGAGCTTGAAGTGCAGGGCCTGGCGGGCGTCCACGGCGTAGACGACGCGCTCGGCGCCGAAGGTCCGCACGCGCCGGCGGATGCCGGCCAGGTCGGTGGTGGCGTAGAGGAACGCCCCGTCGGTCTTGCGGATCAGGCAGGGCTCCTCGAAGCCGGGGACGCGGATGACCAGGGCGCCCTCGGAGATCTCGGCCACGCCGCGCCGTTCGAGGTCGGCGACGAGGCCCGCGAGTTCCTCGGCGTAGCTGGACTCTCCGGCGGTGTCCTCGAGGCGGACGATGGTGTTGAGGCGGGCGCAGGTGCGGACGCACTCGGTCATGGTGACATCGACGATGCGCTGCCAGAAGCGGACGGTCTCGGGGTCGTGGTTCTGGAGTTTGAGGAGCGTGCGCTTGGCGCGGGCCATGGCCTCGGATGCGCCGGCGACCTGTTCCTCGAGCTCGGCCGCGGCCTTGGGGCCGAGGTTGAACTTCCGGACGGCGGCCAGGCCCCTCTCGTCGGCGTCGGCCTCGGCCTTGGCGTCTTTGTAGAGGCGTTCGAGGGCGTCCAGGTCGAGGCGGTCGATGTCCTCGCCCCCGGCGGCGAGCTGCATGAGGCGGTCGGTGACCATGGCGATGGGGAGGCCCCAATCGCCGACGTGGTTCTGGCGGACGACGGTGTAGCCGAGGCGCTCGAGGATTCGGGCGAGGGAGTCGCCGATGATGGTGGCGCGAAGGTGGCCGACGTGCATCTGCTTGGCGAGGTTGACGCCGCAGAGATCGACGACGACGGTGTGGGTTCCCGGGATGGGCTCGATGCCCAGGGCGGGGGTGTCGAGGGCGTCGAGGAGGCCCGCGAGGGCGTCGCGCCGGAGGGTGATGTTGATGAAGCCGGGGCCGGCGATGCTCGCCTCGGTGAGGGGCTCGGCCAGGCCGGAGAGATCGACGAGCTGGAGAAGGGCCTTGGCAACTTCCCGCGGGGGCTTGCCGGCGGCCTTTGCCAGGCTCATGGCGGCGTTGCACTGGAAGTCGCCGAAGGCGGGGTTGCGGCTGGCGGTGATCTGGGGGTCGGTGGAGGGGGCTGCGGGGAAGGCCGCGCGGATGGCGGCGGAGAAGCGTTCGGCGAGGATCTGGACGGGGTCGTAGGCCATGGGGGGGGGATGGTAAGGGGGAGGGGGGAAGGCGGAAGGGGGGAGGGTGGAAGCGGAGGGGTGGTCAGAAAAAACTCGGGATTGGCGGGGCGGCGTTCCGATCAGATAACCACGGGGGACGTGCGGGGCCATCGGAGGTTCGAGTATGTTCAGCGCTGGCGTTCGACGGGTGCTTCTCGCGTCTACCGCACTGGTGACCGCCGGGCTGTTGCTCATGCACATGGCCGGATGCCACACGGTCAAGGGCGTGGGGCGCGATATCGAGGCGATGGGGCAGGGCGGGCAGGACATGATCGACGGAAACACGCGCTGACACGCGCGTGGGCGTTTGGGGTTCGGCCCGATGCGTGCCCCCGGTCTGCGGGCCGAACTTGCCTGGAAGGCGGCTGGTCGTAGGATCCGATTCACCCACTCTTGCATCAGGAGGCAGGCATGAATCGGCTCTCGATCCGTACACTCGTCGCGGGCGCACTCGCGGGCGCGTTCGTTCTGCTCACGCTCGGGGCCATCGGGTGCGAGACCGTCAAGGGCGTGGGCAAGGACGTGACCAACGTCGGCGAGGCGGGCGAGCGCGCCATCAGCAAGTGAGCATCGACCTTTCGGGCAGGCCCATCGCGATCACGGGCGCGTCGAGCGGGATCGGCGCGGCGACGGCGGTCGCGTGCGCGCGGGCGGGGATGCCGGTGGCGCTGGGGGCCCGCCGGATCGACCGGCTGGAGGCCGTGGCGGGGGCGATCCGCAGCGCGGGCGGGCGGGCGGTGTGCGTGGGGGTGGACGTGACGCGGCCGGAGGACTGCCGCGTGCTGGTGGACACGTGCGTGCGGGAGTTTGGCTCGATCTACGCGGTGTACGCCAACGCGGGGTATGGGGAGGAAGCGCCGCTGGCGGGGATGAGCGACGAGCGGGTGCGGGCGATGTTCGAGACCAACTTCTTCGGCTCGCTCAACGTGGTGCGGCCGGCGCTGGAGCGGATGCTGGCGAATCCCGGGCCGGATCGGGGGCACATCCTCTGGTGCAGCTCGTGCCTGGCGCGGATGGCGCTGCCGAACTACTCGGTCTACTGCGCGACGAAGGCGGCCCAGGCCCACGCGGCGACGGCGATGCGGCACGAGCTGCGGGGCAAGGGCGTGCGGGTGAGCAGCGTGCACCCGATCGGGACGCGCACGGAGTTCTTCGAGCAGGTGCAGAAGCTCTCGGGGGGAGAGCGGAAGACGTTCACGCTGCCCAAGGGGATGTACCAGACGCCGGAGTTCGTCGCGGCCAGGACGGTGAAGTGTCTGCGGCGGCCGCGCGGCGAGGTCTGGACGGGGCTTGCGGGACTGAGTGTTCGCACGGGGATGGCGCTGGCGATGATGTTCCCCGGGTTGGCGGACTGGTCGCTGGGACGAATGCAGGCCAAGGGCCGCTGAGCGCGCCGACGCATCAGGACATGGGCTGGGGACGGCGGCCGAGGAGGGCGACCACGTGGGCCTCGACGGCGCGGCTCTCGCCGACGGCGTCAACCTTCTCGTGGCTCTTGCCCTTGACGTTCACCTGATCGACGCCGATGCGGAGCAGCCCGGCGAGGTTGGCCCGCATGGCGTCCTTGACAGGGCCGATGCGGGGGCGCTCGAGGATGACGGTCGCGTCGATGTTGGCGACGACCCAGCCGGCTTGGGCCACGCGCTCGGCCGCGGCGCGCAGGAAGTCGGCGGAGTCGCGCCCCAGGTTCTCGGGGGCGTTGTCGGGGAAGAGCTGGCCGATGTCGGGGAGGGCCAGGGCGCCCACGAGCGCATCGACGACGGCGTGGTAGAGGACATCGCCGTCGGAGTGGGCGATGGGGCCGCGCTCGAACTCGAGGCGGACACCGCCGATGATGAGGTCGCGCCCGGCGCCCGCGGGCGGGCGGGGCTCGAGGCGGTGGAGGTCGTATCCGTGTCCGATGCGGAGGGTGGTGTGCAAGGGGGTCATTCGAGGGTTCCGGTCGACCCCGTGTTGTGGGGGGAGTGTCGGTTGTCCTGAGCCGACATTCGCGCTCTGTCAGGACGCGGACGGGCTCTGGACGATACTCTCACCGCAACGCGGAAGGAGCGGGTGAACCGGCGCGCTCCCGCGTATGTTGTTGTGCCTCCCGGCCCTCTCGCAATTCGGAGCCCGCATGAGCCCCTCCCGACTGTCTCGAAGCACCGTGGCCCTGTTCCTGCTCGCCGGCGCGGCGTCCCTTGGCGGGTGCTACACCGAGGGCGGCCCCGGGATGTCGCTCGACCAGCACGTGTACGTGAGCCGTCCGTGGCAGCCGTGGACTGTGACGCTGCGCGACACGCGCACCGGGCAGGAGTTCTGGTCGATGGACGTGCCGGTCGGGAAGCGACTGGCAATCTCGTTCTCAACGGATACGGGGACCGAGGACAAGTACACGCCCGACAAGATGAACTGGGCGCTGGTGGACGAGGAGAAGGACATGGGGTTCCGGCTGACCAACAGCCTGCCCGTGCCGCCCGCGAACAGCCGCCGCCTCGAGCCGACGCTTCGGACGGCCCCCGAGCTGCCCGAGAGCATGGTGACGGTGACCAAGGGGACGCTCCCGCCGGCCAAGATCCAGAAGGTCAGGCCGCCGTCGGTGACAGTCCCGGCGCAGCCGCCGGAGCCGCCGGCCGAGGGGGAGGGGGCGAGCGCGCCGCCGGCCCCGGCGCACTCGGAACCGAAGCAGCCCTGATTGCCTGAAGTAACCCGAATCGGACCATATGTTCCCATAATAACCACCATTTTCGGTGGTTGGCGACCGATTTTCTCGGGCTTATAACCATTTCATGACCTCGACGGGCCGACGCTGGCCAGTATCTTGTCGGCATGGTCCGGTCACAACTTCAGGTCGTGGAAACGCCCAGGGAAGGTGCGTTCGAGGTCCGGCGGAGCCGTCCCGATGGGCGATGCTTGGGCGCGCGTATTTCGACAAAGCCTGGGTTTACCCTGATCGAACTGCTGGTGGTCATCGCGATCATCGCGACGCTGATCGCGATCCTGCTGCCGAGCCTGCGCGGGGCGCGCGAGGCGGGGCGGATGGCGGTGTGCCTGAGCAACCAGAAGCAGATCGCCGGGGGGCTGGCGTCGTACGGGTATGCCAGCAAGGACGTCATGCCGCGCGAGGGCACGGTGGTGATCGAGACGAGCGATCCGATCAGGCAGCGGTCGCGTCTGTGCTGGCCGGTGGCGCTGCGCCCGTTCCTGGACGAGCGGGTGAGCGTGAACGAGGACCCGAACGATCTGTTCGCGAACTCGCAGTACTACACCGACCCGGCCCGGCCGCGCGACGGGCACCGGATCCACTACGTCGTGAACGCCATGCCGATGGTGGAGCGGGGCGTGGTGGACGCCGGGGCGCGGGTGAACTACTGGCGGCGCCGGGGTCCGCAGGCGTTCTCGCGGATGCCGTTCGCGTCGTCGACGCTGTACCTGACGGAGTTCTCGGACGACTCGAACCAGGCGGTCTGGAACGCGATCCAGTCGCAGCCGCAGGAAGACCTGTATATCTCGCAACCCTACGACATCTGGGACATACTGCATATCACGCCGCAGTCTTCGCAGTATCGGATCTCGGGATCGCGGCACAGCGGCTCGGGGAACGCGATGTATCTCGACGGCCATGCGGCGACGCTGAAGAAGGCCGTGCTGGAGAATATCGATACCTGGGATGATCGGGTCTACGGGGTGCGCGACGAGGCCCCCAACTGGGCCCAGTAGGCCTCCCCGTGCCGATACACTCCGGCGTGGGGAGATTTCGCTCTCGCACGCCACGGATGAAGAGTTCCATGACCACACCACGATTTGTCGTTGCGGCGGGCGCGCTGCTGGGTATCTGTCTGGGCTCGGCGGGGCTCGGGCAGCCGCCCTCGCAGTCGGGGCGCCCCGGAGCGCCCGCGAATCCGGCGGGACGGCCGACGCCGCCGGCACGCCCCGCGCCGCCGCCGCCGGTGGTGTCGCCGCTCAATCCGGAGCTGGATGTGGTCGCGGCGATCGAGTCGGCCAAGAAAGAGGCCCGGGCCAAGGGGGGGCGCGTGCTGGTGATCTGGGCCGCGGATCCGGAGGCGCAGTCCACCAGGTCGTTCGTGGAGGCGGTGCGGACCCCGGACATGATGAAGCTGTTCGGGCTGGAGTTCGCGGTGGTGTGGGCGGAGATCGGCACGTCGGACCGGGGCGCGAAGAACGTGGAACTGGCCAACTCGCTCGACGCGCAGCTCAAGGCCGGGGACGTGCACCCGACGCTGACGGTGCTGGACGGTTCCGGCAAGCCGCTGGGGAGCAGGAGCGCGGCGTTGATGGGCGACGACATCCGGCGCGGGGTGTACAGCGTGCTGAAGATCCAGGACTACCTGATCCCGCTGCGGGCGCCCGCGCCGGACGCGAGGGCCACCATGAACGGCGCGGTGGCCAGGGCGAGGGCCGGCGGCAAGGGCGTGCTGCTGGTATTCGGCGAGTATGGCAACCGGTGGGCCGAGCTGTTCCGCGGGTGGCTTGCGCAGCCGGAGGTGGCGCGGGCGCTGGCCCCGTCGATGGAGGTGGCGAACGTGGAGTTGAAGCGAGACACGGGGGCGTTTGACCTGATGGAGTCTCTGGGAGGGGTGCGGGTGCAGAGCCTGCCGTGGTTCGCGGTGCTCGGGGGCGATGGCAAGGTCGTGGGTCTGAGTCAGACAGAAAAAACCCCGAACATCGGATTTCCCACGGACGACGAGGAGATCGGGGCGTTTCTGGGCTTGCTGCGCAAGGGCCATCCGGGCCTCCCCGAGGGGGACGCGAAGGCCATTCGCGCCTCGCTGGAGGCGTTCCGGCAGCGGAAGGTGAAGTAGACGGGCGAATCGGGGGAGTTGGGTGCGCGGGGCCGAACGATTCGTCGCGGAGTGCTTAGAACTAGGGGGAAGGGGCGGTGGTCCGCGCGCCGGGTGTGGAGCGCGCCGATGGGTCGGTATCATCCGGCCCGGATCGAATCCGGAACTTCAGGAAGGAACGCACAGCGATGACTCACGCAAGACGAGTGTGGATGACGGGAGCGGCCGGGCTGGTGTTCGGGCTGGCCACGGTGGTCCAGGCTCAGATGTCGCCGCAGCCCGCGGCCGATCCGGGCGCGGACAAGAAGCCCGAGGAGCCGCCGACATGCCTTGGCCCGGACGGGAAGCAGCACACGTTCCCGCTGAAGGTGTACGACGAGACGGCGGACGCCTCGCGGACGATCGCCGATGCGCTGGTCAAGGCGAAGGCGGAGGGCAAGCGGGTGCTCGCGATGTGGGGGGAGAACTGGTGCCAGTTCTGCCTGTTCCTCGAGGACATCCTGGCCAACGACCCGGGGTGCAAGCCGGTGGTGAAGAGCGACTACATCTGGGTCCGGATCGACTACGGGCAGGGGTTCGCCAAGGGGACGCCCAAGAACAAGGAGCTCTCGGAGTTCTACGGGGTGACGCAGTGGACGCAGCGTCCCGACGGGAAGACGATGGGCGCCCCGGCCCTGTGCATCATCGATCCGGACACGGGTCGGACGGTCGGGACCATGGACCCGGCCCGCGGATGCCTGACGGGCGTGATGGGCGGCAACGACATGGTGGCCAAGCCGATGATGCTCAACCGGCTCTTCGACGAGGGGGTCATCAAGAAGTTCCTGATCGAGAACCGTCCGGCGGCCAAGCCGGCGGTGGGGGCCATGAACGCCGCGATGAGCAAGGCCAAGGGCGAGTCGAAGAGGGTGCTCGCGGCGTTCATCATGCCCGACCCGGACTCCGAGCGGCTCTCGGACTGGCTGGGTCGCAAGGACGTTGCGGCCGCGCTGGACAGCGCGTTCGTGCCGGTGAAGATCGACACCGAGCGGATGATCGGCGGGCGCGAGATGCTCAAGGAGGCCTCGGGCAAGCCGGTGTTCCCGCCGTTCATGACGGTGCTCGACGCCTCGGGCAAGCCGATCGCCGATGCGCCGCGGATCACCGGGCTGCCGACCGGTGACGCGGAGATCGACGCGTTCATCAAGGAACTGTCGAAGGGGGGGAAGATCGGCGACGCGGACAGGGCGGTGCTGGTGAAGTCGCTCAAAGAGGCCGGCGCGCCGTCGATATCCGAGAAGAAGTAGTTCCCAGGATCGTTGGGTCCATCAACGAACAATGGGCCGATCGCGTGCGATCGGCCCATTCGCGTTGGTCGTGGAGAACCGCTCAGGCTCCGCCGACGGTCAGCCCGACGGGCTGGGGGCGGACGGCGTGGGTGGGCTCGAGGGCGAGGCCGAGGGGGCGGCGCGTGGCGCCCGGCGGGGGCATGCCGATGGTGTCGATGTGGCGCTGGATCGCCATGATGCCCTCGAGGAGCTGCTCCGGACGCGGCGGGCAGCCGGGGACGTAGACGTCCACGGGGATGAACTGGTCGCACCCCTGCACGACGGCGTAGGTGTCGAAGACGCCGCCCGTGCTGGCGCAGGCGCCCATGGAGATGACCCACTTGGGCTCGGTCATCTGCAGGTAGATGCGTTGCAGGACCGGGAGGATCTTGATGGGGACGCGCCCGGCGACGATGAGCAGGTCGGCCTGGCGGGGGGAGAAGCTCATGCGCTCCATGCCGAAGCGGGCCAGGTCGAAGCGGCTCGAGGCCGTGGCCATGAGCTCGATGCCGCAGCAGGCCGTGGCGAAGGGCATGGGCCACATGCTCGAGCGCCGGGCCCAGTTGATGACGCGCTGGAGCTGCGTCGTGAGGAACATGTCGGTGGGAAGGGCGGACTCGAGACCCATGAGATCCTCGTGGTGCGTGCAAGGCGAGGCAACCCCTCACTGCGCTGGGGGCTCGTTGGAAGGGACTACTCGGATGGCTGCTGGCGGGGGCGGATGATCTTGTCGTTGGGCTGCTTCTCGCCGAAGACCCAGTCGTCCACCTTGCTGTTCTCCTGGTAGGGCTCGCTGATGTCGTAGGCCCCGGCGCCGAGGCCCTTGGCGCCCACGACGCGCTGGTAGCACCCGGGCAGCGCGGCCGCGCAGGCGAGGAGGGCCAGCACGGCGACGGCGAACGAGGCTCGATTGGGGCATCGGGTGGTCATCGGGAACTCCGGTACAAAGCGGCCGGTGCGGACGCGACTAAAGGGTAGCGGCGCGGGAGGGCGTCCGCCCGTCGGTTCTGGGCGCGGGCGGGGCGGACGGGGCCGCGGCGGGGGTCGGAAACGCCCCGGCGGGTGCCGGCTTCTTGCGTGGTTCGCCCGGTTTGCCGGAGATGTCGGCGAGGGTTTCGGCGCCGGCGGCGTCGATCTGGGCCCGGCGCATGCGCTCGACGACGGGGTTGGACTCGGGCCCTCCGGCGAGCTCGAAGCCGAGGGAGAGGACCTCGCCGACGCGGATCATCGAGGGGTTGCGGGCGAGGGCGTACTGGACATCGACGGATTCCCCCTCGCGCTCGACGCGGAGAAGGAGGCCGCGCTCGGCGAAGCGGGAGACGATGATGGTGACGACGGGTTCGGAGAGCCCGGTGGAGAGGCCGATGGCCTTGATGGACTGGGGCGTGCCGATGGCCATGGCGCGGGCCATGGAGGCCATGACGAGCAGGCAGGCGGAGGGCTCGATGATGGTGGGGCCGAAGTCGTGCAGGGGCTGCGGGCTGGTCTTGTTTCGTCCGTGCTGGAACTGGTAGGTGACGGCGAGGCCGAAGAGGACGATCAGCCAGGTGTAGTAGACCCAGAGCAGGAAGAGGGGGACCAGGGCGAGCGAGCCGTAGAGCTTGGCGTAGCCGGTGGAGTACTCGATGTACTGGCCGAAGCCCCACTTGCCCGCCTCCCACAGGAGGGCGGCGATGACGGCGCCGACGAGGGCGGCCACGGCCCGCACGCGGGTGTTGGGGACGGTGGCGTACACCAGCGTGAGCATCGCGGTGGAGATGGCGACGGTGACGAGGTAGCCGATGACCTGGATGGTCGCCGCGCCGGTGCCGACGCCCAGGCCCTGGGACTCGACGACGTCCTTGGCCCAGAGCTGGAACCTTGCGCCGACGTAGAACGTCGCGGCGAGGCCGATGCCGCCGAGGGTGAGGAGCGTCCAGTAGTTCACGACGCGCCGGAACCACGACCGGCCGCGCGGCACGCGGTAGATCTGGTTGAAGGCCCGCTCGATCTCGACGAGCATGGTGACGGCGGCGTAGATGAGGATGACAAAGCCGACAAGGCCGATGGCTCCGGCGGAAATGCCGGTTCGTGCACGGGAGATGAGCATGGCGACCCACTGATCGAGGGTGCGCTCGACCGGGGGTCCCATGCCCGGGTCGGAGGCGATCTCGCCGCTCACGGAGATGTTCTGGAGCCCGGCGTAGTTCATGGCCCGCTTGATGACGTCGGCCAGGTCGTCCTGGGCGACGACCTGGCCGAGGATGAGCAGCGCGACGACGAGGGTGGGGATGAGGCCGAAGATGGTGCGGTAGCTGAGTGCGGCGGCCATCTGGGGCAGGCGCGAGCGCTGGGCCTCGGCCGCGGCGGTGCGGAAGGCGAGCAGGCTCTCGTCGGCGATGGGAGCCTGCGTGCGGCTTCTGAACCAGGCGGACGGCTTCATGCGTCGGACTCCGGCGAATCCTCGTCGATCTCGGCGGGTGTGGCGGGCTTCGGGGTGTTCATCGGCGATCGCGCGGGGGTGGGTCGAACCGATGGGGCGCCATTGCCCTCGATTGGCTCGCGATGGGCGCGGCGCGCCGGGGCTGCATGGGCCGGGGGCCTGCCGAGGCCGGCGGCCTCCTTGAGGGTCCGCAGCTCGTCCTTGGTCAGGTCGCGCCAGTCGCCGGGGCCCACGCCGGTAAGCCGGAGGGGGCCGATGGCGATGCGGGCGATGCGTTTGACGCGGCAGCCCGCGGTGAGGAGCATCTCGCCCAGAGGCTCGGTGCGACCCTCGCGGGCGATGATCTCGAGGACGGTCATGTTGCCGGGGGTCTGCGGGCGGCGCAGGCGCGAGGGCTGGTGCAGGTCGTCGTCGGTGATGATGCGGACGCCGCCGCTGGGGGCCTCTCGCTTGCCCACGCGCCGGCGGAGCATGTCGAGGATCTCGCCGGGGACCGAGCCGTGGATCCAGACGCGGTAGGTCTTGGTCATGCCGTAGCGGGCGTGGGTCAGGCGCTGGGCGAGGTCGCCGTCGCTGGTCATGAGCACGAGGCCGGTGGAGTGGAAGTCGAGCCGGCCGACGGGGAAGAGGCGGGTGCCGGTGTGGTGCTTGACGATGTCGGTGACGGTGCGCCGACCGCCCTTCTTGTACTCGAGCTCGTCCTTGGTGGTGCCGAGGGTGTTGTCGGGCTTGTTGAGCATGACGTAGACGCGATGGGCGGAGGTGTCCTCGCGGGAGAGGAAGCGGCCGTCCACGCGGATGCGGTCGGTGTGGGGGTTCACGAAGACGGGCAGGCGGGTGACGATCTGGCCGTTGACCTCGACGCGCCCGGCCTCGATCATCTGCTCGCACTCGCGCCGGCTGGCGATGCCGGCGTCGGCGAGGACGCGCTGGAGGCGCTCGCCCTTGGCCGAGCTGGGGGCCTGGGCGGGGCGGGGGACGGACTTTCGTGCGACGGTGGTGCGGGGGCGAGATCGGGCGGGGCGCGACGGCCGATCATCCCCGGCGCGCGCGGGCCTTGGGCGATTGCCCAAGTTCTTCCCGGGGGGGCGAGGCGGAGATGATCGGGAGCGGTCCTGGTGTTTCGGGCGTGGTCTTGGCACGTGTCGATTGTACGCAAACGGGGGTGAGCCCCCGCCGACCGGCCCGGTTTCCCACCCGGAATGTGGAGCGGGAGGCGAACGGGAGCCGATCCAACCGACGAGCGCAAGAACCGCGCACCGGAGGGGGAGGGTCTACCAGCGTTGCCGCGCCGCCATCGAGGCACCCAGAACGGACGACACCCATGAGCACCCGTGCCCCGTCGCGATCCACACCCATTGACATTGATGCCGGGGGGAACGGGCCCACGGACGTGGTGGTAAACGGGGTGTTTCTGTCGCCGCGCGTGATCGACCGCCGGGCGTACAACGAGCTGGCGGGGGAGCTGCGGGACCTGGTGGAGAAGTCGGCGGCGGAGCGGAGCACGCTGGTGGCCGCGCTGGACGA
The DNA here is from genome assembly GCA_937871915.1 of uncultured Phycisphaerales bacterium. Classification (GTDB taxonomy): domain Bacteria; phylum Planctomycetota; class Phycisphaerae; order Phycisphaerales; family UBA1924; genus UBA4658. The sequence goes on from CALMPG010000048.1 coordinate 38,391, forward strand.
GGCGGGGCGGGCGTCGCAGGAGTTCCGGCAGCGGGAGGGGACGCAGAACTCGAACATCGAGCTGGCGGCGCGGGCGCTGCGGGCGATGGACGAGCGGATGTCGCGGGTGGAGACGCTGCTGGCCCGCGCGGAGGCGCAGGGGAAGATCTTCGAGCAGCTCGAGGGGCGGGCCGGGGGGATGATCCAGAGCAAGGTGCAGGTGCTCGAGGCACGCCTGGAGGCGGTGCAGAGCGCGGCGACGGCGAAGACGGAGGCTCTGGAGGAGCGCATCCGTCGGGCCTCGCGCGAGCTGGAGCAGCGGATCGAGGCGATCCGGCGCGACGCGGACTCGATCGCGGGGCCGGCGCAGGAGGCTCTGTCGGGGCTGTGCCAGCGGGCCGGGGCGATCCTGGGGCGCGAGGCGGGGACGAGCGCGCCGGCGAGCGAGGGCTCGCTGGGCGACATCGTGGAGCGGGCGGAGTTGCTCGCGGGCGAGGTGATGCGGGTCTCCAAGACGCTCGAGGACGGGAGCGAGCGCCTGGAGCAGAGCCGTCGCCAGGCGGCGGAACTCACGGTTCGCCAGCAGGAGATCGAGGGGCGGACGGAGGAACTGCGCAGCAACGTGGAGCGGAACCTGGAGGTCGTCCGGTCGCGCCTGATGCAGCAGCAGTTGGAGCTGGTCTCGCGGACGCAGACGGTGGTGGACGGGGCCCAGGAGTCGGTGCGGCGGCTGGAGGCGCAGGCCGCGGAGGCCAGCGAGGCGGGGGCGCGGGCGTTTGCCGACCTGCGATCGTCGATCCAGCAGTCGATCGATGCGCACAACACGACGACGCTGGCGATCAAGATCCTCAACACGTCGATCGACCAGGCCAAGGTGCTCTCGGCCCAACTCGAGCCGTGGCGCGGCCTGCTGGACTCCTCGGGCACCGGGCAGATGCCGCTGGCGATCCGCCGGATGATCGAGGGCGTGCGGGGCGAACTGACGACGGAACTCTCGAGCATCGCGGGCGCGCTGCGATCCGCGGCGGAGAAGGCCGAGCGTGCGGGACGGTCGATGGACGCGGCGTCGAGGGCGCCGACGGGGGGGCCGCTCACGACGGCCATTCCTTCCGGGATGTCGATCGGCCCGGCGGCGGCGCTCTCGAACCCGCTGGTGGGGGCGAGGGTCTCGCGTCCGGCGATCGGCATGACTCCGGGCAAGGACATTCCCACGGCGACGCGCCCCATGCGGGCTGTTGACGCGGCCGACTGAGCGGGCGAGGCGGGATCAGTTCCGGTCAGAGGTGCGACGTGGGGAGCCGAGCCGGCTCGCGCGGTTTGCTGGATGCTCCGGCGGAGCTTGTCGCGAGGAACTGGTTCCCGCGCGGAACCCGCCACGGTATGTCGGGGTCTCCGGAGAGGAGCCCGCCACGGAGTGTCGGGGTACCCGGAGAAGAACCCGCCACGGAGTGTCGGGGTACCCGGAGAAGAACCCGCCACGGAGTGCCGGGGTACCCGGAGGAGTCCAAAGAAAAAGCCCCGGGGCGTGCCCGGGGCTTTGTGGTTGCGGCTGGTCCGGCGTGGTCAGCGCTGGATGACGACCTGGCGGATGAGTGAGCCGGCGTTCTGGGTTCCCAGGTAGAAGACGGTGTCGGCGGCGTTGTCGGCGAGGCCGGCGAGGTTGCGGACCACATTGTTGAAGCCGACGGGGCTGTTGGCGGCCTGGGCGACCGAGTCGGAGGCCATGACGGGGACGGGCGAGGCCGCGCCGGCGACGGCGGTCTCCAGACGCAGGCCGACGAGCTCGCCGATGCGGCGGGCGACGGCGCCGGTGAGCGCGGAGACGAAGCGATCGGCGCCGGCGGTGGTGGGCTCGAAGCCGATGTCGGCCAGAGAGGGGATGAAGACGACGGCCTGGTCGTTTTTGTCGACGTTGAAGAAATCGACCTTCTGGCTTGCGCCGAAGGAGCCGTTGCCGAAGAAGGCGTTGGGCTCGACGTTGCCGGCGAGGAAGACGGTGGAGAAGTCCTGGCGGGCGAAGTCGTTGGGGTTGGTGGAGATGACGATGTTGACGTTGGCGGCGACGAAGACGGCGTTGAGGCTGGCCACGAGGTTGTTGAGGACATAGGTATCGACGGGCTGGCCGCCGATCTGGCCGGTGAAGCCGACGACGGAGGAGGAGAAGGCGGAGAGGGAGGTGGTGACGCCGGCGCCGGCCTCGAGCCAGTCGATGAGGCCGCCGTTGGTTTCCAGGAAGACGTTCTGCGGGGCGAGGGTGGTGGAGCCGGTGCCCTGCTGGACGATCTCGAGGGTGTAGTCGCTGCGGATCGCTCCCTGGAGGTAGAGGGAGTAGGAGGCGGGGACGGGCGAGGAGATGCCCTGGGCGCCGGGGACGATGAACTCCATGAAGAAGTCGCCCTGGGCGTCGTAGCCGTAGGTGTTGCGCCCGTCGGTGAGGGTCTTGGCGGCCTGGCCGCCGATGGGGAGGAAGTCGCTGGGGGCGGCGACGAGCTTGGCGTTGTTGAAGCCGGTGCCCACGGGGGTCTCGAAGAGGGCGAACTGGGCGTGGCCGAGGAGGTTCTGGCCGAGGCTGATGCCGCTGCGGACGTTGCGGTTGATGAGCTCGGGGGAGAGGCCGATGTTGGATCCGGTCTGGGTGAGGCGGAAGGTGGCGCGGATCTTGGTGCCCGGCGTGAGCGGCAGGCCGTTGTTGAGGGAGAAGATGTCCACGTCCGGCGAGACCTCGTCGGGCGTTCCGGTTGCGCCGGGGAGGCCGATGGAGGACCTGATGGTTGTGGAGATGCGGTCGTTGGCCGAGCCGAAGGTGCCGTTGGGGGCGGCGGTGCGGGTGACCGTCCAGCCCTGGCTGTTGGTGCCCGTGACGACGGAGGCGGGGCCGCCGTTGCCGGTGAGGCGGAAGGTCCAGTCGCCGACCACGAAGGCCTTGAGATCGTCGCCGGTGCCGAAGGTCCCGTCCACGCCGGCGAAGACCAGCGGAACGGGGGGCGTGACGAGCGGGGCGGATGTGCCCGCGTTGGTGTCGCCGACGAAGCCGGTGTTGCCGTCGTCGAAGATCTGGATGTCGAAGGCGTAGAGGCCGAAGGCTCCGGCGACGGGGTCGGAGTTGAGGATGGCGTTGGTGTCGCCGATGTTGAGGTTGTTGAGCGATCCGGCGATCACGATGAAGTAGGTGCCGGTCTGGGTGATGAGGTACTGGTCCTCGCTGGTGGTGGCCGTGTCGAGGGTGACGTTGTTGGGCAGACGCACGACGGCGGACCCCGGCGCGCCGCCGACGGGTCCGGCGACGGAGTTGGCCGCCAGAGCGGTGCCGGCGGAGGAGAAGACGGCCCGGGCCGCGCCGAGGGCGGAGCCGGTGATGGCGCCCATGCGGAGGATCTGGCCGGCCCGGAGGGTGATGCGGTAGACATCGACGTCGCCGCCGAGGCGGAAGAGGTCGGGATCGGTGTCGGGGTGGTCGCCGATGCTGCCGCCGATGGTGAAGACGGTGTTGGTGTCGGGGAGCGAGCCGATGTTGGCGAACTTGCGGAGCACCAGGTCCAGGTCGGTGGGGCCGTAGAAGTTCACGCTCGGGGCGGAGACGGGGTTGCCGGCGGTGATCTTGTCGCCGGCGTCGCCGACGACGACGTTGCGGGCGAAGTCGTCGCCCGGCTGGCCGTCGCCGTTGCCGTCCAGGAGCGAATCCTGGGTGGAGCCTCGCAGCACCTGGGCGCTGAGGATGATCTGGTAGACGCCCGGCCCGGGCAGGCCGGGGGTCTGCGGGAGATTGCGCTCGGTGACGGAGCGGGAGAAGAAGATCTTGGCGGTGTTCTTGACGCGGTCGTACTGGATGGTGTAGTCGGAGCCCTCGGCGAGCCCGATGGTGGTCGCGCCGCCGTTGCGGACCTCCACGACCGAGAGGGCCGCGGAGAGGGTGGAGACGTCGATGGCCTGGTTGAAGACGATCGAGGCGATGAAGATCCGGCTGGACTCGGTCACGAAGAGGTCCGTGACGCGGACGGGGACGGCGACGGCGGCGATGCGCTCGACCTGGAAGTTCGCGGCGCCGGTGAAGGGGACGCCGGCGACGGTGACGGAGCCGATGGTGCCGGTGGAGAGAATGCGGTACTGCTCGCTGTTGAGGGAGGAGCCGACCTGGGTTCCGGTGACGACGACGGACCCGATGGAAGAGCGGCCGGCGGCGGTGGAGACGTCGGTGCCGCCCAGATAGCCGCTGGCGCCGCGGAGGACGCCGGCGCCGATATCGGACTTCTTGAAGTTGCCGTTGATCCGAACGGAGGCGAGCGAGCCGGAACCGAGGGCGTCGGCGTCGCGGCCGGCGCCGCCGAAGTCGGCGTCGTGGCCCAGGTCCGCGCCGCCGAGGATCTGCGAGCCGTTGGAGTCGCCGTTGACGACGACGCTGGTGATGCTGTTGCGGGCGGAGATCCGGCCGTCGGTGAGAGAGCCGACGGTCACGGTTCCGATCGAGAGGCCCGAGCGGATGCCGCCGTTGTTGACCGAGCCGGCCGTCACGGCGGAGAAGCCTCGATCGCTGGAGAGCGCTCCCGCGACGGTCCCGGTGACGTTGACGGTGGTGACGTTGAGGAAATCGACGAAGGCGTCGGCGTTGACCGCGGCGCGCCCGAGGTCGCCGTTGACGGTCAGGGAGCCGACGACGCGGGCCCGGAGCGTGCCGGCGAGGAAGCCGCCGGTGGTGAGGGAGTTGATGTTGCCGCCGGAGCCGAACAGGCCGCCGAGGGCGTCGACGCCGCCGAGCGTGAAGGTGGTCACGTCGCCGTTGATGAACACGGTGGAGGCGCCGCGGAGCGTGCCGCCGATGGAGAGCGTTCCCAGAGCGGTGTTGGCGTTGCCGAGGACCCTGAGGCCGTCGAGGAACGAGCCGTTGGGGACGATGGTCAGGGACGAGGCGGTGGTGGTGTTGGCCAGGCGGATGCGGCCCTGGGCGGGGTCGTAGAAGGCGCGTCCGGGCCCGGAGAGGGTGGCGACGCCGCGGAAGCCGGAGGGGAGCTGGAACAGGAAGCCGACGCCGCCGGCGAGCTCGACCTCGGTGACGGGGGAGTCGGTGGCGAGGGTGGCGGGATCGGTGGGGGGGAGGTTGGTTCCGCGGGTGATGCCCGCGGAGGTGGCGCCGAGGGAGCCGGCGGCGTTGGCGAAGACGTTGATGATGCGGTTGGCGGAGACGCTGTCGATGGAGGATCGGCCGTTGGCGAAGGTGGCCCCGGCGGTGTTGTACCTGCCGTTGGAGTCCGGGGAGACGCCGGCGGCGACGACGGAGTTCACGCTCTTGGCGACGCCGTTGGTGTTGAGCGTGACCGAGCCGATGGACCCGCTCTTGACGGTGTCGGCCGCGGAGCCGACGCCGCCGACGCGCCCATCGGTGCCCAGGTCGATGACGCCGGCGAGGATGGCGACGGCGCCGACGAAGCCGCCGACGCGGACGGTTCCGATGGAATCGCCGGCGATGATGGCGTTGTTGAGGCCGACGTTGAGCGAGTCGTTGCGGAGCTGGAGGGCGATGTCGATGGCGCCGATGGTGGTTCCGGCGATGATCTGGCTCTCGGTGAAGGAGCCCTGCTGGACGGTGATGTGGTCGATGGAGCCGCCGGCGCGGATGGTGACGCCGTCGATGCCGGGGGAGCGCTGCACGCCCGGGGGGAGCTCGTTGCGGAGCGGGTCGGTGGGGATCGGCTTGAAGTTGCGGCGCCAGGAGGCGATGCCGATCTGGCCCTTGAAGCCGTCGGGGCCGTTCTTGACCTCGATACCGCCGATGTTGCCGTCGACGTAGACGCTGCCGAGGAGGTCGCCGCCGTTGAGGGCCAGGAGGGTGAGGTCGCCGTTGTTGACGGTGATGGCGTGGTTGGGCCGGAAGGAGCCGGAGTTGAAGGTGATGGAGCCGATGCCGCCGGAGCGGCTGGTGATGTTGCCGTTGAAGTCGTTGTTGATGACGATGGCGTTGATGCGGCCGAAGGCGAGGATGTCGCTGGTGGCGGTCAGGTCGTTGCCGGGCTTCATGGAGACGCGCCCGATGGTGACGGTGCCGGTGATGTTCTGGCCGACGAGCAGGTCGGAGTAGATCTGGCCGCCCGCGGCGGAGATGGAGCCGAGGTTGCCGCGCAGGTCCAGGTCGGGGTTGAGCACGCCGAAGGCGCCGATGTTGCGGGCGGCGGTGATGGTCCCGGTGTCGCCGAGGATGGAGAGGCCGACGATGAGGTCGCGCCCGGCGCGCAGCGTGGTGAGGCCGCCGTTGTTGGCGCGGACGTCGTCGTTGCGGGTGACGATCGAGCCGACCACGTCGCTGTTCACCGATTCGATGGCGCCGATGCTGCCCGAGGAGGTGATGTCGGCGTTGAGGAGGTTCTGGGCCCGGACGAGGTCCACGCGCCCGTCGGGTCCGGAGGAGTTGACCGAGAGCTGCGTGATCTCGTTGCCGCCGGTGACCGACTCGACCGGCCCGGCGACGCGCAGGGCCGTGGAGCGGATGTTCTGGCCCGCGCTCAGGGCGCCGAGGCGCCCGGTCTCGATGCTGACGGAGCGGACGTCGCTCGCGGCGAAGACGGAGGCGGTGAAGTTGTCCACCGAGATGTTGGTGCGCTGGATGTTGAGCGCGGCGATGCGGTTGGTGATGTTCCCGCCGACGTCGACGGTGAGGTCGGAGATGTCGCCGTTGAGGCCGTTGGTGGCGATGGTGCCGATGTTGTTGGTGGCGACGATCCGGTTGCGGTAGTACTCCTGGGCCTGGCCGAGACGGGTGGAGTTGCGGAACTCATCGGCGGTGATCGCGCCGATGGTGTTGGTGACGTTCACGAACGTGGCGTCGAAGGCCGCGCCGGTGATCGTGACCGCGTTGAGGGTCCGGGCCCAGACCTCGGAGCGGAACAGGTCGGAGTTGGTCCCCTGGACGACGTCGATGTCGGCGGTGCGGATCTCGATGTCGGTGGCGCGCAGGCTGTGCCACCAGTCGTCGAGCGGGCCGCTGTAGATCAGGGCCGCGTCGTAGCGACCGTTGGTGGCCTCGACGCGACCGATGCCGTCGATGGGCGCGGGGAGCTGCGTGGGGGTGGCCACGGTGGTGCCGAGCGTGGTGAGCGGACCGCCGACGCCCGCGGCCATGATGATGCCCCGGTCGGTGGCGCCCTGGATGCGGCCGCCTCCGATGATGATCCGCACGATCGCCTGGTCGGCGACGATGCTGGCCTGCGCGAAGGGGTTCTGGCCCGTGCCCGCCAGCCCGTCGCCCACATCCACGGTGCCGATGGCGACGGCGTAGATGTTGCCCTCGATGCCCTGGAACTGTCCCTGGGGGGTGATGCCGTCGGAGTTGGCCACCAGATTGATGAGGTGCCCGGCCTGCACGATCACGTCGCCCACGGAGCCCTTGACCGTCACGTTCTCGAGATCGCCCGTGCGGACGACCACGCCGTTGAGATAGGGATCGATGGGGGAGCCGACGTCTTCGAGATACCAGCGAGGCTCCGTGGGAGCGAGCACGCCGGGGTTCGTCACCGGGGCATAGATGCCGGCAACAAACCAGTTCGTGCTCTCCTGGATATCGATCGAGGTCGGCTTCATGAAGAAGGGGCCGCCCACGCCCGCGGTGGTGGCGGAGATGTCCATGAAGGGGCCGATGAGCGCGCCCGATGCGGAGGAGAGTTGTGCCCGGCCGAGGTTCCCCTCGATGGTGAGCGTGCGGAGCGCCAGGGCGTCGATGGCGATGATGTCGCCGCCGACGGTGTTGTTCTGGATCGAGTCGAGGATGCCGGCGGTCTGATCGATGCGGAGGACGTCGATCTCGGCCGAGCCGGCGAAGATGATGTTGGAGTTGGGCGCCGGCGTGGCCGGGGCCTGGCCGCCGTCGGCGTTCACGGAATCCACAAAGATGCGGCCGAGGGTCGCGACGCCGGGGGTGAGGCCGGTGATGACCAGGTTGGCCCCGCCGCGCAGGACGACGTTGATGCGGCCGATGGCGACGCCGCGCGAGCCGTTGATGGGCAGGTAGCGGACCTGGATGCTCGACTGCTGGCGCGGATCGTTGTTGGGATCGACGGGCTCGTTGCCGCCGGTGAGGGCGATGGAGATGGTGGCGCCGGCGTCGTCAACGAAGTTGAGCGACTGGCCGTAGCCGAAGGTGGTCACGATGTCCTGATCGAACGCGGAGCGCCGGCGCCCCGTGAGCGAGAAGAACCGGATATCGGAGCCGGCGCCGACGTTGATGTCGGGATCGCCGAAGACGATCTCGCCCAGCCCGGCGGGATCGTCGCCGATGGAGAACTGGTCGATGGTGGACCCGGGGGAGGTGTGGATGGTGGTGCCGCGGCCGTTGAGGTAGTTGCCCACGAGCAGCCGCCCGATGTCGCCGCGCTGGCCGCTGACGGTCCCGGTCTGGATGTTCACGAAGGTGCCCGCGCCGGTGGCGCTGGGCGATCCGGAGGGGGTTGGCGGGCGGGAGGGCTGGTCGGCGAGGGCGCCGCGGGCGTGGAAGACGCCGATGCTGCCGCCGACGCGAAGATCCAGGTTGATGACGTCGCCGGTCAGGGTGTTGCCGCCGGTGAAGGCGCCGTTGTTGGTGGGGTTCAGGTAGAGGTTGTTGCCGGTGACGAAGGTGCCGAGGCTGCCGCGCACCAGGAGCGTGGAGTTGGCCGGGCCGACGCCCCCGTAGATGGTCGAGCCGGTGTAGAGGTTGAACAGGTCGCCGGGGATGTTGATCGTGGTGGCGCCCCAGCCGAGGTATCTCTCCAGCGTGGTCGTGGTGAAGGTGGTGAAGACCGTGGCGAACACCTCGGACTCGTCGCTGTCCTCGCGGAGGTTGCCGATGCCCGTGCCGATGCGGATGGTGCCGGCCGCGCCCGAGGAGAGCGAGATGGTCGCCTGCGAGGAGTTGCCGGCCCACCCGCCGACGGAGCGGAAGGAGCCGAGGGTCACGGGGGCCATGCCCGAGACGGTGATGGCGTAGTTGCCGCCGGGCTGGATGGTCGCCTGGACGTCCGAGTTGAGCACGAGGTAGTACACGTCCGCGTGGTCGGGGCGGAAGCGGATGATGCGGGAGGAGTTGTTGTTGCCGGTGGCGCCGCGTCCCGCGCCGCCGTCGTCGAGCGCGGCGATGGTGAGGCCGTTGCGGTCAACGATGCGGACGTACGCGGGGAGGGCGCCGTTGACGCCCACGGCGATGACGACCTCGCGGGCGGGATCGGCCGGGAAGGAGTACACGTCGGTGCTGTCGGCGCCGGTGAAGATGTCGGCGCCGTTGATGGCGCCGTGGATGACGACCGCCGTGCCGTTGTAGCCGACGAACTCCGCGTTGGCGATCGAGTTGTTGTTGAAGAACCCGGTGCCGAAGGGAACGGCCTGCCCGGCCTGGAACCAGACGGCGCCCGAGTTGAGGTTCGCGTTGATGGTGGCGAAGTCCGCGCCCGGCTGGGCCGGATCGATGCCGTAGGCCCGCTCGCGCGAGATGAACTCGTTCTGGACCAGGCGCGCCCGGGCCGGGTTGTTCACGTCGGCGAGCACCGACGTGTTCATGAAGTTGCGCCCGCCGATGTCGGCGGCCCGCAGCGTGCGCCCGACGTTCAGGCGCGCGTTGGTGAGGAAGAGCGGATCGCCGCCGTTGGGGGACTGGCCCCCGAAGACGAAGAACACGCCCGCGTCGGTCTGCGAGGTGAAGGTGCCCAGGTCCCCGTCCACGCGCAGGGACCCGGCCTGGAAGCCCACGGACCAGCGGGCCAGGGCCCCGTCGACCTTGCTCGAGCCGAACATGGCGCCGTTGATGAGGATCGAGCCCATCGAGGCCCCGCCGGTGACGAACACGCCCTGGTCGGCGCGATTGAAGTCGTCGGCCGTGAGCGCGCCGCGCGGGGCGAAGTAGTTGTTCAGGTCCGGAACAAAGGGGCTGCCGATGAGCACGGAGGTCCCCACGGGCGGCAGGCCCGCGACGACCGGGTCGGTGCCCTGCGTCGGCACGATGTAGAACCCGAAGCCGAGGGTGGTCAGATCGGCGTTGTATCCGATCGGGCTGTTGGTGACGGCGATGTTGCCGTTGTTGTCGCGCCGGGCTCCGTACATCGTCAGCGACGAGCGATCGTTGGTGCCCGCGATGGTGACCCTGCCGATGCCGATGTTGTTGTCGGGAACGCCGTCGTCGTTGCGGTCGTTGGGGGCCGGGCCGTTGCCGTTGCCCGTGCCGATGAGGTTGAGGTTGGTGAGCATGTCGCGCCCGTAGAGGTCCACGACGTTCACGCTCGCCCCGACGGGGCCGGTGAACGTCAGGCGGGCGGCGAACATCCGGTCGTTGACGAACTGCGCGAAACGGCCCGGGGCCAGCTCCGCGTTGATCGACTCGATGACGAAGTTGTCCGCGTAGTTCGTGTTGTTCGGGGCGTCGGCCGCGCTGCGGAACCGGAACGCGTCGAACCCCGCGGGGAAGTTGATGGCGAACTGGGTGCCGTTGACGACCGCGTTGGAGAGCGCGGCCAGGGCGGCGCCCAGATAGGTCTGCACGACCACGCCGTTGTTGAGCAGCTCCAGACGGGTGCCGGAAACGCCGTCGACGTTCAGCCCCCCGCCGTCGTTGGGCAGCGGGGCGCTGTTGTTGCTGATGACGACGTTCGCCCGCCGGGCCAGCAGCGGAACCGGGTTGGGGACGTTCTGGCCCGCGGGGTCGAAGAACGTGAAGGTCATCTGGTCGGTGCCGGTGAGCGCGACGCGGAGGGCCTGGTCCGGCTGCTGCCCGCCCCGGCGGATCAGCTGCGCCGGCGTTCCCGAGTTGGACGTGTAGGAGATCTGGATGTTCGAGCCGGCGAAGAAGGTGCCGTTGGGCGGGACCGCCGGCACGCCGGTGGTCCAGTTGGCCATCTCGTCGTCGAAGTTCTCGTTGACCAGCAGCGGCGCGGTGGCCGCGGGGATCGTGGCCGCGTAGAACGGCACCGCGTAGGGGAAATCGATCGTCTTCGTCCCGAGCCCCGTGGCGGCGTTCACGTCGCCCGGGGTGATCGTCAGGGTGAACAGGAGCTGGCGGGCCTCGAGCTGCTCGAGGCCGTGCGCGCCGGTCGCGCCGCCCGACAGGGCGGCCAGACGCGCGGCCCGATTCGAGCGGATCGCCTTGGAGGTCCGATCATTGCCAGACGAACGACCGAACAATCCGAAGCGACGCGAGGTGTTCATGCCAAACTCCCGGGCAAGTGTCTTGGCGCAAGGGTGGACGATGGACCCAACCCGTGCGCAGGGCTGTCAAGGTATGACTCCGAACCGGCCGTCTCAATGACGGGCGAGGCCCTTTCGGGCCGTGCGTACCAACCGGCAGCGTGGATCCCCCGGACGTGTCCGTTGCGGGCTTCGCCGGCCCCGCGGGGCCGAAGGCGAAACTCTCCGCCCGAACACCGAGAAATCGCCCGTGGGGTGCCGGGCGACCTGTCCTGGCGTTGCGGGCCTCGTCCGTGCTCCCGCTCCGCCTGAGCCTTCCACCCGGAGAGACTAGCGGAAGCCGGCGCGGCTCGCAAGTTCAGACCCCGGCGTGGCTTCCGGGTGTGCACCCAGCGCGCACGCTCGCCCGGACTGGGCCGATACGCGAGGGGGGCCGGACGGTTTCAGGGATTCGATGGCACGGGATTGCTTATCTTCACACACCCACGCGGCAAACCCCGACGGACCGCCATGTGACCGGCGCGCCCTGAGCAAGCGATCAAGAGGCCAGAATAAACCGTACTAAATACTGACAAACATGGTGATCGTGAGCGCATGGACCAAATCACACTCGACGAGCGTGATATCCACCTAAATAGGGTATCTGAAAAACTAACTTACAAAATCCGGCGCGATCGGGGAAAACTCCCCAGCACGTGAAGGTCGCGGGCCAGGCCGCGGGCCTGCTGGACGGCCGCGCCGAACCACGGATCGTCGATGTGTCCCTCGGCGTCGATGAAGAAAGTGTACTGCCAGTTGGACCGGCCGGAGGGCCGCTTGTCGATGTGGGAGAGGTTGATGCCGGCGCGCTGGAAGACGGAGAGCACGTTCACCAACGCACCGGGCTCGTTGGTGGTGGTGAACATGATGGCGGTCTTGTCGCCCGGGCGGCCGTCGGGGTCCTTGGGCGTGGGCAGGGCCTTCTGGCGCGAGATGACGTAGAAGCGGGTGATGTTGTTGGCCTGGTCCTCGATGTTCTCGAAGAGCACGGAGACGCCGTAGATGTCGGCGGCGAGTTTGGAGCCGATGGCCGCGAGGCCGGCCTCGGGGCCCGCGTCGGCGGCGAGTTGCACGGCGCGCGAGGAGGAGATCTCGGGAACGAGCTTGGCCTGCGGGTACTGGGTTGCCAGCCAGGCGCGGCACTGGGTGAAGACCTCGGGCTTGGAGTGGATGGACTTCACCTTGCTCGGCGGACAGTTGGCCAGCAGGGCGTGGTGCACCTCGATCTGCACCTCGGCGTAGACGTTGACGAACATCGGGGGCGAGTGGAACTCCTGGAACGCGGCCATGGTCTCGGCGATGCCGCCGCCGATGGAGTTCTCGATGGGCACGAGGCCGCAATCCACGTGGCCCCGGGCGACCTCCTCGAAGACCCCGGCGATGGCCCGCAGGTTCTCGAAGTCCACGCTGGTGCCGAAGTGGCGCGTCGCGGCGAGATGCGAGTACGACCCGGGCGGGCCGAGATACCCCACGCGCATCGGGAGTTCGAGGCGGAACGAGCCCGACATGAGTTCGCGGTAGACGCCCTCGATCGTGCGATCGGGGAGCGGGCCCTGGTTGTGGCCGAGGACCTTGGCCAGGACCTGCGCCTCGCGATGGGGGGCGTACACGGGCGTCCCCGAGACGCGCTTGACCTTGCCGACCTGCACGACGAGTTTGGCGCGCCGGTTGAGGAGGCTCACGAGAGACTTGTCGATGCGGTCGATCTTCTCGCGGAGGGCTTTGAGCGGCGCGGGCTCCGGCGGCGCGGGATGGCTGGGCTTGTTGGCGTGGCCGTTGAGGGTGGCGCGCAGGCCCGGGCCGTCGTCCTTGTGGGGCTTGGGGGTGGGGCGGGGCTTGGAAGTGCGCTTGGCCATGGAAGAACGATTGTTGGGAGGGCGCGCCGCGGGCGCGGCCCCGGGCACCATCGGCGTGCAGGAACCGTTCCACGAGCATGGACCGGATTGGGGGATATGAATGGGCCCCGAGATCGCGGGGCGAGACCGATAATTCAAAGAGCCTCTGGCGTGAGCCAGAGGTGGAGTTTTTCGGCTGTGCGGCGCCTTCACCTCTCGCTGACGCGAGAGGCTCCTTTAGCAACCGGCGAACCAGGCGTTGAGGAAATCGAAGATGTCCTGGACGGCCAGGCCGCCGCCGTTGAAGTCCGCGGCGGGGTTTCCGGCGAACCAGGCGTTGAGGAAGTCGAAGATGTCGTCCACGCTCAGGGAGCCGGAGTTGTTGAAGTCGGCCGCGCACGGGGCGGTGATGGTGAAGGTGAACGCCGCGGAGCCGAGGGCGACGCCGTTGCCGGATGGGAGCGCGGCCGGAGAGTTGGAGGCGAGTTCGCCGTCGAGGCGGGCGCTGTTGGCGACGGCGGAGATGGCGTCGGAGACGGCGACGTTGTAGGTTCCGGCGGCGAGGGGCGAGGCGAAGGTGAGCGTCGCCGTCATGGTGCCCGCGTTGTAGGCGAAGGTGAAGGGGATGCTCGTGGCGTTGCTGGTCACGCCGAAGTCGGCCGCGGTCACGGCGACGGGATCGCTGAAGCCGACAGAGAGCGTGGACGGCGCGGCGAAGGACGCGACGCTCTCGCCCGGGGCGGGGGCGAGCGTGACGATCTTCGGCGGGCCCTGCACGTACGAGCCGGTGGTCTTGCCGGTGTTGAGGATCCAGTCGTCGGGATCGATGGAGACGCCACTCGCGGCCGCGGGAGAGGGGAGGGGAATGAGGAAGTCGTCGAGAGCGGAGCGATTCTGCACGATGGTGTTGATGGTGCCGGAAGAGGTTGTGGTGATCCGGACGTCAACAGGCATGGGAAAGAGCGGGGCGGGGGAGGACTGGGTCTGGGCGATGCTCAGGCGGAGATAGGCCTGGCCGTTGATGGCGGTGTTGGTCCAGGCGTAGGTGTAGTTGGGTGCGCCGGGCTGATAGAGCCAGGGGGTGAAGAACCACGAGAGGTCCTGTCCGGCGACGGCGGAGACGATGGCGGTGAAGTCGGCGGTGGTGGCCGCGCTGCCCTGGAAGGCGGCGCGATAGGTCTGCAGGGCGTTGAAGAAGTCGGCGTCGCCGATGACGTGGCGGAGGGCGTGGAGGACCCAGGCGGGCTTGCGGTAGGAGTAGCTGCTGCTGAAGATGCGGCCGGGGCTCGAGGAGAGGCCGATGATGTCGGCGGCGGGGATGTAGACGTAGCTGTTGGACGCGGCAAGGGCGGCGTTCGTGGGCCTGTGGTTGCCCAGGTTCATGCACGAGCGCAGCGAGCCAAGGCCGGAGGAGCCGGGCTTGCGCTCTTCCCAGAGGCACTCGGAATAGGTGGCGAATCCCTCGTTGAGCCAGATGTCGGACCAGGTCTTGCAGGTGATGTTGTCGCCCCACCACTGGTGGGCGAGCTCGTGGGCGGTGATGGACTCGTTGAACGCGCCGCCGCGCCCCTGGCCGGTGTAGGTCTGGTGCTCCTGCCCGCCGCTGAACTCGAACTGGTAGACGCCGTACTTCTCGGAGAGGAAGGGGTAGAGGCCGTAGATGGGGGCGAAGGCGTCGAGCATCGCCGGCGTCTTCTCCCAGACGGCGCGGTTGGTGGGCGTGTCGGAGGAGGGGTAGATGCTGAACTGCACGGGCATGGTGCCCGCGCCGTAGTTGTACGGGAGCGACCACTGGTTGTACTGCGAGGTGGCGAAGAAGACGAGGTAGGACGAGAGCGGAGAGGAGCAGTGCCAGCGATAGGTCTTCCGGTTTCCCGGGAGCGTGTCCACGCCCACGAGCAGGCCGTTGGAGACGGATTGCAGGGTGTCGGCGGCGGTGATGGCGACGTCGAGCGTGGCCTTGTCGGAGTTGTCGCCGAGGCTGTAGACGTCGCCGTCCTTGCAGGGCCACCAGGTCGCGGCGTAGTAGGGCTCGGACAGGGTGGCGACGACGGTCGGGGCCGTGTCCACCGCGCCCTGTCCGCCCGCGAAGAAGGAGCCGAGACCGACGTTGGGGATGGCCGTGCCGGAGTAGGCGATGGAGATGGTGAACGTTTCGCCCGCGTTGATGGGGCGGGCGAAGGTGATGGTTCGGAGGTAGGAACTCACGGGGCAGGACAGGGTGGTGGGCGTGGTCGCGTAGGCGCCGACGGTGTCGGTGACGGTGCAACTCGTCACGGTGTACTGGCAGCGGAGGCCGAAGGTGAAGGTGGTGAGGTTGTTGACGTTGGACACGATCGTCATCGTGTTCGAGCCGGAGAGCTCCGCGGTGCCGTTGTTGCCGCTGGGCGTGACGCTCAGGATCTCGATGGCGAGGTTGTTGTGCAGGACGTTTGTCGGGTCGGTGGGGCCGCTCGGGCCGCGCGGGGCGAGGCCGCCGGCGGGGGAGAGTTGCGCCGGCGTGAAACCGGCGGCGATGGCGGCGTCGAAGGCGGTGGCCTTGCCGCACCCGATGTGGGGCTCGAAGGCGAGGTGGCAGGCGTCGAAGGGGGGCGGGGGCGGCTCGAGCGGGCCGGCAGGCTGGGCCAGGGCGCAGGGCGCGAGCAGGCATCCGATAGTCGGAGCGACGAGCGTGGCGAGGGCGAAGCGCGCGAGTGTGGCGTGCACGGAGAGTTCCTGTTGGATCCGGGTTCGCGGCCGCGCGGCCGCATCGATAACTATGCCGTCGCGACGGCGAGCGGCCACGCTTCTGTCCGCCCGGATCGGCGAATGGTTCCCGAACGACGGATGCAAGCCCGGTAACGGGTGAATTCCCTGTGCGGCGCGGCCTGCCTAGGCCAGGTCCATCGCCCTGAGGATCGCGTCGAGATCATCGGCGACGCGGATAGGTCGATTGGCGAGGCGGCCGCGCGCCTCGTGGCGGTGCTGCGGGCCGATGTCGGACTGGGCGGCCTTGGTGTCGATGCCGGTGTGGTAGGTGACGGTGGCATCCGGGTCCTTGAGTTGGTGTCCGGTGAGGATGCACACGACGGACTCGTCGGGGCGGATGACGCCCTCGCGGAGGAGCATGGCCGCGCCGGCGACGGACGCGCCGGAGGCGGGCTCGCACCCCATGCCGAAGCGGCCGACGAGGGCCTTGTGCTCGAGGATGTCCTCGTCGGAGACGGAGCGGACGACGCCGTTCATGGCGTGCAGGGCGCGCAGGGCCTTGGAGAGATTGACGGGGCGGTTGATCTCGATGGCGCTGGCGATGGTGTGGGCCCGTTCGTTGGAGGCGTCCATCCGGGCGAACTCGGCGTTGACGGCGGCGCGGTCGAACGAGCCTTGCAGAGGAGCAGACGGCGTCCAGCGGATGCCGAGCTCGTTGACCACGCGGTCGAGCGTGCGTGCGCCGCGGGCGTTGATGACGGCCAGGCGCGGCAGGCGGTCGATGGCGCCGAGTGCCCGGAGTTCGATGAAGGCCTTGGCAAAGGCGGAGCAGTTGCCGAGGTTTCCGCCGGGGACGATGATCCAATCGGGGACGGCAAGACGCCCGGCTCGGAGAGCCGGACCACCCAGGTCGCGGAGGACGCGGTGCATGATCGTCTTCTGCCCTTCGAGGCGGAAGGGATTGACGGAGTTGAGGAGATAGACGCCGCGCGATGGATCGGCGGCGATGGCCCGGACGCGGGCGAGGCAGGCGTCGAAGTCGCCGGCGATCTGGAGGGTGGTCGCCCCGAAGTCGAGGGCCTGGCCGAGCTTGCCGAAGGCGATCTTCCCCTCGCCGATGAAGACAAAGGCCCTCAGGCCGGCGCGCCGGGCGTACATCGCCAGCGAGGCGCTGGTGTTGCCGGTGGAGGCGCAGGCGACGACCTTGGCGCCGACCATCTTCGCGTGCGTGAAGCCCGCGGCCATGCCGTTGTCCTTGAACGAGCCGGACGGGTTCATGCCCTCGTACTGGAGGAAGAGATTGGGCGCATCGGCGGTCGTGCGGCCTCGGAAGCCGACGTGTGTGCCCAGGTCGGTCGCCCGCTGGAGGATCGTCCGGCCCTCGCCGACGGAGACGCACGCGCCGGGCGACGGGGCGAAGGGGAGAAGGTCGAAGAAGGACCAGACGCCCGAACCGTTGAGGGCGGTCTCGGGTCCGAACAGGCGGGGGATGTCGAGCGGGCGGGCCCTCCGGAGCGCGTCCCAGTCGTAGACGATATCGAGCAGGCTCTCGCCGCGCCCGGAGGCGGCACAGGTTGGGCAGGCCGTCAGGACGGAGGAGACGGGGAACTCGGCCCCGCACGCGGCGTCGATGCACTTCTGCACGGCGACGGAGGATTGGGAGGAATGGGCCGACATCGTGGCATGGTATCGGCAAGAATGGGCGTTCGATTCGGCCCCATCGGCGAGGGAACCAGGTGTCGGCGAGCGTTCAGCAGAGTTCCGAGGCCTCGATGCACGCGCTGCGGAAGTGGCGGGTGATCGTTGGTTTCTGGGGTGTGCAGGCGCTCTTTGTCGTAGGGTTCGGCCCGATCTGGGTGATGCAGGCCGACACGGTGGCGGGGCCGGAGCACCCGCTGGGGGTCTGGCACGGGGACCGGATCGCAAACCTGCTCAAGGACCCGGAATACTGGGGGACGCTGCTGCTGGTCATCGGCGGATTGATGCTGCTCCAGACGGTGCTGGTGTGGCCGGTGCGCAAGCCTCGGGCCCGGAGCGGGCGGGGGGGGCCGCTGCGGCTGAGCATCGGCGCGGCCGCGCTGGTCGGGACGATGCTGGCCGCGGCGATCTTTCTCGGGCTGGCGACGATCACGCAGTTCAATCGCGATCTCGATCCGGGGTGGGACGCGAGCGTCACGCGATGGATGTTCTACGCGTGGTGCGCGCTGAGTTACGTGTGCGGCGCGGCGCTGATGTTTGGTTTCTGCTCTCGCGCTCTGCGGCGAGGGGAGCGGCACGAGAGCGTCCTGGCCCGGCTGGCGGCGATGCTCTTCACGGGGACGCTGGTGGAGGCGGTGGCGATCCTGCCCATCGACGTGATGTTCCGGCGGAAGGAAGATTGCTATTGCTTCGCGGGAACCTTCTGGGCGTTCACGCTGCTGCTGGGGGCGGGGCTGGTAGTGATCGGGCCGGCGGTGTTGTTGCCCATGTTGATGCGGCGGCGGAAGCGGTGGTATGCCTCGCACTGCGACTGCTGCGGGTACGACATGACCGGGCTGATCGAGAGCGGCCGGGCGTTCGATCGGTGCCCGGAGTGCGGGGCGGGATGGCGTTACGAGCCCTCCGCGCGAGCGGAGGCCGAAGATGGTCCGTCCTCCGCTCGCGCGGAGGGCTCGTAAGGGCGGGAAGACGTAGAGTCACGCATGACCGACTGCCAGGCCTGCCGACGGATCGCGGAGAGTCGAAGCGGGAGCAACCCGTTCCTGATCGCGGAACTGCGAGAGTCGCTGGCGGTGCTGCACGATCATCAGGCGTACGAGGGGTGGTGCGTGCTGCTGCTCAAGGAGCACGTGGAACACCTGCATCTGCTCTCGGCGGCGCGCCGCGCGGCCCTCAATGAGGACATGGGGCGGGTGGCGGAGGCGATCGTGCGGGCGTTCTCGCCGCGCCGCATCAACTATGAGTGCCTGGGCAACCAGATGCACCACGTGCATTGGCACGTGATTCCGCGATACGAGGCCCCGATCGATCCGGAGCCGAAGATGGCGATCTGGGTGCGTCCGGCGGGGGAGCTTGAGAGCGGTGTGGACCCCAAACGGCGGGTGGAATTGATTTCGCGGCTTCGTGGAGCCGGGCTGGGTTGAGCGGCGTAAAATACCGTCCCCATGCCAACCACCACCAAAGCCAAGACGAAGACCCCCGGGAAGTCCGTAGCGGGCAAGACCACCAAGTCTGCCAAGGCGGATCGTTCGGTTTCCAAGGCCCCCAAGCCCGGCGCGTCGGCCACCGGGCCGCTCGCCAAGCGCCTGGGAATCCAGGGCGGGCACGTGGTCGTGCTCATCGACGCCCCGTCGTACTTCCCCGACAAGCTGGGCAAGCTGCCCGACGGCGTGGAGCTGCGGCACTCGGCCATGCGCGGGGCCGGGTTCGACCTTGCGGTGCTGTTTGTGCCGAACCAGAACACACTATCGCGCCGGTTCAGCCAGCTCGCCAAGCTCATGCGGCCCGCGGGGGCTCTGTGGGTGGCGTGGCCGAGCAAGACCTCCGGCTTCTCGTGCGACGTGTCGCTCGACGGGGCCCGGGCCGTGGCCCTCAAGGACGGGCTGGCGGACAACTCGATGCACGAGATCGACCAGTACTGGACCGGGATGCGGTTTGTCGCGAAGACGGCCGTGATCACCGAGGTCAAGTAACGCCGGCCTTCGCCGGTGCGCGGACCTCAGCCCGCGCAATGAGCAGCAATACCAGGGCACGAACGGCCGACCGTTCGTGCCTTTTCATTTGGACAGTTTGCCGACGAGTTCGGCGAGGAGTTTCACATCGCGCGTCTGCAGCACGCGCTGCACGGCCTTGTCGCTCGCCGCGGTCTTGTCCAGGGCCCTCTCGACGGTTTGCCAGAGCCGCTCGGTCTTCTTCGGATCGGTGCTGAGGTAGAGCTCCGTGGCGGCCTCGGCGATCTTGGTGATCGAGATGGTGTCCAGGTGCTCGTAGTAGCGGTTGACGATCTTCTTCTGGTGGGCGGAGAGGTGCTGGCCGCGGGCCATCGTGGTCCTTTCGGGGGCGAACAATCGAGCGGGGCACGATAGGGGCGCGGCGGGGGGTCGTCCCGGAGGCTCGAGCATGAAGCAGCGGACATTCGATGCGGTCGATCGGTACTTCGAGAAGACGCTGCTGGGGACCGACGCTCCGTTGAGCCGAACGCTGGCGGAGAGCCGGAAGGCCGGGCTCCCGGCGATCAGCGTGTCGCCCCTTCAGGGGCGGATGCTCACGCTGCTGGCCCGGGCCCGCGGGGCGAAGCGGATTCTCGAGATCGGGACGCTGGGCGGGTACAGCACGATCTGCTTGGCCCGGGCCCTGGGGCGCGCCGGCCGGGTCACGACGCTGGAGATCAACCCGGAGTGTGCCCGGGTCGCGAGGGCGAACATCGAGCGGGCCGGGCTGGGGGCGCGGGTGGACATCCGGCTGGCGCCCGCGTTGGAGTCCCTGCGAGCGATGCACAAGAAGGGGGCGAGGTTCGATTTCGTGTTCATCGACGCGGACAAGGAGGCGTACCCGGAGTACCTCGAATGGTCGATCCGGCTGGCGGCGCCGGGGTGCGTGGTCGTTGCCGACAACGTGGTGCGCGACGGCGAGGTGGCCAGGCATTCGACGCGTGACGCCCGGGCGCGGGGCGTGCGGGAGATGCTGCTCATCGCCGCGACGGACCCGCGCGTGGAGGCGACCGCCATCCAGACGGCTGGGGTGAAGGGGTACGACGGGTTTGCGCTGATGATCGTCAATCCTCGTCGAAGCAGCTCTCGACGAGCTTCTTGAGCGCGGCCACGGCGGCCTCGGCGTCCTCCCCCTCGGCGATGATCTCGAGCTCGGTGCCCTTGGTGGCCGCGAGCATCATCATCTGCATGATGCTCTTGCCGTCCACCTGCTGGTCGGAGCGCTTGACGGTGACGCACGACTTGAAGGGCATGGCCGCGTCCACAAAGCACATCGCCGGCCGGGCGTGCAGCCCGAGCTTGTTGGCGATGATGACTTTGACCGACACACGGCTGGACACGAAGGGACCTCGAAGGTGGACGGCCGCGAGGCCGCGAGTTGGTGGGGGGTGGGGGGGTGCTGGAGTCGAAGGTGCGGGACAGATCAACCACCAAACTGATGGCCGTCGGCTTCCTCGAGCAGGGTCCAGGCGTCGTCGGAGGTCTGGGCCTGGCGGAGGAAGCGGCGGAAGGTCTCCTGCGAGAGGTGCTTGAAGATGACCTCCATGGCCTGGAGGTGGTCGTCGGGCTTGTCGGCGGGGGAGAGGAGCAGGAAGACGGTGTAGACGGGCTGGTGGTCGAGGGCGTTGAAGTCGAGGCCGCCGGGGGCGAGGCCGATGGCGGCGGCGAGCTTCTTGACGCTCTTGTGCTTGACGTGGGGGACGGCGATGCCCTTGCCGAACCCGGTGGAGCCGATGCGCTCGCGCTCGAGGACGCGCGAGACCAGTTCGGCGCGCAGGGAGGCGTCGGCGGCGCCCACGGCGATGAGGGCGTCCACGAGGCGGGCGACGACGGCGTCTCGCTCCTCGGAGGGGATGTTGGCGACGATGGCGCCCTTGGACACGATCTGGGTGAGTTTCATGAACATGTCCGCGTGGGCCTCCGGACGGCGGCGTTGTGGATCGTGCGAGCGGGGCCGGCAACCGCTCGCACCCCCCTTTCCCCCGAAGTTCCCCGGACCCCGGCGTGCGCTCAGGTCTTGAGCTTTTCCTTGAAGTCCCGCACCTGGCGGGCGGCCTTGTCCACGGCGGTGTCGATGGCGGCGTAGAGGTCCGGGCCGGTGGCGTTGGCGATGAAGTCCTGGTGTTTCTCGACATCGACGACGACCTCGACGTGGATCTCGCCCTTCTTGCCCTGGGGAGACTCGACAAGGACGCGGATCTGCTGGGTGCCGTCGAAGAACTTGGTGAGCTTGTCCGCCTTTTTCTGGGCGTATTCGAGGATGGCGGGCGTGATGTCGATGTGCTTGCCGACGACGTCGATGCGCATGATCTGGATTCCCGAGAGCGGTTTTCGGAACAGAAGGGCGTTCCCGCGAGCCATCGGAGGTCGAGAGTGCGACCGGCCGTGCCCCTTGGGGTGCATGGTAGGGTGGGAAACGCGCTGCTTCCCCCGGTTTGGGCCGTGGGCGGGCCGGGCCTCGATTGGCGCGCCCCGGAGCGTGCTCAGACCTTGGGCCCCGCGCCGCGGACAGCCGCGGGCATCTCGAACTTCTGGTCGTTGGCACGGAACCTGGCGGCGAGCTCCTTGGCCTTGGCGTCGTAGGCCGCGCCGTCCTTCCAGGTGTTGCGCGGGTTGAGAACCTCGCTCGGGACCCCCGCCACCTCGGAGGGGATCGGGAGGCCGAAGACGGGGTCGGGGGTGAACCTGGCGCCGCGCAGGGTGCCGTTGAGAATGGCGTTGACGAACGCGCGGGTGTAGGCGAGCTTGAAGCGGCTGCCGACGCCGTAGGGGCCGCCGGTCCAGCCGGTGTTGAGCAGCCAGACGTCGGCGTTGTGCTCGGCGACCTTGGCCGCGAGCATCTCGGCGTAGACCTTGGGCGGGCGGGGGAGGAAGGGGGAGCCGAAGCAGGCCGAGAAGTTGGGCTGGGGCTCGGTGACGCCCAGCTCGGTGCCGGCGAGCTTGGCGGTGTAGCCGTTGATGAAGTAGTACATGGCCTGCTCGCGGCTGAGCTTGCTCACCGGGGGCATGACGCCGTAGGCGTCCGAGGTGAGGAAGATGACGTTCCTGGGGTGGCCCGCGATGGAGGGGATGATGGCGTCGGGGATGAAGTCGATCGGGTAGGTGGCGCGGGTGTTCTCGGTGTACTTGGTGGAGTCGTAGTCGGGGATCCGGGTGACGGGGTCGATGTCGAGGTTCTCGAGCACGGATCCGAACCTCACGGCGTTCCAGATCTGCGGCTCGCCCTCCTTGGAGAGCTTGATGCACTTGGCGTAGCACCCGCCCTCGAAGTTGAAGACGCCCCGGTCGGACCAGCCGTGCTCGTCGTCGCCGATGAGGGCGCGGTTGGGGTCGGCCGAGAGCGTCGTCTTGCCCGTTCCGGAGAGGCCGAAGAACAGGGCGACGTTGGCGGGGTCCTTCTTGTCCACGTTGGCCGAGCAGTGCATGGGGAAGACGCCGGCCTCGGGCATGTCGAAGTTCATGGCGTAGAAGAGGCTCTTCTTCATCTCGCCGGCATACTCGGAGCCGACGATGACGACCATCTTGCGCGTGAGCGACTGGGCGATCATGACGGGGCTCTTGACGCCCAGCCCGGCCTGCTCGTCGGCCGTGAGGCGGCGCTTGCCGGCGTTGATGATGGTCCAGCCGCCCTCGGCCTTCCAGACCGGGCTCTTGCCCGCGGCGGGTGAGTCGGTGGGGATGAAGAGCGTGCGGATGAACAGGGCGTGCCAGGCCTGCTCGGAAATGACGCGGGCGCACAGGCGGTGGGACGGGTCGGCCCCGACGAAGCCCTCGAACACGAACAGATCCTTGAGCGAGTTCATGTGCTCGGTGGCGATGCCCAGGAGCACGTCGAAGTTGGCGGGGGTGATCGGGGTGTTGAAGCCGCCCCAGCCGATCTTGTCGTGGATCGGCGCGGTGTCTTCGAGGTACTTGTCCTTGGGGGAGCGCCCGGTGCGGTCGCCGGTGAGGCAGACCAGGCCGCCGTTGGAGGCCAGCACGCCCTCGCCGCGAGCCAGCGCGAGTTCCACCAGGCGGGCCGGAGCGACGTTCCGGTGGACTCGATCACCGGTCAGATTGATCTTGTGACCGGCGGCGGCGGTGGGGGTGGTGGTGGGTTTGGCGAGGGTGGGCATGGGTGGGCTCCGGGGACGATCGAGCGGTCGGCGCGGGCGGAAAGCCCGCGGGAACTCGATTCGGGAAGGGTAACCTAAGTCGCGGCCCGAACCGAGGGCAATGTGCATGGTACAGTCCCGGTACTCCCCCGGGCTTGGGGGGCCGAAGCACTCATCCCAAAAGGGGACGGCCAAATGTCGGTGTTCGGGTTGCGGACTGTCACCGGAGGAGCGCGTACCCTTCACCCCTGCCCGCACGGACCCCCCAAGCCCGTTGCCGGGCGCGATGGTGGCTGTAGCTCAGTTGGTTAGAGCACGAGATTGTGATTCTCGGGGTCGCGGGTTCGAGTCCCGTCAGCCACCCTTTTTAGTCGCGCACGCGCCCTGTTGGCCGGCGCCGCTGTTGGCCTTGGCCACGGCCGCCCACCTGGCGCACGCATCGACCAGCCCCTCCCGATCGATGGGTTTGGTGAGGAAATCGTTGCACCCGGCGTTCATGCACCCGACGCGATCGCCGTCCATGGCGTGGGCGGTGAGCGCGACGATCGGCCCGCACCAGCCCGCCGCGCGAAGGCGCCGCGTCGCCTCGTATCCGTCCATCTCGGGCATCTGCATGTCCATGAGGATCAGGTCGATGGGCGGGGCCGCGGCGTCGAGGACGCGGGCAAGCCCAACGGCCCCGTTCTCGGCGAGCTCGACCGCCGCGCCGGCCTTGCGAAGGTGGTGCGAGATGAGTCGCTGGTTGTCGGGACCGTCCTCCACGACGAGCACGCGCGTGCCGGCGAGGCCGGCGGTCCGGCCGGGGGGCGCGGCATGGCCCCGGGGCACGACGAGCTCGTCGGCGTGCTCGGAGAATCCGGCGACGACATCGGCGGCGAGAGTGACGGTGAAGACCGACCCCTGGCCGTGCTCGGAGGCGACGGTGATGTCGCCGCCGAGCATCCCGGCGATTTGCCTGGAAATGGACAGACCCAGGCCGGTTCCGCCGAACCGGCGGCTCGTGGAAGCATCGGCCTGAGCGAAGGCCTGAAAGAGGCGGGGGATCTCCTCGGGGCGCAGTCCGATGCCGGTGTCGATCACGTCGAAGCAGAGGATGGGGGTGGGGGTGGGTTGGAACGAGGCCCGCATGGTCACCCCGCCGCGCTGGGTGAACTTGATCGCGTTGCCGGTGATGTTGAGAAGGATCTGCCGGAGGCGGGTCGGATCGGTCCGGACGCGGGCGGGGAGCGAGCCGACGACCTCGGCGCGGAGGGTGATGCCCTTGGCGGCGGCCCGGACGCTCATGAGCGAGCAGACCTCCTCGAGCACCCGGCGCGGGCAGGTGGGGAGAGCCTCGATGGTCATGCGGCCGGCCTCGATCTTGGACAGGTCCAGGACGCCGTTGATGATCGAGAGCAGGTGCTCGCCGTTGCGCCGGATGGTGAGCGCGTGCTCGCGCCGCTCGCGTTCGGTGAGGGCGGGATCGAGCAGGAGATCGGCGTACCCGAGGATCGCCGTCAGCGGCGTGCGGATCTCGTGGCTCATGCTGGCGAGGAACTCGCTCTTGGCGTGGCTGGCCCGCTCGGCCTGCGCGGCCAGACGGCGGGCGACCTCGAGCGCACCCGGGGTCGATGATGCGGATTCCGGCGGGGCGCTCATGCGAGGGTTATCGATCAAGGGCCGGCGCGACTGAACCGGAACTCAACCGAACTGCAAGAGCCGATCGGGGTGTGGGCCGCCACGGGCCCGCCGCGACCACGTTATCAGCGCGTCGCGGGTTTGACGAGCACGCAGGCGTGCGGCGGCTTGTCGGAGCACATCTTGCGCTCGTAGTTGGTGCCCACGGTCTCGCCCTCGTCGGCCCAGGTGGGGGCGACGAAAGGGCGGCGCTCGAATGGCCGGGGCGGCAGCCGGAACCTCGCACGGATCGGATCCGGGATCGCTCCGTCGGCGACCGTCCATCGGTCGAAGTGCTCGACGTCCCACGCCCACAGGTCGTCGTGGTCGGTCACGATCCGCAGTTCGCCCCCGGCAAGGAGGACGCGCCACGCGTCGGCGAGGAAGGCGTCCTGGATCACGCGGTTCTTGTGGTGCTTGGCCTTGGGCCACGGATCGGAGAAGTACAGGTGGATGACCCCCACCACCGAATCCGGGCAGCGCCAGCGGAGAAACTCCGAGGCGTCGGTGTGGAGCACGCGGACATTGGGGAGAACGCGCCGTCGCACCCGATCGGCGGTGTAAAGGTAGAACTCACGGGCGTACTCGAGGCCGAGGAAGTTCACGCCCGGGTTGGCCGCGCCTTCCTGGAGGATGAACCCGCCCTTGCCGCACCCGATCTCGATCTCGAAGGGGCGTGCGGGGTCGGCGAACCATCGGCGCGGGTCGATGCGCCCGGCGTGCGGGTCGGTCATGATGGCGTCGGGAAGCGGCGGGAGGTCGGTCGCGGAGACTCCCACCGTTCCGGGTGCATCGTCGAGTTGGCGGCCGCGGCCCAGGCCAAAGGACATGCGGACAGCGTAGCCGCGGGGGGAGTGGAGTCGGCGACCGATATCTTCCGATCCGAGGAGGGGGAAGCCGCGTATGAAAGACTGGGCCGACACATCGGGTTGATCCCCGGCCCCGGGGAGGCCGATACATTCCTCCAGCCTCGGCGGTGAAACCGGCGCAAGCCCTTGCCGCTCTTGTGATGATCCACCGTGCCGGCCCGCGGGGGCCTTCGCCATGGGAGTGTGCGCCATGCCCGAGGACATGTCAGGACGACGGTCGATGTCGATGGGGTTCGAGTCCGGCGGCGTCGGAGGCGGCGGGGTCTCCGGTGCGCTCGGCTCGCAGGAGATCGCCTCGCTCATCGAGTCGCGCCTGGATCGGCGCTCGTTCCAGAACCACAACTGGACGGGATCGTTCTTCGATTATCTCGACATCGTCGGGAAGAACCCGGCGGTGCTGCGCAACGCGTACCAGCGGGCGTACGACGCCATCCTGTCCTACGGCTTCGAGAAGTACAAGCTGTTCAAGAAGGACTGCGTCCGGTACCACTTCTTCTCCGACCCGTTCGACCACGGGGCCGACGGGATCTACGGGCTCGACCTGGCCCTGATGCAGCTCGTGGATGTGTTCCGCTCCGCGGCCGAGGGGTACGGCACGGACAAGCGGATCCTGCTGCTGCACGGGCCGGTGGGGTCGAGCAAGTCCACCATCGCGAGGCTGCTCAAGAAGGGGCTGGAGGCGTACTCGCGCACGGACGACGGCGCGTTGTACTCGTTCAGTTGGATGCTCGACGAGCACTGCGCCCCCGGCGGGATGGACCACGAGTTCCCCTGCCCGATGCACGAGGAGCCGATGCTGCTCATCCCGCGCGAGGCCCGCGCCGACATCATGGGCAAGCTCAACTCGCGCTACCAGCCCAAGAACCGGGGCGGGCAGCTGCGGCTCGTGGGCGAGCTCGACCCGTTCTGCCGCAAGGTCGCGGCCGACCTGATGAAGCACTACGGCGGCGACTGGCGGCAGGTGATGAAGCACATCAAGGTGCGCCGGATCATCCTCAGCGAGAAGGACCGCGTGGGCATCGGCACCTTCCAGCCCAAGGACGAGAAGAACCAGGACTCGACAGAACTCACGGGCGACATCAACTACCGCAAGATCGCCCAGTTCGGGTCCGACTCCGACCCGCGGGCCTTCAACTTCGACGGCGAGCTGAACATCGCCAACCGCGGCATCTGCGAGTTCATCGAGGTGCTCAAGCTCGACGTGGCGTTCCTCTACGACCTGCTCGGGGCGAGCCAGGAGCACATGATCAAGCCCAAGAAGTTCGCGCAGACGCAGATCGACGAGGTCATCCTCGGGCACACCAACGAGCCGGAGTACAAGCGGCTGCAGTCGAATGAGATGATGGAGGCGTTCCGCGACCGGACCATCAAGATCGACATCCCGTACAACATCCGCCTCGACGACGAGATCAAGATCTACCAGAAGGACTTCAGCGCCGAGCGCATCAAGGGGATCCACATCGCGCCCCACACGCTGGAGGTGGCCGCGATGTGGGCCGTGCTCAGCCGCCTCGATCCGCCCAAGAAGAGCGGGCTGACGCTGCTGCAGAAGATGAAGCTCTACAACGGCCGGGCCATCGCCGGGTACACCGAGGACTCGATCAAGGAGCTCAAGGAGGAGGCCCAGCACGAGGGCATGGAGGGGATCTCGCCCCGGTACGTGCAGGACAAGATCTCCAACGCGCTCGTCGGCCGCCAGGCGGTGGAGGAGAAGTGCATCAACCCGTTCATGGTGATGAACGAGCTGGAGACGGGCCTCTCCCACCACTCGCTCATCAACGACGAGGACACCCGCAAGCGCTACCGCGAGATGCTCTCGATCGTGCGCGAGGAGTACGAGGACATCATCAAGGCCGAGGTCCAGCGGGCCATCAGCGCCGACGAGGACGCCATCAAGCGGCTGTGCGCCAACTACATCGAGAACGTCCGGGCCTACACCCAGCGCGAGCGCGTCAAGAACCGCTACACCGGGCGCGACGACGAGCCCGACGAGCGGCTCATGCGCTCGATCGAGGAGAAGATCGACATCCCCGAGAGCCGCAAGGACGACTTCCGCCAGGAGATCATGAACTACATCGGGGCCCTCGCCCTCGACGGCAAGCGCTTCGAGTACAACACCAACGCCCGCCTGTACAAGGCCCTCGAGCTCAAGCTCTTCGAGGACCAGCGCGACACCATCAAGCTCAAGAACCTGGTGAGCAGCGTCGTGGACGACGAGACCCAGCAGAAGATCGACATCGTCAAGCAGCGGCTCATCAAGCAGTTCGGGTACAACGAGACCAGCGCGACCGACGTGCTCAACTACGTGGCGAGCATCTTCGCCCGCGGGGATACCAAGAGCAAGTAGGGCCCGCCTCCGGCCAGGGGTGGGCCCGGCGCGGCGCCCGGGCATGGGCCCGCCCGCCGGGGGGCCTGCGCGGCCGGCCCGGCGGCCTGCCATGGAATCTGGTATGCTCACCCGCACACGAGGCCCCCCGGCCGCGCCGGCGGCCAGACGCCCCGTGGGGAGCGCGCCCGTGGCTGCCGAACCCGCCAGGCCGGATGCATCGCCGAGCGAAGCGCCGACAGTGTCGCGCCCGTCGCCGGTCGGGCGGCCCGCCTCGGCGACGCCGCCGGCGACCATCGGGCCGTACGTCGTGAAGGGCCTGCTGGCCTCGGGCGGCATGGGGGATGTGTACGAGTGCCGCGACGAGCGGCTGTCGCGGTCGGTGGCGGTGAAGGTGGCGCATCCGGGGCTGGCCGCCGACGGCGCGCTGATGGCGATGATCCGCGACGAGGGGCGCCGGCTGGCGAGCGTGAAGCGCACCGCGCTCATCGCGCGGGTGCTCGCCGCCGGTGACGCGACCATCGGCGGGGTGAGCGTTCCGTACGTCGCGATGGAGTTCGAGGAGAACGCGGAGATGCTCGGGGGGCCGGTCTCCAACGCGTGGCCCATCGAGAAGAAGGTCGAGGTGTTCGCGCTGGTCTGCCGGGCCGTGGAGGCGCTCCACGAGCAGCACCTGGTGCACGCCGACATCAAGCCCTCGAACATCCTCATCGTCGGCGACGAGCCCCGCCTGATCGACTTCGGCATCGCGCGCGTGGTGCGTCGCCTCGGCGGCGAGCCGGGACAGGTGCTCGCGGGAACGCCCGGGTACCTGGACCCCTCTCTCGCGTCCGGAGGGGGGCGCCTGCCCGATCAGTTGTCGGATGAGTACGCCCTCGGGGTGACGCTGGCGGCGTTCCTGACCGGGCGCTCGCCGGGGGAGTTCGGCGCCAGCTCGTGCTGGCCGACGCGCTCGCACCCGGCCAGCCGGGAGTGCCCGGCGATCGACGCGGAGCTCGACGGCATCATCCTTCGTGCCGCCGAGCCCGATCGGGATCGGCGCTTCAAGAGCGTGGCGGGGCTGCGCGAGAGGTTGGAGGGGTGGAGCCGGGCCCACACCTCGCCGGCCGCCCGGGTCGTGCGCGTGCTGGGCCGGGCCCGCGCGGCGATCGGGCGCGGCGCGCTGCGCCGGCCCGTGGCGTTCGTGCTGGGAGCCGGAACGCTGGCCGCGGCGGGGGCGCTGACGCTCTCGCCGGTGCTGTTCGGGTGGACGGGGATCGCGCGCGCGACCCAGCCGCTCGAGGCCGGGGCGGTCGCGCCCGCCCCGTGTCCGCGGGACGTTCGCCTGATCGAGATGCGCGACGCGCCGGCGTGCGTGGCGGCGATGGGCCCGGCGGGCGCACGGATCCCGCTCGGCCAGGCGGGGGCCGAGCGGCTGGTGTGGGCGGGCCTGGCGCGCAAGATCGCCGCGGCGGGTGGCGCACGCGCCGTCGGGCTGGACCTGATATTCCGCGGCGAGGCGACGCCCCACGACTCGGCGCTCCGGGAGGCTCTCGGGGAGCTCGCCAACGCGACGGAGGCGCGGGGGGTGCTCGTCGGGCTCGAGCGTTGGGACGACCGGCCCTACGCGTCGATCGCCCCGGCTCCGCCCATCTCCTCGGCGTGCGTGGTCATCAATCCGGCGGAGCCCGGGCTCCCGCCGACGCTGCAACTGGCCGTCTCCCACCAGGGGCGGGCGACGCTCGAGCCCTCGTTTGCGCTGGTGCTGGCCGCCATGACCCTGCAACCCGGCGCGGACTTCCGCGTGGACATCGACGCGGAGCGCCGGGCGGTGCGGGTGACCTTCGAGCGCGCGGGGCGGGCGGGGGCCCGCGAGGAGTTCTCCGGTCGCCTCGTCCTCGAAGGGTTGTCCGTCGATCCCCCCAACGACCGCGAGCAGAGCCGCAACGGCCTGGCGGCGAGCGATCGGGTGGTTCGGTTTCCCGCGGCGCTGGCGACGGACGCGGACCTCGCGGCCGTCTCGAAGGACGCCGCGGAGGTGCTCTCGATGAACGAGGAGAACCTGCGCGGGTGGATCCTCGGTCGGACGCTGGTCCTGTGCGACGCCCGGGATGGGCGGGACACGCCCTTTCGCGGCCCGCAGGGGTTGCGTCCGGGGGCGAAGTTCCAGGCGTGCGCCGTCGAGTCGCTCATCGGGCGCGA
The DNA here is from genome assembly GCA_937871915.1 of uncultured Phycisphaerales bacterium. Classification (GTDB taxonomy): domain Bacteria; phylum Planctomycetota; class Phycisphaerae; order Phycisphaerales; family UBA1924; genus UBA4658. The sequence continues at coordinate 68,877 of CALMPG010000048.1, forward strand.
GTATCTCCGGCAGCCCTCGTGGTCGCAGGCGGGGCTGCTCACGTGGGCGGCGGCGGTCGGGTCGGCGTGGGCCGGGTGGATTCTCGGGGGGGCGATGGGGATGCGCAATCGCTTGGCGGGCCTGGGATTTACGTTCCTTGCCGGGGTGCTGGCGGCCGGGATTTTCACGGGATTGGCCTTGTGGGCGGGCACGGCGAGCGGGTATCTTGTCAATCCGATGGTCGTGGCGGTCGGGGCGTTGGGCGCGTGCGTGCTGGCGGCGGGCGCGCGGAGCGGGGCCTTGGCCTCCGAGGCCGCGTGAGCCGCGGATGCTCGTGGAGAATCGGCATGTTGACTCGAACCGTGGGCTCGATATGCGTCGGAGTGGTCCTGTGCGGGTGCGCGTCCGCGCCCCGATGGTCGGGGTACACGGTGGAGGCGCCGGACCGGCGCGAGCCGGCGAGGCCCGACCAGGAGAAGGCGGGATCGGCGTTCGCGCTGGCGCGGCCGGGGCGCCCCGGTTTGGCGACGGCGGGTTGGGCGTCGAGCGGGGACGACTGCACGACCTCTCTTTCGTCGAGCAGCGGCTCCACGCCCACCGAGGGCATGCTCGACTTGCCGGACCATCTGAAGTGGGGCGAGGTCGTGCTGCCCGCCTTCGATGCGCAGCACCCCGAGCGCCGGGCCCTGTACGCCCGGACGCCGACCTCGGGCGGATTGTGCATGACGCTCGTCGCGGGTGCCTTCGGGCCGTCGGATGCGAGCGATGTCTGCGACCGGGGGATCAGTCCCCCGATCGTTGAGAAATCGTCCGATCCGTACTGGCGCGGCCTGTTCCTGGACTCAATGACGGAGGCCGGGCAGAGGAACCGGGACCTGCTCTATCTTCGCGCCGGGTTTCTCGTGGTGTCCATCAAGCCGGGCAGTCCCGTCGCGTGGCCCATGCCCTGGCCGATCATCATCCGGACGCCGGGGCTTCCGGGCGGCGCGTACGCGGGCACCGCGGTCTTCGTCGCGGTGCGATCGTCCACCGGCGGCCCGCTGCTGCGCGAGTGCGTGTATCGTCCGAACCAGAGCGGGTGCGCCTGCGACGGTTGGCCCAAGCCCGAGGGCGACTGCGAGTCCAAGGTGTTCGTGGACTCGTACGGCGACAATGGCCGCGAGCCGCACGTGCTGGGCAATGTGTCGTACGTGGAGCTCAAGGGGGGCGCGGCGCGAGAAGTGAAGGCGCTCACCGCCCTGGATTCGCAGTTCCTGATCGATGCCTGCACGTTCGCGGATCAGGTTCAGAAGCACATCGACGCCGAACACCCGCCCGAGTACGACCGGAGCAAGTGGAAGTGCACCGTTGACGGCACCCCGAAGGCCCAGGGCCCGTCCGGGCCACACTGACGCGGTCGATGGGCTACCCCTGGAAGCCGACGATCTCGGCGATCTTTCCGGCGGGCGAGAACCGGACGATGTTCTCGCCCTTGAAGATCATCTTGCCCTCGGGCGAGGCCACCTTCCACGGCACGCGGGCGACCCCGTGGATGTGATTGACCATGCCGTTCTGGGCCAGCGTGCAGCCGGGCATGTGCTTGAGACCATTGGCGATGTGGGCGCTCAGGTCGGCGCGGCCGTCGGTGCAGGCGAAGGCGGTGCGGAGATGGACGGCGTCCTCGGAGCACGAGGCGAGCAGGGCGTCGCGCTTGGCGGCGTCGGGCTCGGAGAAGGCCCGGAAGTAGGCCGCGAGGGCGTCGGCCAGGCGCGACTGGTGGAACTCCATGGCGCTCTGCACGGCGAGTTGCGAGAGGTGGTGCCGCCAGCCCGCGGCGTGCTCGTGGGCGAGCTTGTCGGACATGGGTCCGCCGTGGGTGAGCGTGACGCGGGCGCCCTCGCTCGTGGACTCCAACACCATCTCGACGCGCGTGGCCCCCGGGCCGAGGCCGGTCTTGGCGACGTCCGGGTCGTAGCCCCACGTGAAGACAAGCCTGCGCGCCGGGTCGAGATCGAGCACTTTCCCCTTGGCCTGGCCGCCGTTGGGAAACTTGACGAGCAGCGTGCCGCCCGGATGCGGCTGGAAGATCGAGCCCGCCGGTGCGGGCATGCCGGGGATGAAGGTCATCCACGCGAGGAAGCGGGCCTGGTCGGAGAGGAAGGGCCAGACGGCGCTTGGCTCGGCGTTGATGACGACCGTGGCGGTGGCGGATGCGGGCATGGGCGGGCTCCGGCGGGCGGGGGGGGGGGGGGGGGGGGGGGTCACTTGGCCGGGGTGGAATGCCCATTTGGACCCGGCGCGCCGACGATGGCCGGCGAGCGCAGGGCCTTGCTCATGATCGCGCTGACGTAGTTGGTCTCCTTCCACCGCACATGCTCCACGACGCGATAGCCGTGGCGGAGGTACATCTCGACGAGCCACGCGGCGGGCTCGGGGGTGGAGAGGCCGATCTCGGCCGCGCCGGTGGCGGCGGCCCGCCGCTCGACGGTCTGCATGAGCACGCCGCCGATGCCGTGGCCCTGGTGCTCGGGCTCGACGGCGAACTGGGAGAAACTCGCCACATCGCCGCGCTGGAACCAGGGGATGGAGGTGGACCCGCCGACGCCGTCGAGGGCGGTGCGTGCGGCGTCCTTGAAGAGGATGGTGCCGACGATCTTGCCCATGTAGAGCGCGACGAAGCACTCGCCGCCGGCGATGCGCTTGCGGGTGACTTCCTCGGGCTGGAACGCGGCGAGGGACTTGATGCCGCGGTCGGCGTGCTGCTTGTACGCGCGGTGGAGGAGGTAGGTGAGATGGGCGAGGGAGTCCTCGGGCTCGAGCGGGCGCACCTTGACCTTGGCGGCCAGGTGCTTGTCGAAGTGCGCGGGCGTGGTCATGGGCGGCGGATTGTATGAGTGTCCAGCGCCAGTGCCCAGTGATCCGGCTCTATGCTGTTGGCATGAGCGACGCGAACGGGATTCGTCCGTCCAAGCCCATTGCGAGCAGCGGTGCGCTGCGGGTGCGGGTGCGCTACTGCGAGTGCGACCCGATGGGTGTGGCGCATCATGCGGCGTACATCCCGTGGCTGGAGATGGGACGGACGGAACTGCTGCGCGATGCGGGGCTCACGTACGCGCAGATGGAGGCGGCGGGCGTGTTTCTGGTGATCGTGAAACTCGAGGTCGCGTACAAGCGGCCGGGGTACTACGACGATCTGGTGGAGGTGCGGACGAGGGTGGTGGGCGGGTCGCGGGTGAAGATCCTGCATGAGTACGAGGTGGTGCGGGCGGAGTGCTCAGGGGCGCATCTGTCGGAGGGCGGGATTACTCCCGGGTTTGGGCCGCAGGTCGGCGACACATTGATGGTGGGGTCGTCCATGCTGGCCTGCGTGGATCGGTCGGGGCGACCCGCCGCGATGCCCGACTGGCTGGTTCCTGCGGATCGGAAATAGATCGCAATACCGCGTGCGCGGCCGCGTTCAACGGAATGCGACGGCCCTGCGTCGCCCAATCGAGCACCTTCCTGACAGGTTTGCGGGCGCTTTGCCGCGCCCGCACGCCTTGTGGGTTTCATGGCACGGGCTTTCGGGTCCGTGCCTTTTCAGTTGTCATCTGAGGCGTTCGATGGCCTGTCCGATGGTGGCGACCGGATCGACGGTGACGCCGGGCGGAGACTTCAGCGCGCCCCGTGCGGGCTTGGGCACGATGATGCGCTTGAACCCCAGGCGCGCGGCCTCGCCGATGCGCTGCTCGATCTGGCTGACCATCCGCACCTCGCCGCCGAGGCCGACCTCGCCGACGACGGCCGTGCCCGGGTCGAGTTTGCGGCGGTAGTGGGCCCCGGCGATGGCGAGCAGCAGGGCGAGGTCGGAGGCGGGCTCGACGACGCGGATGCCGCCGACGCTGGAGGCGAAGACGTCGCGGTCGGCGAGGCGGAGTTCGGCGTGCTGTTCGAGGACGGCGATGATCATGGCGAGGCGATTGGCGTCGAGGCCGGAGGACTTTCTTTTGGCCGCGCCGAGGAAGCCGGTGGCGGTGAGGGCCTGGAGTTCGACGAGGACGCAGCGGGTGCCGGTGATGATGGGGCAGACGACGGCGCCGACCTTGGCCCCGGCCGCGGGGTCGAGGACGCCGACGCCGAGGCCGCCGGGGAGTTCCTTGAGGCCGTCGCCGGTCATCTCGAAGATGCCGATCTCGAGGGTGGTGCCGAAGCGGTTTTTGACGCCGCGCAGGATACGGTGGGCGTGGTAGCGGTCGCCCTCGAAGTAGAGCACGGCATCGACGAGGTGTTCGAGCAAGCGCGGCCCGGCGAGTTGGCCGTCCTTGGTGACGTGGCCGACGAGGACGACGGCGATGTTGGAGACCTTGGCGAGGTAGACGAGTTCGGCGCAGCAGCGGCGGAGTTGCGCGATGGAGCCGGGGGAGGCGTCGAGATCGGCCTTGTAGATCATCTGCACCGAGTCGATGACCAGCACGCGCGGCAGGAGGCGGCGGGTCTGTTCGACGATGCGGGCGAGGTTGGTGTCGGCGAGGACGAAGAGGCCGGGGGCATCGCCGACGCCGAGGCGCGTGGCCCGCATGCGGACCTGCTCGGCGGATTCTTCGCTGGAGACGTAGAGGACAGGTGTCGAGGTGCCAAGGTGTCGAGGTGTCGAGGGGGTGGACGAAGGGGGAGGTGTCGAGGTGCCAAGGTGTCGAGGTGTCGAGGGGGTGGACAAAGAAGGAGGTGTCGAGGTGTCAAGGTGTCGAGGTGCCGAGGGGGCGGACTCGGAGGTTTGCCCTTGACACCTGGGCACCTCGACACCTAGACACCTATTCCCCATCGCCCCCGCCGCCTGCAACATCAGCGTGCTCTTGCCGATGCCGGGGTCGCCGCCGACGAGGACGACGGAGCCGGGGACGAGGCCGCCGCCGAGGACGCGGTTGAACTCGCCGATGCCGGTGGTGATGCGCGGCACGGGTCCGGTGCTGCTGCCGGCCTGGGCGATCGGCTTGGCCTCGGGTGAGCCGGAGTCGCTCGCGGCGGGCGCGCCGCCGCCGGAGGCCTGCCAGGATTCGATGAGGCCGCGCTGCGGGTCTTTGGTGGCGGATTTCTCGATGCGCTGTTCTTCGAGGGCGTCCCATGCGCCGCAGTCGGGGCATTTGCCCATCCAGCGGTGCTGGGCGCTGCCGCAGGTTCGGCAGATGAAGACTTGGCGGGGCTTGGGCATGGGGCCTCCTGAGGAGGCAAGAGTAACAAGCGGCGTGACGGAGACGCGGTCAAAGGGATCGAGTGCCCCGCGAACATTCGCGCCACACCTGCTCTCGCAGGTCGTCGAGAAGGGCATCGAGGTCTTGATCGGAAATGCCGCTCTGGGCGACTTGTGAGCGGAAGTCCGAGAGAGCCTGATCTGCGCAGAGTATCGCGAGCGAGCGCTCGATGATTCGGCGCGCGAGTTCTTCGGGCGAGCAACCCGCGGCGACGGCCGCGGTGGTCAGGCGGGCCGCGGTCTCGGCGGAGAGATTGAGCGCGAGCCTCATGGTGGGCATGGTACATCCGCGAGGAGTCGGAGTGGTCAGGGCCAGTGCTCGTGGGGGCCGGTAAGGATGGGTTGGCGTGGGGAGATGAGGGACGAGATATCGGATTCGAGATTTGAGATCTCAGAGTTCAGAGGCGGCGAGGAGGAGTGGGTGGTGTGCCCGGAGTTGGTTGAGCGTGTGGACTGGGTGGAAGAAGCGGGGGTCTGCTGGGTGGCGGGGGCGTGGGACCCGGGCGCGTGGGGAGCGGGGGCTGGTTCGGAGGGCGCGGGGTTGGGGTCGAGTTGCTTGGCGAGGCGCTCGAGCTCGGGGGCGAGGTGGGCGAGGAGGGCTTCGAGGTCTTCGGGGGAGGGTTGCCGGGGAGTTGGGTCGGGCGCGGGGGGGGGGGGCGCGGGGGGTGGGGGGGCGGGGGGCGC
>CALMPG010000049.1 GCA_937871915.1 uncultured Phycisphaerales bacterium
CACCCCTCCCACCCCCCATACCCGAAGTGAGTTCCGCCCGCCCGATGTCCTCCGACGCCGCACAACCCAGACTGTCGCCCGCGGGCGAGGCCGCGGCCCACGCGGCCATCGGCATGGGGAGCCCCGCCAACGGGCTGCGCTTGTCGGGCGACGCGTCGGCCCGCGTGGGCGCGTCGAATCGGCCCGACGTGCACGAGGGCTCGCGCCTGCTCAACCGCGATCTTTCGTGGCTGGAGTTCAACCGGCGGGTGCTGCAACTGGCCCAGGACGAGCACACGCCGCTGCTCGAGCGGGTGCGGTTTCTGGGCATCTTCTCGAACAACCTCGACGAGTTCGTGCAGAAGCGCATCGGGATGCTGCACAGACGCATCAAGGACGGCACGACCGCGCCCGAGTTCGACGGGCTCAAGCCGGCGGACCTGCTCGCGGCCATGCGGGCCACCATCGGGGAGCTCCAGCGACAGCAGGTCGAGTGCTATGAGAACTCGGTGCGCCCCGCGCTGGCGCGCGAGGGCATCCATCTTGTGGACTACCAGCCGCTCACCGCGGAGGAGAAGCGCTGGCTGCGGACGTGGTTCCGCAAGTACGCGTTTCCGATGCTCACGCCGCTGGCGGTGGACACGGGCCATCGCTTCCCGTTCATCTCGAACCTCAGCCGGAACTTCGGCGTGCTCCTCGCGGAGCCGTCGGGGAGCACGCCCTCGGCCCGCCCGCTGTTCGCCCGCCTGAAGATCCCCAACACCGCGGCCCAGTGGGTGCGATTGCCCGACGACGACGGGCCGGGCACCAGCGCGAGCAACGCCCGGACCGCCACGCGCGGCGGCTTTGTCAGCGTGCGGGACATCATCGCGGCCAACCTCGACGACCTGTTCCCGGGGATGCAGATCCTCGACATCGTCCCCTTCCGCGTGTATCGCGACAGCGAGAATCCCGGCGAGCAGGCCGACGACGACGCGGACAACCTGCTGGCGCAGGTCGAGGCCCAGCTCAAGCAGCGCCGGTTCGCCAGCCCGGTGCGGCTGGAGACCGGGCCGGCGCCGTCGCCCCAGATCCTCTCGCCCCTGCTCGACGAGCTGGACCTCTCGCCGGCCGACACCGCCGAGCGGTCCGGGCCGCTGGACTACACCACGCTCTTCGAGATCGCCGAGCTGGATCGCCCCGAGCTCAAGTGGCGGAAGTGGACGCCGGTGGTGCCGGCCCGGCTGGCCTCCAAGAGCCAGAGCATCTTCGAGACCATCCGGCAGGGCGACCTGCTCGTGCACCATCCCTTCGAGAGTTTCGAGGCCAGCGCGACACGGTTCATCCAGGAGGCGGTCCGCGATCCCGACGTGCTGGCGATCAAGCAGACGATCTACCGCACCAGCCGCGATTCCCCGTTCGTGCAGTCGCTCATCCGGGCCGCCGAGGCGGGCAAGCAGGTGGCGGTGCTCGTCGAGCTGCGGGCCCGCTTCGACGAGCAGGCCAACGTGAAGATCGCCCACGCGCTGGAGAAGGCGGGGGCGCACGTGGCCTACGGCGTGCTCGGGTACAAGACCCACTGCAAGGCCGCGATGGTCGTTCGGCGCGAGGACGGGGGCCTGCGGACGTACGTGCACCTGGGCACGGGCAACTACCACCCGCGCACGGCCCAGATGTACACCGACCTGGGCCTGTTCACCTGCGACCCGGGCATCTGCGACGACGCGATCGAGCTGTTCAACTTCCTGACCGGGCGCTCGCGGCTGGACACCTACGAGACCCTGCTGGTCGCGCCGATCAACATGAAGAAGCGGTACATCGCGATGATCCAGCGCGAGACCGCGCTGGCCGCGGCGTACCGGCGCGGCGAGAGCCCCGTGGGCGGGCGCATCGTCGCGAAGATGAACGCCTTCGCCGACAGCGACATGGCCGAGGCGCTCTACGCCGCCAGCCTCGCGGGCGTGCAGATCACGCTGTTCGTGCGCGGCTTCTGCTGCCTGCGTCCGGGTGTGGCAGGGCTCTCGGAGAACATCCGGATCGTGAGCGTGCTGGGGCGGTTCCTCGAGCACAGCCGCGTCTTCCACTTCGGCGCCGGGAGCGCCGACCCGCTCGAGGGCGATTGGTTCATTTCCAGCGCGGACTGGATGTACCGCAATCTGAACAACCGGGTCGAGGCGAGCACGCCCGTGATCGGGCGGGCGGCGCGGGAGAAACTGCTGCGCATCCTCCAGGTCATGAACGCCGACCGGCGCGGGGCGTGGGAGCTGCGGTCTGACGGTTCGTACCAGAAGCTGCTTCCCGCCGCCGGCGAACCGCCGGGCGTCGAGTCGCCGGAAACGCTCGGCACGTTCGAGACGCTCATGCGCGACGCGGGGCGATAGGCCCGACCGCGGAGAGGCAGCGGCGAGGCCGCCAAAGGGAACGCGGCCCGCGATCGAGGGGATCGCGGGCCGCGTGGATGATCGTGGTGGTTGACGGGAGCGGATCAGTTGCGACGGCGGCGGAAGCCGACGAGGCCGCCGAGGGCCATGAGACCGGCCGTGCCCGGGGTGGGGACGGGGCAGCCGCTGAAGGCGAACGAGTCGAGCACGTGGGCCTGGGCGTTCCAGGGGCCGCCGGTGGCGGCGGTGACGCCGACCCAGGCCTGGCCGTTGTCCAGGGACAGGAGCGATCCGATATCGACGGCGACCTGCAGGGTCGGCGTCAGGGCGTTGTCGAGGTAGACGGACATGATGCCGGGGGTGTAGTTCACATGGATGTAGTGGTTGGCTCCGTCGGAGAGGTCCGGGGTGGCGGCGTTGCCGAGGGAGTAGGCCAGTTCGGGCGAGTTCTGCAGGAGGCCGCGGGTCTGGACGGTGACATGGTTGTTGCCGGGCTCGGGCCAGTTGGCGTTGTTGTCCCACATGTCGAAGGCGACGGCGATGGAGTTCTCGATCCCGGCCAGGCCGAAGGTGGGGTTGGTGCCGTAGCCGATCGCGCCGCCGCCGCCGCCGAGGGCGTCCACGGCGGAGTTCTGGATGACCAGGGCCATGCCGTCGGCGCCGATGCCCTGCAGGTCCTCGATGTGGATGGTCATGTAGGCGTCGAAGCCGTGGGAGATGTTCTGCTTCTGGACCGCCCACACGGCGCCCGCGCTGGCCCCGATGCTCGGGGTCACGAGGATGCGGTCGGCGTCCTGCTTGGCCACGCCGACCATGTTCAGGCCCGCGGTGGTCGAGAAGTCGCTGTAGTTGAAGTTGGCCAGGGCCGAGGAGCCCAGGGCGCACACGGCCAGGGCGGCGACGGCGGGAACGGCGAGGCGGGTCTGAGCGAGAGTCTTCATGGTCCGGTTCTCCTGATATGTGATTGCTGCTGATGGGTCGGCGATCGGTCGGTTGACCGGCGCCCGGTCTGCGGCCCTCGCCCGCGGGCGAACGACGCACGCCGGAAGAGCCTCTCTCGCCCCACGACGAGTGCGCCCGGGGAGGTGTTCTCCCCGGGCATGGAGAACTAGACCATGCGGGTCGGAGTCCCACCAGTGCGTCGGGACCCCGCGCTCGCTTACCGGTCGTCATGCGCGCAACGCCATCGCCAGCTTCACACGATTTGTGCCTACTCGGACGGCCGGTGGCGGGCGGGACCGGCGGCCCGGGCGGGGAGCGCGGCAAAACGCACGACGCCGACCCACGGGGATCGGCGTCGTGCAAACGCATCAGGAATCTGCTCTCGCCGGGCGGCTCTCCGCCCGAGTCACCGGCGGGGCCGGGGGGGACGAATCAGCGGGTGCGCCGGCGGCGGAGGGCCGCCAGGCCGCCCAGGCCCAGCAACGCGGCGCCGGCCGGGGAAGGAACCTGCATGCTCGAGAACTGCCAGTCGAGGATCTCGTGGCGCTCGGCGTTCTGGGGCGCGCCGGTGGCGGCGGTAAACCCGACCCAGCTGCTCGTGCCGGTCGTGAGGTTGAGCGTGTTGGCCAGGTTGACCGGCACGGTGAGGGCGGGGGTGGCGAGGTTGTCGAAGTAGATCTGCATCGTGCCGGGGGAATAGGCGATCCGGACCTGGTGGATCGCGCCGTCGTTGAACGCGCCCGAGACAGGGACGCCGCCGAGGGAGTCCGCGCTGGACGGGGTGTTCGCGCTGCCGGGACCCAGGATCGAGGACTGGACGGTGATGACGTTGGCGCCGGGAACCGTCGGCCAGTTGGCGCTGTTGTCCCAGACGTCGAAGACGATCGCCAGGGAGTTGGAGATTCCCGTGTTACCGGTCGGGAAGGCGAGGTTGGTCCCGAAACCGATTCCGCCGCCGCCGCCGCCCACCGCGTTGACCGAGGAGTTCTGCACGATGAACGAGAGGCCGTCGGAGCCGGACCCCGAGCGGTCGCGGATGCGGAACTTGAAGTCGGTCACGAAGCCCAGGTCCACCTGCTGGCGGGTGTTGAAGTACGCCGTGCCGGCCGCGGCGGCCACGGGCGGCGTGAGCGAGAGCGTCATCTGCTCGCCGGAAAGCCCCGCGCTCTGCACGGCCACGCCGTTGCGCACGATGCTGGTGACGTCGTTGAAGTTCGCGTAGTTGATCGTCTGGACCAGCTGGGCGTTTGCGCTGGTCGCCAGACCGGCGAGCAGGGCCAAGCCAAGGGTCGTTCCGCCCAGATTCGTGAGAGTTCGCATGAACTTGTCTCCAGCCGTTCTTTGCTTTTTGGCGGCGTTTCCCCGCGGAATACGCACGCGCAACCACCGCGCTCGGAGCCGATCGCTCCGCTGTTCACGAGAACGCCGCGACGGCCGCGGGAGCCGTGAGTGCTTCCATGCACGCGCCGATCCAACAAGGACCGGCGACACCGAGTTGTGGCGGCAGTTGACCGGTGCCGCGAGAGAGAAACCCCGTCCCGACGCGACGAAGCGTCGAGCGGACAGCGAGTCCGGCGCGGGCGTTTGGGGCCGAAGCGACCTGCGCCAGACAAAGGCTCACTTTCCGCACGTTTTCACGTGCGGCGGCCAGCGTCTCTCGTCTCGGCTCCGGGTTGCCCCGCTTCACCCTGCGGGCGGTGGGGCTCTCGGGACTTCCCATGGACGCGATCGCGCCGCAGAGACATCCCGACTATCACCCAAGATTAGACCACAAAGCGGCGAGGATGCAAGTGGAGTGTGGCCAAACCGTCGCGAATCAGTGACATTCCCGGCAAAGAGGTCCGATCTTGCCCGTCTTCACACGGCGCGGGCAGCGCCGACCGGGGACGGGAAACAGCGGTCCCGCCCACCCTGTCAGGCTCTGTCTCGAAGGCTGGCGGCCAGGGCGTCGCGGAGCACCTCGCGGGAGAGGGGCTTGTGGATCGTCCGGCGCGCGGCGAAGCGAGCCTTGATGGCCTCGGGGCTCTGATAACTCGTCACGAACAGAAACGGCACGCCCTGTTGCTCGAGCGATTCGGCGACCGGTTCGCTCGTGACGGCGCCGAGATTGATGTCGAGCAGACCGATGTCGCACCCCCCCGATCCGACGACTCGGAGCGCATCCTCGTTGGTGGCATAGGGGCCGACCACGCGGCACCCGAGTTCTTCGAGCAGCCGGGAGATGGACGTGGCGACCAGGAACGAATCCTCCACCAGGAGCACCCGCAGACCGGCAAGCTTGGATTCGACCAGAGTCATGTGCGTCGGCCCTTGCGCGAGGCATGCGGACTTGCGCTCCGATCATGGGGGCGTGCCAATCACTTTCCCAGATTCCGGCGGTCGAGTCAAGGAGATACCGGCCGAGTTCCGAACTCGATCCCGCCCTCATCCCGGACATGGGCGTCTGATTCGCTCATGAGCGGCACGTCGATCAGGCACTCCACGCCCTCGGGATGGAAGGCGAGCAGGGCTTCCCCCCGCAACTCGTACGCGATCGCGCCCTCGATGAGTTCGCTTCCAAAGCCTCTTCTCGACGGCGGGAAAACCGGCGGGCCGCCCCGTTCCCGCCACCGGAGTTTGAGCCGAGGGGCCCCGTCGAGAGCGGGATCGATGCTCCATTCCACCTCGACGCGCCCCTGGGCCGAAGACAGAGCTCCGTACTTCACCGCGTTGGTGGCCAGCTCGTTCAGAGCCATCGCGATCGACTGGGCCGTCTTGGGGCCGAGCATCGCCGCGGGCCCCGACACGGCCGCCCGGCCGTACGACCCCAAGCCGAAGGCCTCGAGCGTCTGGGTGACGAGCGTTCGCAGGTCCGCGCCCTGCCATCGCGAGCGGGCCAGGACGGTGTGCATGCGGGCCATCGCGCGAAGGCGGCCCGTGAACGTGTGGAGAAACTCCGCGTAGCCGCCCGAGCCGCGCCCGGTTTGCTCGGCCAGCGAGATGACCGCGGCGAGGTTGTTCTTCACGCGATGGTCGAGCTCGGCCATCATGAAGTCGGTGTGCTGCTGGGCCATCCGGCGCTCGGTCACGTCCTCGATGAGGCTGGCCACGCCGATGACCCTTCCCGTGGAGTCCACCAGCGGGGCGTTGTACCAGTCGCAGTACACCAGCGTGCCGTTCTTGCACACGTTCTGGTTGGTGCTGCGGAACCCGCCCCGATTGGCGACGAGCTCCCGCCAGACCGCGTCGACCCCGCCGCGCGCCGATTCGGGCACGATGAACCGACCGTCGCGACCGAGCGCCTCCGCCTCCGAGTATCCGAACAATCGCTGCGCTCCCGGGTTCCAACTCGCCACGGTGAAGTCCAGGTTCCACGAGATCACGCCCAGCGGGGTGCCCTGCACGAGCAGGCGCAGCCGCTGCTGCGAGTCGCGCTCGCGGCGTTCGGACTCGCGGCGCTCGGTGACGTCGCGCAGCAGCAGCAGGGCCTCGTCCTGGCGGGCGAGGACCACGCGCACCTCCCACCACGACGAGGCGCCGTCGGTCCGGCCGACCTCGTACTCGTACGTCTGCGATCTGCCCGTCCGGAACAACGCCTCCACCGCTCCCATGAAGTGGTCCGCCCGGTTCTTGGGGAGAACCTCCCGGATCGTGCGGCCCATGAACTTCTCGGGCGGCACGAGCAGCCGCGACGGATCCGGCGCGTGGTAGTCGAGGTACGTGCCCGCGCGATCGACCCGGAACATGATGTCGGGGATCGCCTCGAGCAGGGCGCGATACGCCGACTCGCTGCGATCGCGAGCCTCCTCCGCGGCCTTGCGGTCGGTGATGTCCACGACCACGCCGCGCATCCGGATCGCCCGGCCCTTCGGGTCGTAGTCGAACGCGCCGCGGGCGAGCACCCAGCGTGCCGCGCCGTCGGCGTGGCGCACGCGATACTCGGCCTGGTACGCCGCGCGGGACCGCATCGATCCCTCGATCCCCGCGGCGATTCTCGGGAGGTCGTCGGGGTGCACGCGTCGGGCGAAGCTCTCGTAGGTGCCGTCGAACTCCGAGAGCGTCATGCCCCACAGGCGGGCGTGCTCCTCGGACCAGATGATCCGGCCCGTGGCGACGTCCCAGTCGAACGTGCCCATGTTGCCCGCGGTCATCGCGAGCGTGTTCCTCCGCTCGCTTTGCTCCAGCTCGATCGCGACCCGCTCGCGTTCCATCGCGATCCCCGCCAGGTGGGCCGCCGTCGAGAGGATCGTGATCTCGCGCTGCGTCGGCCGGCGAACCTCGCGGAAGTACATGGCCAGCGACCCGAGCACCGAGCCATCGGAGGCGGGGATCGGCTCGGACCAGCAGGCCCGAAGCCCGTGGGACAGGGCCTCGTCCCTGAACGGCGCCCACAAGGGATCGGTCGCGATGTCCTCCACGACCACGCGCCGCTTCTCGGCCATCGCCGTGCCGCAGCTCCCGACTCCCGGCCCGATCGCCAGCCCGTCGATCTTCGCGGAGAACGCCGCGGGCAGGTGCGGCGCGCCCACCGTCCACATCCGTCCTGCCTCGTCCACGCGCAGCACGGACCCGATCACCGGGCTGCCGTCCTCGTCCTCCACCAGGCGCACCACGGCACCGATCGTCCGATCGAGCGGCGCGCCCGAGGCCATCATCTCCAGCACCGCCCGCTGTTTGTCGCCGAACCGCTGGGCCTCGGTCCGCTCGGTGATGTCCTGGACCACGCCGATCATCCGGACGGCGCTCCCCTCGGCATCGCGCTCGATCTCGGCCTGCTCGTGGACCCATCGGACGGCGCCGTCGGGGCGCACGATGCGGTGGTCGATGCTGTACTCGCGTTCGCCCGCGAGGGCGGCCCGAACCGCTTCGACGACCATCTCGCGGTCGTCGGGATGCACGGTCTGGAAGAACGCGTCGGCCGTTCCCGGGAACGCGGCCCGATCCGTCCCGAAGATCCGGAAGACCTCGTCGGACCACTCCAGGCTGTCGTCCTTGCGGGGATCGAAGGTCCAGCTCCCGATCCGACCGACGGCCTGGGCCTGCTCGAGCACACGGCGGCTCTGCCGGAGGTCGGCCTCGGCGCGCTTGCGGTCGGAAATGTCCAGAATGGCGGTGATGAAGTGCTTCGGCCGTCCATCCTTGTCGCGCGCCAGCGAGGCCGTGAGCTGGGCCCACACGATCGAGCCGTCGGGACGGATGTAGCGTTTCTCCATGACATACGTGTCGCCGTTCCCCGCCAGGACGTTGCCGCGAAGCCGCAGGTTCTCCGCGAGATCGTCCGGATGGGTGACATCAACAAACGTCATGTTCAAGAGCGTGGCCCGGTCCCGCCTGAGAAACCGGCACATCGTGTCGTTGATGAGCAACCACTTGCCCTCGATCGACACGTTCGTCATTCCCACCGCCGCGTGCTCGAAGGTCGAGCGAAACATGGCCTCGGCCTCGCGGGCGGCGGTCTCGGCGCCGCGTCGGTGCGTCACATCGGTGACCATCGCGAGCGCGCCCGTGAACCGGCCGGTCTCGTCCTGCATCGCGTTGGTGGACATGGTGGTCCACACGTCGCGTCCGTCCTTGTGGCGGAACCGGAACTCGTGCTGCTCGGCGATGCCCTCCTCCCGGCGGGCCATGTTCCGCTCGCACTCGGCCCGGGCCCGATCGTCCATGAACTCGAACAGGTGTTTTCCGATCATCTCGGCGGGGGGATAGCCGAGCATCTCGCCCATCCGCGCGTTGACGAACGTCGTCCGCCAGGACTCGTCGGCGACCCAGATGCCCTCGGCCGCGGTCTCGACGATGCGCCGGTACTTGGCCTCGCTCTCGGCCAGGGCCCGCTGCGCCCGTTTCGCGTGCGTCACGTCGTGGATAATGGAGAAGAGCAGCCGGCGGCCCTGGAACTCGTACGGGCCGGTGTAGACCTCCACATCGCGGAGCTCGCCGGAGGCGAGGCGGTGGCGCGTGTCGAAGAACGTCCGGCCGGAGGCGGCCTCGGCGATGCGGTCGGAGATCTCCCCGCGCGGCCGGGCGTTGATGTCGAAGATGCTCATCGTCTGCAGCCGGTCCCTCGGATAGCCGTAGAACGCGCTGGCCGCCTCGTTGGCCTCCACGATCCGGCCGTCGGTCGCGTCGAGAACAAACTTCACCGCCTGGTTCGTGTGGAACGTCTGCCGATACCGCTCCTCGCTCTCATGGAGTTGCAAGTTGGCGACCACCCGGTCGTGGACGTCCGACAAGGAGCCGGCCATCCGGACCGCCCGCCCGGCCCGGTCGCGCACAACGCTTCCACGCGCCCGGAACCACCGGTATGAACCGTCCTTGAGCCGCAGCCGATACTCCTCGTCGTACGGCTCGTCCGTCCCCAGATGCGCTCGCAGCGCGGCCAGCGCCCGGTCGCGGTCCTCGGGGTGCAGGCGATCCGCCCAGCGGAGCCCCTCCCGGTTCAGCTCCCCCGACGCGTACCCGAGCAGTTCCTCCAGGCGCGGCGACCAGTAGTTCGTGTCGTCGGCGATGTCCCAATCCCAGATGCCGTCGTTGGTGCCGCGGATCGCCAGTTCGTACCGCTCCCGGCTCTTGTGCAGCTCGTCCGCGAGACGGCGACGGCCCGAGCGGCTGACGATCAGCATCGCGATCACGCCGAACTGCACGGCGCAGCCCAGCGCGATCCAGCCCCAGTTCCGGCGAATCGGGTCGAACCACGGCGGAACCGGATCGAGAACCTCCGCACCCGCGGGCACGCGCGACGCCGGAATCCCCCACCTCTGGAGCGCGGGGCCGTTCAGGACCGTGCGATTCGAGGAATCGACCAGCGGCGGGATCGAGTCGGGCCGGGCCCCTCGGAGCACGCGCACGGCGAGCCCTCCCGCCAGCCGCCCCTGGCCCGCGGCGTCCACCGCCCGCCCGCCGACCATGCCGCTGCGAATGTTGCTCTGGAAGACGGCGAACACCGGAACCGGCCAGCCCTCGGATTCCTTGTAGGGCGCGCGCGCCGAGGGTGTCGTCCCGGAACGTGATGAACAGGAACGCCGAGTCCGGGGAGAGCCCGGCCGCCTCCCTGCCCAGCGCGGGGATCGACGGCGCCTCGGACCAGACGATCTCCGGGCCCCCGGTGCGCGCCGAGAGTTGCTCCCCGGCCACGCGCCGGAAGCGATCGGCGGTGGGCGACCCGCGTGAGACGGCGAGAACCCGACGCGTGCTCGGGAGCAGGGTCGTGATCAGGTCCACCGTGCCGGCGACGTCGATGCGCTCGAACACGCCGGTGGCGTTCAGGTTCGCCTCGGCCAGACGCTCGACATCCCAGGTCAGCCCGCTGAACACCACCGGGAGGTCCGCGATGATGTCCCGCCCGGGGCCGGAGAGCGCCTCGAACGCGAGGGTGTCGATGATGATGAGCAGATCGAAACGCTCGCCGCCGATCTTCACCCGGAGGGCCTGGAGCAGCAGGCCCATGACCTCGGCCTGGTTGCTCTCCCCGTCTCCGCGCACCGTGGCGAGATACTCCGAACGGATCCTCGCTTCGGGGAACGAATCGTCGAGCACATCGCGAATCGCGTTCTCCTGCATGCGGGTGCTCTGCGCCGAACGGTCGAAGGACCCGATGATGAGAATGCTCGGCGCGCCCCGATCGCGGCCGGTCGCGGGGCCGGCGTCGCCGGGTGGCGCGGCCGAGGGCGTCGAGACCTGGGCCGCGCTCGCGTGGGCGAGTACCAGCGCCGCCAGCATCGCCAGCAACGCGACCAGCCGCGGGCCCAGGAATCCGAGTTTCGCCACAGATGCTCTCCGCGATGCCGAGCGGCCGCGCCGCGTACCCGCAAGCGTACCATGCCGAGCATTCCCGGTGTCCCCCGCGCGGGCCGTTGCCCGCCCATTTGGAGCCCTTTGATGCCCGCCAGCCCCGCCACGAACATCGCCTCGATCCTCGGTCCCGACGCCCAGGCCCTGCTCGGGTACGAGTCCAAGACCATCTCCAGGAGCAAGCTGCACCTGCCCGGGCCGGACTTCATCGACCAGACCTTCAGCCAGACCGACCGCTCGCCGGTGGTGCTGCGGAACTTCCAGACCATCCTGAACACCGGCCGCCTCGCCGGGACCGGGTTCGTGTCCATCCTGCCCGTGGACCAGGGGATCGAGCACTCGGCCGGGGCGAGCTTCGCGCCCAACCCCGAGTACTTCGACCCCGAGAACATCGTCAGGCTCGCCATCGAGGGCGGGTGCAACGCGGTGGCGAGCACCATCGGCGTGCTCGGGGCCGTGAGCCGCAAGTACGCCCACAAGATCCCGTTCCTGGTGAAGTTCAACCACAACGAGATGCTCACCTACCCGAACATCTTCAAGCAGTCGTACTTCGGCAGCATCCGCCAGTGCTACGAGATGGGCGCTGTGGCCGTCGGCGCCACGGTGTACTTCGGCAGCGAGGACTCGCGCCAGGAGATCGCGTACGTCTCCGACATGTTCGAGGAGGCCCACGCGCTGGGCATGGTGACCGTTCTGTGGTGCTACACCCGCAACAACGCCTTCAAGGTCAAGGGCGCCGACGGCAAGTCCACCGACTACCACGCCAGCGCGGACCTGACGGGGCAGGCCAACCACCTCGGCGTGACGATCAAGGCCGACATCATCAAGCAGAAACTGCCGACCAACAACGGCGGATACGCCGCGCTCAACTCGGGCGGATCGTCCTACGGCAAGTGGGACAAGCGCGTGTACACACAGCTCTGCGGCAGCGACGAGAGCGGCAAGGGAGGCCACCCGATCGACCTGTGCCGCTATCAGATTCTGAACAACTACATGGGCCGCATCCCGCTCATCAACTCCGGCGGCGAGAGCAAGGGGGAGAGCGACCTGAAGGACGCGGTCGTCACGGCCGTGGTGAACAAGCGAGCCGGCGGCATGGGCCTCATCAGCGGCCGCAAGGCGTTCCAGCGGCCGATGAAGGAAGGGGCGGGGCTGCTGCACGCGATCCAAGATGTGTATCTGGATAGGGGTGTGACGGTGGCGTGAGGCCTACGCCGCTTCGGCTTCGGTCTCGTCCGGTTCGGCGTCCCGCCCGCTCGCCACGCTCCCCGCGTACGCCTCGCCCTGGGCCAACTGCTCCACCTTGGGCGCATCCGCCAGCGGCTTGCCCTTGGAGTCCGTCAGGGCCTTGCCCGCGAGCGTGCGGATGATCGGGATCGGGTGGGCCTTGGCGTGGGTTTCCAGCTCGGCCTCGAGCTGCTTCTGCTTGGCCTCGGGCACGTCGGTCCACTTGCCGCGCCCGCGGCACTTGGGGAACTTCGAGCACCCCAGCCACGGCCCGCGGATGCCCTCGCGGAGGTTCATGGGCGACTGGCACTTGGGGCAGGGGATGTCGGTGAGCAGCGCGGGCTGGCTGGGGGCCTTGACGGTTCCCTTCTTCTTGTCGATGTTCAGGATGCCGTCGCACGGGCCGAGCGGGTTCTTCTCGTCGTTGTAGCGGGCGCACCCGAGGAACGGGCCGAACTTGCCGTTGCGCTTGATCATCGGCCCGCCGCACTTGTGGCAGGCCACGTCCACGTGCTCGGCCGGGCGCGGCCGGCCCTCGCGGTCGGTCGGGCAGGCGTAGGTGCACGTCGGGTACGTGGCGCAGGAGAGGAACTTGCCGCTCTTGCCGAAGCGGTACACCAGCCCCGAGCCGCACTGCGGGCACTTGTACTCGTCGGGGGCGGGCGTGGTCTCCGCCTTGGCGTGGGTCATGGTCTCGTGGGCTTCTTCGAGGGCCTTGGTGAAGGGGCCGTAGAAGCGCTTGAGCATGTCCACCCAGTCGAGGTGGTCCTCCTCGATCTTGTCGAGTTGGAGTTCCATGTCGCGGGTGTAGCCCACATCCATGATCTTCGGGAAGGCCTCGACGAGTTTGTCGGTGACGACCTCGCCCAGATCGGTGGCGTACATGCGGCGCTCGACTTGCTCGACGTACTTGCGGTCCTGGATCACCTGGATGATCGAGGCGTACGTGGACGGGCGGCCGATCCCCTCGGATTCCAGCGCCTTGATCAACGACGCTTCGGAGTATCGCGCTGGCGGCGAGGTGAACTTCTGCAGGGCATCCACCGAGAAGGCGTGCATCGGCCGCTTCTCTTCCAGCGGGGGAAGCATGGCGATATCCGCCGGGGGCACACCCGCGACCTTGTAGAAGCCATCGAACACCAGCGTCCGGCCCGTGGCCTTGAAGGTGCAGGGCTTGGACTGATTCGTTCCGCCGGAGATGAGCACCGTCGTCGAGTCCCACTGCGCCGGGGTCATCTGGCAGGCCACGAAGCGGTCCCAGATGATCTGGTACAGGCGGAAGTGGTCCGGGCGAAGGGCATTGCGGACGCGCTCGGGCGGATAGTCCAGCGACGCGGGGCGGATGGCCTCGTGGGCCTCCTGCGCGGCCTTGTTGCTCGAGGCGAAGAAGTTGGGCTTCTCGGGCAGGTACTTGTCGCCGAACTTCTTCTGGATGTACGTTCGCGCCATCTCCAGGGCCGCGCCCGAGAGGTGCGTCGAGTCGGTACGCATGTACGTGATCAGGCCGACGGGGCCCTCGCCGGGGATGTTCACGCCCTCGTACAGAGCCTGCGCGGCCTGCATCGTCCGACGGGCGCCGAAGCCCAGACGCGTGGACCCGGCCTGCTGCAAGGTGGAGGTGATGAACGGCGGCGCGGGGCGCACGCTCGTCCGCTTGGTTTCGATGGAGGAGACGGCGTACTTCGCGGCCGGGTCGATCGTGCCGCGCACGGTGCGACGGATCTTCGCCGGGCCGCGCCCCTTCTCGTCTTGGGTCGTGTCGATGGCGGCGATCTTCAGGCCCGCCAGCGCGGCGACCTCGCGCACGCGCCCGGTCAGGTCCATCTCGGCGTGGCCCGGCGCGTTGATCTCGAACTTCTCCCCCGCGACCTCGACGAGCTCGGCCGGGATCGCCTTGTGATCCGCCAGCCACTGGAGTTGGGCCTTGCCCGAGGGCGGGTTGCCCTTCTCGTCCTTCTCGGCCATGAACGCGGGCCACGCCGCGGCGAGTTTGGCCTTCTCCGCCTCGGTGAGGGAGAAGTTCGCGGTGATGTTCCAGAACTCATCGGGGATGAACCCGCGGATCTCGCGTTCTCGCTCGACGACGAGCCGCACGGCCACCGACTGCACGCGCCCCGCGCTCAGGCCCCGGGCGACCTTCTTCCAGAGCAGCGGCGAGACCTGGTATCCCACGATGCGATCGACGACACGCCGCGCCTGCTGGGCATTGACGCGGTCCATGTCGATCGGGTGCGGGTTCTCGAAGGCCCGCTTGATCTCGTCCTTGGTGATGGCCGCGAACATCACGCGCTTGGCGGCCTTGGGGTCGATGCCGAGTTCCTCGGCCAGGTGCCACGCGATGGCCTCGCCCTCGCGGTCCAAGTCGGTGGCGAACCAGATCTGGCTGGCCGCCTTGGCCGCTCGCTTGAGTTCGTTGATCGTTTTTTCTTTGCCCGGCAGGATGTGGTAGGTCTGGGCGAAGTCGTGCTTGAGATCAACCCCCGGAACCGGCGATTTCACGCCCTTGGGATTGCGCTCGGGGAGATCGCGGACATGGCCCACCGAGGCGAGCACCACGAAGTCCGACCCGAGGTACTTGTTGATGGTCTTGGCCTTGGAGGGAGACTCCACGATCACCAGTTGCTTGCCGCCCACGGCCGGGACGTGCGGCTTCGGGGCCGGGCGGCCCGCCGAGGGGATGCCGCGCCCGTCGGCCTCGGGGGAGGATTTGGCGGGCTTGGAAGAGCGGCGGGGTTTGGTGGTCGTCTTGGCCATGAGGAGGGGGTCGGACGGAAACTCGGGAACGGCGGCGGCCCGTCATCGGCTGGTTATGGGGGCCACCATTGGTACGAAGCCGGGTCGTGATAGAGACTCGCCTGAGTGGATTCAACCCAAATGCCACCCGGGCGGGGGCAAAAACAACAAACAAATGCCAATCAATCGGACAGACACGGTCAAATGATAGTATATTGTTAGGTGAATCGCGACCACCGCCCCGTCAACGCGGCAGGCCGAGGGCGGTCAGGATGGTCTCGGGCCAGTGGGTCCGGCCGGCTTCATCGGCGGGGCGCGCGCCCAGTCGGACCGCCCCCGGCGTGACCGAAAGCCGACGCAGCCACGTCCGCTGGTTCTTGGCAAACCGACGGGTCTCGATCTTGATCCGCTCGACGGCCTCCTCCACAGCGGGCTCCGGCGGTGGCCAGCGGGAGGCATCGAGAGCGGCACGGACGACGGGGATGAGTTGCTTGTAGCCGAGGGCCTCGGCGGATTGGGGGGTGAAGGCGTTCGACTCGACCAATCGGCGGACCTCATCGAGCAGGCCGCGGTCCATCATGGCCTTCACGCGGGCGTTGATGCGCCGGCTGAGGGCCTCGGAGTCCCAGTCGAGGACGACGAGGAGGAACTCGGGCACGGCACCCTGAGCGCCAGCGAGAGGTGGCTGTTCCGGCGTGTCGGTGTCACTCCCCTCGCTGGCGCTCAGGGTACCGTGGGTGCCGATCGAGGGCCGGTCCCATTGGCTTTGATGCGAGCTGATCGGCGTCCCCGTCAGGCGAAACACCTCCAGCGCGCGGACCGTGCGACGGACATCGTTCGGATGGATGCGGGCCGCGGCCGCGGGATCGACGCGTTCGAGTTCCGCCCGGCGCGCCGCGGGGTCCATCGCGGCGAGTTCTGCCCTCAGGGCATGGTCCGGCTCCGGACCCTCGAAGAGCCCTTCCAACAGACCCTTGACGTAGAGGTGCGTCCCCCCCACCACGATTGGGAGAAAGTTCCGGGCGCGGAGATCGGCGATGGTCTGCTTCGCCAGCCGCAGCCAGTCGTCGAGTGTGAAGATCTGGGTGGTCCGGCTCTCCGAGCCGGACGAATCCGGGCGTCCGGCTCGGAGAGCCGGACTACCCGGAGACGGGACACCAGGAACGATGTCGATCAGATGATGCACCACCCCCCGCCGCTCCTCCACCGTCGGCTTGGCCGTCCCGATGTCGAGGCCGCGGTACACCTGGAAGGCGTCGGCGGTGACGATCTCGGCCATGATCCCGTGCCGCGCTCGCAAGGACAGGGCCAGGTCCACGGCGAGATCGGACTTTCCGCCGGCGGTGGGTCCGCAAATGACGGGCGTCGAGGATGGAAGCGATGCGCCCATCGGGCGGGAGTCTACGTGCGGCAAACCGCGATTCCCGCGTATCCTCCTCCATGGACCCCGTCCGAATCGGCTGCGTGAAGTACCTGAACACCCTCCCGCTCATCGAGGGGCTGCGGACGTGGCGTGACTGCGAACTCGTCGCGGCCGTGCCCAGCCGGCTCATCGACATGCTCATCGGGGACGAGGTGGATGTGGCCCTCGCCTCGGTGATCGACGCGGCCCGCCAGTCCGCGACGCTCCTTCCCGTGGGCATGATCGGGTGCGACGGCCCCACGCTCACCGTGCGTCTCTTCTCCCGCGTGCCCATCGAGGCCATCGCCACCGTCGGGGCCGACACCGACAGCCACACCTCGGTCGTGCTCATGCAGGTGCTGCTCTGGAAGATGCACGGGCGACGCGTGCGCGTGCTGGACTTTGATGCGCGCGAGCACATGGTCGTCGGACTGCCCCCTCCGTCCTTGCTTCGCTCGGACACCTCCCCCGCTGGAGCGGGGGAGGGGGCCGAGCCCGACGCCCTGCTGCTCATCGGCGACAAGGTCGTCACCGACGCCCCCGACGCGGCGATCTATCCGCACCAGCTCGATCTCGGCACGGCGTGGAAGGACCTCACCGGCCTGCCGTTTGTCTACGCCGTGTGGATGTGCCGCGCGGGCGAGGAGGATTCGCTCACCATGCAGGCCGCGGCCAAGATGCTCGAGCGGACGCGCCGGCACAACCAGACGCGATTGGGCTGGATCGTTGCCAGCCGCGCCGAGGAGCGCCACTGGCCGGAGGACCTGGCCGCGAAGTACCTCGGCTCGTACCTGAAGTACGACATCGGCGAGCCGGAGCGCGAGGCGGTGGAGAAGTTCCTGCGCTGGGCGGCGGAGCTCGGGCTGTGCGCAGCGAGTGAGGCGCGATGGGCGGGGAATGAAATGGCAAAGAGCAAATAGCAAATGGCAAACATCGAGCCAGCCAAGCCGTGCCCACACATGGATGCCGCTCCGGTGTCCTCTTCCTCATTTGCCATTTGCCATTTGCCATCTGCCATTTGATCTCCCATGCCCCGCCTGCCCACCTTGCGAACCCGAGTGCTGCGCGACCTGGCCCGGCAACTCCGGTTCGAGCCGGCCGAGGCGGCCCGCCGGCAACTCGCCCGGGCGGAGGAACTCGCGATGCAGTTGCTGGAAGAGTCCGGCACGCGCGGCGAGTCTCCCGACTCGTATCCCGAGGAATGGGTCGTGTTCCGCATCACCGGTCTTCGCACCGACGTTGCAGACGCGGGCGGGGTCGTGGTCCGCGAGGCGCTGCTGAGCGACCTGCCCGCGCTGGTGGACCGGCTGAGCATGGTCGCGGGGCTGAGACTTGCCGATCTCGATGGCGGCAAGAAAACGGGCGAGAAGTGGCTGGGCGCGGCGGACCTGTGCGGCCGCTGGAAGGTCAGCCGCAAGACGCTGGATCGGTACCGACGGCTCGGGCTGGTCTCCCGCCGCATCGACCTTGGGCGCGGGCGATCTCGCGTGGTGTATTCGGAGGCGGGCGTGCGGGCGTTCGAGCGGGTGCACCGGCCGCGCGTGGAGCAGGCGGGGGCGTTCACGCGGATCGACGCGAAGACGCTGGCCCGGATCGTGAAGCGGGCCGCGACGTATCGCGGGCGATTCGGCTGGACGCTCCATCGCTGTGCCCAGCGGATCGCCGCGCGAGAGGCGAGGAGTCTCGAAGCCGTACGGCAGGTCCTCCGTCGGCACGACCGCACCGCCGGCGCGCCGCTCTTCACGGAGCCCGGCCCGCTCGACGCCGAGCAGCGGGCGTGGATCGAGCGGGCCTCACGGCGCGGCGGCACAATGAGCGGCGCGGCCAGAAAGCTCCGCAAGAGCCGCTCGGCGGTGTATCGCGCCATCGGCGGCCGGCGCGCGGCCCGGCTGCTCGAACTCGACCTGCGCGGGCCGATCGGCCCGACGTTTACACGCCGCGATGCGGAGGAGGTGCTCCTCGAACACGCCGCGGCCACGACGGGGCTTGGCAGTCCGGGCGCGACGAGCGTGGGGGACCTCATGCGTATGGCCGCGGGAATCCGGCCGGAGACGGCCGCGTACGAGGCGGCCCGGGGCGCGGCGTACTGGTACCTGTTGTGGACCGTGGGCGAGACCGTGCGTTGCATGGGCGCCTCCACTGGCGGGCAAGCCGCCAGCGCCACCCTTGATCGGATCGAGACGCGGCTGCTCTGGGCCTCGCGGCTTAAGTCGGAGATGGTCCGCGCCGAGGCGCCGCTCCTGCTCCGCACCATCGAGGCCCAGGCCGATCGTCGCCTCGAGTCCATCCCGGGTGTGGTGCTGCACGAGATCATCGAGCTCGGCGTCGAAGCGCTGATCGAGGCGGTGGAACGGTTCGACCCCTTCAAGGGCGGGCGCGCCGCGGCCCCGGCGGGCATCGGTGTCACGCGGGCGATCTCGCGGTGGCTGCGAGGGAATCGCGAGCGGCTCGGTTCGCCGTCGCGGGCCGCGGCCAGGATCGATCTGGATCAGTTTGCCCTTGCCGACTGGTCACGCCGCGTGCATCCGTGGCAGGCGTGGCTGGAGCCCCCGTCGGAGGTGCGCGGGCGGCTCGGCACGCTCGCCGAGCGCGAGCGTCGAGTGCTCGAGATGCGGTTCGGATGGGCGGGTGCGCCCCCATGCACCATCGAGCACGCGGCCCGCGAGATCGGCACGACATCGACGCGGATCGCCGCGATGCAGCGGCGGGCGGTCGCGCTACTCGCGTTCGGTGCGCCAAGCCCGCGCCCGCGCCGCGGGAAGGACAAGGCATGCCCCCGCCGCTCGGCCCGTGCGTCTGGGTGTTCCACTCCGGCGCGCTGGGCGATCACGTGATGATCTGGCCGTTCGTTCGCGCGCTCGCACGCCAAGGCACGGCCGTGACGGTGGTCGCGTCGAGCAGCCACGCCCGCCTGTGCGAGGCCGAGGTCGGGCGACAAGCCACCGGGGCGAGCGGACCTGTGCGTGGCCTCGGCGCGGAGCAGCCGCGGTTCACCCGCATGTGGGCCGGCGAGTGCGCGAGCCAGGAGTGGATCGTGCGAGGCGTGGACGCCGTCGTGTCGCCCGTGGCGGACGACTCCACCGACATCGGCCTCCGATGGCTCGACGCCGCGGGGGCGATGTTTCCTGGCGCGGCGGTGATCGGCTTTGGAGCGCCGGACTCGGTCAGCCGCGCGATTCTGTGGGGACGCGCCAATGCCCGGGAGTGGGGAAGCGCGGCCCCTTTGCCCGATCGCGACGGCCCTATCACGCTCTTCGCCGGCGCGGGAGGAGCCTCCAAGCGATGGCCCATCGAGCAATGGGTGGCGCTCGCCGCGGCGATCCGCGAGCGAACCGCCGACGCGGACGTCCACCTTCTGGCAGGCCCGGTTGAGGCCGAGATGTGGTCGAGCGCGGAGCGCGGGGAGTTCGCCGGTGCGGGCGGGCGCGTGTTGGAAGGCGACCTCTCGTCGCTCGCCGATGCGATCCGAGCCTCCCGGGTGTTTGTGGGGTGCGACACCGGCCCGACGCATCTGGGCGCGCAACTCGGCGTGCCGACGCTCGCGCTGTTCGGTCCGACCGATGCGCAGGTCTGGTCGCCGGTCGGGCCGCGGGTGCGTGTGCTCGCGCCCGCATCGCCGCGCTCCATGGAGTGGCTGGGCGTTGAAACCGTGCTCGCCGAAGCCCTGGCGATGACCACGCGGGGCGTGAAACTCACCTGAGCGGGCTGAGCCACCGGTCCCAGCGCGGCGCGTAGGACTGCTCGGGATTCAGGCTCATCGCCACGCCCGAGCAGCGTCCGTAGATGCTCGAGAGGGGGACCATGCCGATGTATCGCGAGTCGTTGCTCTGGTCGCGGTTGTCCCCCATGACGAAGTAGTGGCCCTCGGGCACGACCACCTCGGGAAAGGTCGAGAAGCTCGAAAGACCGGGCGTGATGGTGATCGCGTGCTCAACGCCCAGCAGGTTCTCGGTCTTGAGCACGACCGGGACGTGTGCCCCGTTGGGAAGCGGCGAACTTGCGTGGTCGTCGGTCACGCTCGTGTCGGCCTCGACGCCGTTGATGTACAGCCGGTTGTGGCTGAGAGAGATGTGGTCGCCGGGGACGCCGACCACGCGCTTGACCAGGCGGATGCCGTCGGCGGGCGAAGCGAACGTCACAATGTCGCCTCGGCGCGGCGTGCTCCACTGCGCGATCCACGAGGTCGTGAACGGGACGCGCAGTCCGAAGGCGAGCTTGTTGACGTAGATGCGGTCGCCCTCGAGGATGGTGGGGCGCATGGAGCCGCTGGGAACGTCGTTCCAATCGGCGATGACCGAGCGGATGGGGGCCATGATCGCCATGACCAGCCCGATGGGGACGATCCACTCGCGGACGATGCGATCGAGCAGGCCGCGTTTGGGGCCCGCGGCCTTCGTCCCCTTGTCTTTGTTGAGCGTGGGCATCGGTTCTCCAGTTGTGCGGCCGCGCCGGCCGTGGCCCGCGTCGGGGCGGGCACGGCAAGTGTGCTCGCGATGCTACGAATGGCCAGAAACCCGTGTTCCCGTGCCGGTGCGGAATCCCCGCGCAGCCGGCGCAGGTCGCACAGGCCGAACGCTTCCCAGCCGCTTCCCAGATTGCCGCGGCGTTCGGGCTCCGCGAGGGGTGCCGGGCCCGCGATCGCGTACCCTTGCACCCCATGACGACGCCCTCCGCCAAGCCCCGCATCCTCACCGGCGACACGCCGACCTCCACCGGCCTGCACCTTGGCCACTTCGTCGGCTCGCTGGAGAACCGCCTGGCGCTCCAGGACCAGTACGACTGCTACTTCCTCATCGCCAACGTCCACGCCTTCACCACCCTCGCGGCCGAGCCGGAGCAGATCCGGGCCAACACCATCGGCATCGTGAAGGACTGGCTCGCCGTCGGGCTCGATCCCGAGCGCAGCACGTTCGTCCTGCAGAGCGAGATCCCCGCGATCGCCGAACTCACGTTCCTCTTCGCGATGCTCCTGCCCTTCAACCGGGTCATGAACAACCCGACGATCAAGACCGAGATCGACGTCAAGAAACTCGGCGACACGTACTCGTTCGGCTTCCCGCTCTACGCCGTCGGCCAGTGCGCCGACATCCTCGCGTTCCGGCCCGAGCTCGTGCCGGTGGGCGAGGATCAGGAGGCCCACATTGAGATGTGCCGCGCTGTCGCGGGGAAGTTCAACCAGATGTACTGCGGCGTGGGCAACCGCGTGGAGACGCAGGACCACGTGAAGGCGGGGGGCCTCTTCCCGATCCCGAAGGCGAAGATCGGGCGCGTGGCGCGCCTCGTCGGCCTCGACGGCGTGCAGAAGATGTCCAAGAGCCTCGGCAACGCGATCTTCCTGTACGACGACCCGAAGACGGTTCAGAAGAAGGTCAACAAGATCACCACCGGGCGCCAGAGCCCGACCGAGCCGGGCGATCCGAGCAACGTGCTCATGCAGTACGTCGAGGCGTTCATCGGCGGGCAAGGAACCGAGGGGCGTGCAAGGGCCGACGAGATCAAGCGCCGCTACGCCGCGGGCGATAACCTCGGCGACGGCCACGTCAAGCAGGAACTCGGCGAGGCGATCAACCGCCTGCTCGAACCGATGCGGGAGCGCCGGGCGAAACTCGATGGGCCGGAGGGGGACGCGAGGGTGCAGGAGGTCATCCGGCGCGGCGTGGCGAAGGCGAATGTCGTGGCGGAGGAGACGCTGTATCTGGCGAAGACGGCGATGAAGCTGGAGTTTGGAAAGCGGACGCTGTCGGTGGGCTGAGCGGGCGGGATGGGCTGGGACGTTTTGCAATGAGGCGGCCTTCATCGGACTCGGCCGATTACGCTTGCCCGATCTGGTCCAAGCGAGGGCTCACAATGCGCATGGCTCATCCGGTCCCATCGTTACCACTGCGGTTCGTTGCTGGGTGTGGGTTGTTTGCTACCGCCATGCTGCCCGCGCAGATCCGCGCCGACATCGACCTGCCGGCCACCGCTCCCGAGGTCCGCCTGACCGAGGGCCTGGTCGTCGCCGACGTCGCCGGTTGGGGCCGGCGGACGATCAACCCCGACGCGATCGCCGAGGCGATGGTCCGCGGCACGCTCGGCTGGCCGCGCGAGGGGGATGTGGTGAAGCGGCCCGAGGCGATGGGCGGGGGCGAGCGCACGTGGCAATCGGCCCGGGCCTCGGAGCAGGGCGAGTTCGCCCGCCTGCCCAAGAGCGCGTACCTCCTGTGCACGGTGCAATCGGCGACGGAGCGCGTGGTGCTGCTCGACGCCTCCGGCCACACCATGGCCTACGTCAACGGCGACCCGCACGCGGGCGATATGTACTCGACGGGCTACTCACGCATCCCGGTGCTGCTGCGCAAGGGGGCGAACCAGTTCCTCTTCGCCAACGCCGGGCGCGGCCCTCTCAAGGCCCGGCTCATCACCCCCGAGGCCGAGGTGACCGCCGATGTCGGCGATCTGACGCTGCCCAGCGTGCTCTCCGGCGCGCCCGAGGAGTATGTGCTGGGCGTGCCGATCATCAACGCCTCGAATCGCCCGCGGAGCGTGGTGATCGGCGTGCTTCCGGAAGTCTGGGACGGGCCGCTTCGCGAGGAGCGTGTTGAACTCGCGCCGCTGACGATCCAGAAGGTGCCGCTCCGGGCCGTGTTGCACCGGATCAAGGATCACCCCGACGTTCGTCCGACCATCATCATCCGCGAGGCCCCGACCGACGCGGGCGCTCGCGGGGCGGATATCTCGCGGGCGACGTTCAAGGTCCATTGCAAGTCCCCCGACGAGCCGCACAGCCGCACGTTCATCAGCGACATCGACGGGAGCGCGCAGTACGTGGCCATCTCTCCACCGGCGACGGAAGGGCGCGTCGAGCATCCCGGGCTGGTGCTGTCTCTCCACGGCGCCGACGTCGAGGCCGTGCGTCAGGCCCCGTGCTATGCGCCCAAGCCCGATCTGGTGATCGTCTGCCCGACGAATCGGCGGCCATACGGCTTCGACTGGGAAGACTGGGGCCGCATCGACGCGGCCGAGGCCATGGACCACGCCCGAGAGTGGTTCCGCACCGATCCGCGCCGTCAATATCTCACGGGCCACTCCATGGGCGGCCACGGGGCGTGGCAGGTCGGTGTGTTCATGCCCGAGCGGTTCGCCGCCGTCGCCCCCAGCGCGGGGTGGATTTCCTTCGACTCCTACGCGGGCGTGCGTGCCGAGGCGACCGAGCCGGCCGACAGCCCCATCCGCGCCATGCTCCGGCGAGCCTCCGCCTCGAGCGACACTCTGGCGCTGCTGGCCAACCTCCAGGGCAAGGGCGTGTACATCCTCCACGGCGAGACCGATGACAACGTGCCCGTGGCCGAGGCCCGCCTGGCCCGGGCCCAACTCACCAGGGACGGCGTGCCCTTCGAGTTCCACGAGCAGCCGGGGGCCGGCCACTGGTGGGACGACGACAAACCGGGCGTCGCCTGCGTGGACTGGCCGGGGATCTTCGACATGTTCGCCTCGCGAAGGCTCCCCGCCCCCGGCGAGCAAACCAAGTTCCGGGTCAAGTCGCTCGAGTCGGGCGTTGCCCCGGTCCCCGGGGACGGTGTCACGATCATGCGGGCCGAACGGCGCGGCCTCGAAGCGAGCGCCGAAGTGAAGATCCAGCGAGGGAACACCGGCGAGCGGGTCGTCGTGACGACCAGGAACGCCAACATGCTCGCTCTCGGCGTCCTGGTCCTCGGCGAGGCGACAAGCCGCGAGATCACCATCGATGGGCAGGAAACCACGGCGGCCCGCCGGGGGCGGCATGTCTGCCTGCTCAGGAA
This sequence comes from uncultured Phycisphaerales bacterium, assembly GCA_937871915.1. Lineage (GTDB taxonomy): Bacteria > Planctomycetota > Phycisphaerae > Phycisphaerales > UBA1924 > UBA4658. The sequence continues at coordinate 24,192 of CALMPG010000049.1, forward strand.
AGCCGAAAGGTGGGTGGGCGCCGGCACGGAGCCGTCGTTCGCCGCGTCGATGAACTCCCCATGGGACCCGCCGCGCGGCCCGTTCAAGAACGCGTTCACGCACAGATTCGTCTTCGTCCGCGCCACCCACGGCACGGCAGAAGAAAACGCCTGGTCGCTGGCCCGGGCCCGGTTCGATGCCGAGCAGTGGTGGTATCGCGGCAACGGCCGTGTCGAGATCGTCACCGACGACGCCTTCCTTCGTGCGTTGGGAGAGGGGCGCATCGAAGGGAACGCGATCCTCTACGGCAACACGGACATGAACGCGGCCGCGAAGCGGCTGTGCGAGAACCAGGCCGTCCGCGTCTCGCGGACCGAGGCGTGGGTCGGCACGCGCAAGGTATCGGGCGACGACGTGGGCGTGCTGGCCGTCGGCACGTTCAAGGGCGCGGCCGGGTTGCGTGTGTACGGACTCGTCGCGGGCACGGGCCTGAGCGGCGCCCGCGCCACGGACCGCATCCCCTACATCATCGCCGGCACGGGCGTGCCCGATGTGTGCATCGTGCGGCCGTCGCTCTGGAACAAGGGAGTCGCGGGCGTCGAGTGCGCGGGATTCCTCGACCCGAACCTGCTGGCGGCCAAGGCGGATATCGCCTGGGGCGAGGGTGGCGAGGTGAACAAGTAGCGGGGCTCAGCAGCCCGCGTACCAGGCGTTGAGGTACTCGAGAATGTCGGTCGCGTCGAGCGTGCCCGAGCCGTTGGTGTCGGCCGAGATGCTGCCCGAGAGCCACGCGTTGAGGAACGCAAAGATGTCGATGGTGTCGGGCGTGCCGGAGTGATCGAAGTCGGCGGCGCAGCAGGTGCCGTGCGGATCGATCACGCACGCGGTGCCCAGGCCCGCGAAGCGCGTGTTGGGTCCGGCGCACGCAGCGCTGGAATCCACCGCGCACGTCGCGCCGCGGCAGCAGGCGCCGCTCCCCGGGAGCTGGGCCACCAGCAGCGCGCCGGTGTTGTCGGCGAACTGCACGACGTACGCCGCCTCGCCCAGCTCGTTGACATCCATGATCCGGCCGTCGTCGTCGCCCCCGGGACCGAGGAACGTGTTGATCGAACGCACGTTTTGCGGCGTTGATCCGACGAGGATCTGATCTCCGGTTCGTGAGACCTTGAGCAGTCCGGCCGCGGGGTCCCACGCCCAGAGGCCGTCGTCGGAGGTCGCGGTGGTCCCACCCACGCCGTTCTCGAGTTTCCAGCGGAAGAGCACCTGCCCGCGGGCGTTGATGCGATACGAGCCGTTCGCCGGCGGCTCCGTGGAGAACGCCGCGCCCGACGAGTCCGGCGGCGAGAGCGGTGAGTTGGCCAGCCCCGACGCGCCGAGCAGCGACACCGTGCCCGCGGGGTCGATCGACCACAGCCCCGCCGACCGCACGCCCGTCGCGCTGGTCACCTGCCCGGCAAACACCGTGGCCCCCGACCCGTTCATGGCCGGGGCCAGGATCGTGGTGAACGTGCCGTTCATGCCGACGGGGGATCCGGGCCCCCCCGCGGCATCGCGAGCCGCGAGCAGATCGAATCGGCCATCGGGCGCACGGCGCCACAGGCGTGAAACGCCCGCGCTGGGCGGGTTGGCGCCGTCGATGTCGCCGAAGGCGATCCATCCCGCGCCGTTCATCGTGAGACCGCCCGCCGAGACAAACGCGCTGGTGTCCAGCGACCGCAGGAACACGCCGGGATGGCCGGGAACCTCCATGCCCTCGCGGGCCGCGATCGTTGCCTGCTCGCCCGGCCGGCGCTCGACGATCAGCGTGTCGTTCGCATCGGTCACGCCGGGCGTGCCGAGGGCCAGCGTGGCCTGGAACGCAAGAGCGCCGTTGTCGGCCAGAACAAGCGACTTGAAGTTCGTCCGCAGGTACACCGCGCCCGCCAGCGACGAGGGCGGTGCACCGACCCCGCCCACGACCCCCGGGCGCGCAACCAGCGACACGCCGCCCCCGCTCGACGGCCCCCAGATCCCCTGATAGTTGTCGATCGTGACCCCGCCCGTGCCCACGGCGAGCTGCGCGTTGAACGCCACCCCGGCGCGGCTGATGGCGCACGGAAAGCCGCCCACAAAGCCGTAGAACACCGCGCCGGGAACATCCGGCACCGCCTGCAGCCCCGAACGCAGCGAAAGCCCGATCGACTGCCGGTCGCCGCGCCAATAGCCCGTGCTGTTGGACGGATCCACGCCGGCGCCGCTCAGGAAGCCGACCGCGGCCACGCCGGCGTCCTTTCCCAGGCGCGGAAAGAACGTGGCGCTGAAGGTCGTGCCGTCAACGCCGGTGGCGTTGGCCACGCCGGTGCGCCCCAGCAGCCGGCCGTTGCCGTACCGATCGAACGACACAAGCACGAGGTCGTTCACCGCGTACACCAGCCCCGGCCCGGCAACACGGCACGTGGCCAATGTGGTGCCGTCGTCGGCAATCTGGGCCGCGCCGATCACGCTGATCGCGGCCCCCGGCACGCCCGGCGCGCCATGCCCCGCCAGCCCCGCGCCGGCGGCGATACGGATCGGCAGGTCGGCGCCGGCGTGCCCAGCGAGCGCGCCGCATCCGGTCGCCACAGCGAGCACGCCCCACGCGTTGAGTGCACGAATCCGGAATCTCATCATCGCAAGCGCGCCTGTCCCTCCCCAAGGGGCCCGAGAAGCACACGGGCCCGAACAGACAGACTACTGCCCGCCCGAGAACCCGCAAGCAAAGACTGGATAACCACCCGTCTTCCAACGGCTATTTTGGGTGAAACCCAGCAGAATCGCACATCCCCAAACACCACCCGAGCGGGGCCTGGCGTGCTTGGAGGCGTTCCCGATAGTTTACCCAGATTAACGCGAGCGGCGATTCCCGGCCTTGGCGGCGGGTGATGCTTGCTTCTCGAACACAAACCCGCCGGACTGATACTCGCACACGATGTGGTCGCCGCTTGCGAACTCGCCCGAGAGGATTCGCGATGCCAGCGGGTTCTCGATTCGCTGCTGGATCGTTCGCTTGAGCGGGCGCGCCCCGAAAGCCGGGTCCCACCCTTCGCTGGCGATCTGGGCCTCGGCCCCCTTGGTGAGTTCGATGGTCATGTCGCGCTCGGCCAGACGCTTGCGCAGGCGGCCGAGTTGGATCTCCACGATCCTCCCGATCTCGGCCCGCTTGAGCTGGTGGAACACGACCACCTCGTCGATGCGGTTGAGCAGCTCCGGGCGCATGAAGCCGGTCCCGCCGGCCATCAACTGCTGGGCCTTGACGATGGCGTCGCGCACCTTGACGGGCATGCCGGTGGCCTTGCCCATCTCCTCCACGGCCGCGCCCGCCGGGCCACGCCGCAGCAGGTCGCGCACCGCGGCGTCGATCTCCCAATCCTCGGCCCCGCCCGCGGCGAGTTCCTGGATCATCTGGCTGCCGAAGTTGCTGGTCATGACGACGATGGTGTTCTTGAAGTCCACGGTGCGCCCCTGGCCGTCGGTGAGACGGCCATCGTCGAGGATCTGCAGCAGCACGTTGAACACGTCCGGGTGGGCCTTCTCGATCTCGTCGAGCAGGATCACCGCGTACGGACGCCGGCGGACGACCTCCGTGAGCGCGCCGCCCTCCTCGTAGCCGACATAGCCGGGGGGCGCGCCGATCAGGCGGCTCACCGCGTGCTTCTCCATGTACTCGCTCATGTCGATGCGGACCATCGCGTCCTCGGTGTCGAAGAGGAACTCCGCGAGGGCCTTGCATGTCTCGGTCTTGCCCACGCCCGTGGGGCCGAGGAACAGGAACGAGCCGATCGGGCGGTTCGGATCGCCCAGCCCGCTCCGGGCCCGGCGGACCGCGTTCGAGACGGCCTTGAGCGCCTCATCCTGCCCGACGACGCGATTGGTCAACTCCTCTTCCATGCGGAGGAGCTTGGCCTTCTCCCCCTCGACCAGCCGCGAGATGGGGATGCCCGTCCAGCGCGACACGATCTCGGCGATCTCCTCCGCGTCCACCTCGCGCTTGAGCAGCGGAGCCCGCTTGTGGGCTGCCCCGTCCTTGGGCTTGGCCGCCGCGGCCCGCTCGAGCTGGGCCTTGAGATCGCGCAGTTTGCGCTCGTCGTTCCCCGCGGCCTGGTACTCGCTCTCGGAGACCCGCTCGCCGGCCCGCTGTCGCTGCATCAGGCCGTTGACCCGCTGCTCGTAGGCGATCTTGAGCGCATCGTACTCCTTGCGGAGTTTCGCCTCGTCCCCCGCGCCGCTGCGCTCGAGTTCCCACTGCATCTTCAGGTCCTGGAGTTCCTTCTCCAGCCCTGTGAGTTCGGCTCGGGCCGCCTCGGCCTCCTTCACCGCCGCGGGGCTCTTGTCTCCCTTGAGCTGGCTGAGGGTGAGCTCAAGGTGCATCTTCCGCCGGTTGCGGATGTCGATCTCCTCGGGCACGCTCTGGTTCTCGATGGCGAGCCGGCTCGACGCCTCGTCGATCAGGTCGATCGCCTTGTCGGGCAGGAACCGGTCGCTGATGTACCGGTTGCTCAGGTTGGCCGCGGCGATGATCGCCTCGTCCTTGATCTTGATGTTGTGGTGCGACTCGTAGCGTTCCTTCAACCCGCGCAGGATCGCGATGGTCTCCTCGATGCCCGGCTGGTTCACGAACACGGGCTGGAAGCGCCGCTCGAACGCGGGGTCCTTCTCGATGTGCTTGCGGTACTCGTCGAGCGTGGTCGCGCCGATGCAGCGGAGTTCCCCGCGGGCGAGCGCGGGCTTGAGCAGGTTGCCCGCGCTGACGGCCCCCTCGGCCGCGCCCGCGCCGACGATCGTGTGCAGCTCGTCGATGAAGAGCACGATCTGGCCCTTGGCGGCCGTGACCTCGCGGAGCACGGCCTTCAATCGCTCCTCGAACTCGCCGCGGAACTTGGCCCCGGCGAGGAGTTGTCCCACGTCCAGGGCCATCACGCGCTGGTCCTTCATGTTCTCGGGCACATCGCCGGTCACGATGCGCTGGGCGATCCCCTCGACGATCGCGGTCTTTCCCACTCCCGGCTCGCCGATGAGCACGGGGTTGTTCTTGGTGCGCCGCGACAGCACCTGGATGCAGCGCCGGATCTCCTCGTCGCGCCCGATGACGGGATCGAGCTTGCCGTCGCGGGCCTTCTGCGTCAGGTCGATGGTGTACTTCTTGAGGGCCTCGTACTGCCCCTCCGCCTCGGGGTTGGTCACGTTGGTCACGCCGCTGGCCTCCCGGATCTCCTTGATCGCGCGTTCGAGGGTCTTCCGGTCCACTCCGCCGACCGTGCCGAGCACATCCTTGGCGCTCCCGGGTCCGCCCCCCACTTCCGTCAGGGCCAGCAGCAGATGCTCGGCCGAGATGTACTGGTCGTTGAGCCTCTTGCTCTCCTGCTCCGCCTTGGCGAGCAGTTCCGCGATCGACCGCCCGGCCTGGCCCGGCGCGCCGCCGCTGATCGTCGGCAGGCGGTCGAGCTCCGACGCGACCACGCCCGCCACGCGCGGGGGCACCGCCGGGCCGCTCGCCCGCTCCAGAATCGACCACGCCGGCCCGCCCTTCTCTTTGAGCAGCGCGCCGAGCACGTGCAAACCCGTCACCTCGGCGTTGGCGCGCGCCATCGCGTCGCTCTGGGCCTCGCCCAAGGCTTGCTGGGCCATCGTTGTGAGTCGATCCATCCGCATGGTGTTCCCTTCGGTACCGTGTCGCGCCGCACCAAAGAGGAGGCCGGCAGCGTAAGCCGCCGCCCCCTCTCACCGGCCTCCCGCACGCGGCCCACACCCGTGGGGGGCCGCGCCGACGGCGCGTCGTGCGTCACGCCGCCGGTGTTTCTCCTGCAACCGGCGGGCCAGCGTTCAGGGGACCGTGGCTCGGGAGCGTACGAAAAAACCTGCCAGTTCGGCAGGTTTCCGGGCATCTGTCCATGTGCGGGGTCTGTTTATCCGGCGGCGTCGATCCGTGTTCCGACACCGTCGGGCGATGGGCCCGGGCCGGCATTCTCAGCCGCGGCCCGCAACAGCTGGATCGCCGCGTCTCCCGCGGCCTTCTGCGCGTCCATCGCCTTGCGGGCAACAGCCACCGAGACGTTGTTCTGGAGTGTGACCTGAGAGAGCGCGGTGGCGGTCGCGGCGATATCCATGCCCGCTTATCGGCTCGGAGCCGACCCCGCCGCAGTCAAACATCGGCCTCTCGTCCGGCTTAGAAGCGAAGCATCGCCATTCTGATCGCCAGTTGGATGGATTCAGTTATCGAGGTCGGGCTGGCAACGCCCTTCCCGGCGATATCGAACGCCGTCCCGTGGGCGGGGCTGGTGCGGATCGTCGGCAGACCGACGGTGACGTTCACCGCCCGCTCGCCATCGATCAGTTTGACCGGGATCAACCCCTGATCGTGGTACATGGCCACCACGCAGTCGTACTGCCCCTTCCCAAACGGTGGCGCGGCCGCGCCGGCAAACACCGTGTCTCCGGGCAGCGGACCGCGAGCATCGATGCCCTTGGCACACGCCGCGACCACCGCCGGCGCGATCACGCGATCATCTTCCGCGCCGAGTATGCCCCCCTCGCCCGCGTGCGGATTCAGGCCGCAGACCGCGATCCGGGGCGAGGCGCAACCCAGGTTCCTGCACGCCTCATCCGCCAGTTCGATCGATTCCAGCACCCGCGCGGTGGTAAGCAACCCCCCCACCTCCATCAGCGGCACATGGATCGTCGCGAGCATGACCCGCAGGTGCGGCCCGACAAAGAGCATGCCGCTGCGCATCGCGCCGAATCGCGCCGCGAGCAACTCGGTGTGCCCGGGAAACTCCGTGTGGCCCGCGAGCGACCAACTGGTCTTGGAGATCGGCGCCGTCACAATCGCGGCCGCGCCGTGCCTCGCGTCGTCGATCGCCGCTTCGACCCACCGGAAACTGGCCGCGCCGCCGGCGGCGGTCGGCCCGCGCGATGCCGAGCGCAGCAGCCTCACATCAAACGCCCCATCGTCGATGATCTCGATGCCCGGAGCGTCGATCGATTTCGGGTCAACACCCGTGGCTTCCGCCGCCGCCTCCAGCGCGCCCCGCGATCCAAAGACCCGATAACGCGCCGCCGACCGCAACCGCGCATCGGCCAACGCCTTCAATACAATCTCCGGACCGATGCCCAGCGGATCGCCCATCGACACGGCCAGCGTGGGCCGGCCATCGGTCGAGGGACGCGCATGAGATGGATCGGTGTGTGCGGGCACGCTCCCAGTTTAGGGAAGCCCGGCGCGCCGCCCGTGCCCCACGCCGATGTTCGTTTTCGGTCCAGCCGATCAAACCAGTGCAACCCGCGTAGAACCGACCACGGAGACCCGTTCGATGCCCCAGCATTCCAACCCCGCCGGACAGCGCCTCCTCGGCAAGTCCATCGCCCTCGTCGCGCTCACCGCGCTGCTCGCCTACGGCTGCGAGCGCGGCAAAGAGAACGCCGCGCCCCCCCCCAGGCCGATCCCCGCGGCCGACGCTCCCGCCACTCCCGCGGCGCCCCCCGCCGCCAAGCCGACCGACCCGCCCCACCCCGCGCCCGCTCCCGACGGCGCCGCGTCCGACGCGGGGGACACGCCCAAGCCGCCGATCCCGCACACCGAACTCGCCAAGGACCACAAGCCGCTGAGCGAGACCACCACGCCCAGGGGCGTGATCGTGCAGACCATGAAGGAAGGCGCGGGCCTGCCGACGTTCCCCAAGGCCCTCGTCACGCTCCACTTCGTGATGTACGTGAAGGACGGGTGGAAGAAGATCGAATCGACCTACGAGAGCGGCGAGCCCTTCGTCGAGCAGCGGCTCGATAACTTTGTTCCCGGGCTGGGCGAAGGCGTGGTGGGGATGAAGCCCGGCGAAGTCCGCCGCATCATCGTGCCGCCGGCGCTCGCGTTCGGGCACGAGGGCCTGACGGAGAAGGATGGAACGGTCGTGGTCGGGCCCGACGCGACCATCGTCTTCGACGCGGAGCTCATCAGCGCCAAGCAGGCGTTCATCGACCCGAGCGCGAAGCCCGCGTCCCCCGGTGCGCCCGCGCCCGGCAAGTAGGGCAGGCCAGCGCCGGGATCAGCCGCCGGCCCGCTGGTAGCCCGTGCGCTCTCGCACCCGCTCGGCAATCCTCCGGGCCAGCGCATCGTCCTGGCGCACGGCCACGCCGTAGGTCGTCATGCCGCGCTCATCGAGCTGCGGGTCGCGCGTGTACGTGCTGTTGAGAATGGCCTGCGTGTTCACACGCCATCCGGGCTGGTGCACGCGGTACACCGTGGCGGACACCTGCCCCTCGATCGGTCCGGTCTCGGCCCGCAGGTCGCGCCCCTCGGCCTCGCCCGGCGCGGCGCCCGCGGGCGCGAACTCGATCCGCACGATCCGCCGGTGCCGGTGGGCCGCGTCCTCGGCACGATCATCGAGCCCGGACTGTTCCTGATCCCAGGGGGTGGCCAGCCCGCCCGTGCCCTTGGGGAGCGTGGTGATCACGCCGGCCTGCGCGTCCACGCGATCGAGGATGAACCCGAATTCCCGCAGCTCGTTGCGGGCCCGATCGAAGGCCCGTGCGTACTCACCCGCGTTCAGGCGGAACGTCGCCGGAGCGCCGGCCACCGAGGGCGCGCCGTCCGCGGGGCTCGCCTGGTGCGCGCACCCGCCCGCCAGCGCGGCCGCCGCTCCCACCATCGCAATCATCAGGCTCGTCTTCATGCGGGCAGCATACCCGCATCCGCACTCCGGCATCGCGCATCCGACATGGCTACGCCGTCTGTCCCGGGCCCTTGATCGGGCGGACGTGGATCTGCGGCTGGTTGGCCGCGACGGGCGCGCCCTCCGGCGCCTTCTCCGCCGTCGGGGCCATCATCTCGCTGTAGCCAAGGGCACGGGCCACCAGCTCGCCGCGGCTGTTGGCCCCGAGCTTGCGGTGCAGGCTCTTGACGTGGTCGTGGACGGTGTGCGGGCTGCGCCCGAGTTCCTCGGCGATCTCGCGGACGCTCTTGCCCAGCAGCAGGTGCTGGAGGATGATCTGCTCGCGGGCCGTCAGCCACGCCGCGGCCTCGCTCGGATCGGTCCCGATGGCCATGATGGCCCGGCGGGCCAGCAGCGGCAGGACGGCCTCCATCTGGGCCGCTTCCGCCTCGCCGAGGGCGACGTTGGAACTGGCCATCTCAACGATCAGCACGCGTCCGGCCGGGCCGATCGCGGCCGCGCCGAGCAGCAGGCCCTGCAACCGGTACGCGCTCCAGCGCTTGGAAACCGAGTTGCTGATGTCGAGAATGCTCACGCCGAAGCGCTCGGCGGGGCCGGCCTTCACCTGGCCCGCGGGCAGGTGCCCCGGGGTCCAGTGCAGGTCGCGGGCCTGGGCAAGGTTCGTGCGGACCTGCACGAGATTCGCGTCGTTGGGATCGATGGTGATCGCCGTGGGCGCGGAGTTCGTGCGTCCGACCTGCGTGGTGACCTCGGCGATGTACAGCCCGGCCACGCCCGTGGCTTCTTGGCGCACGATCTCGCCGCGATCACTGATCTGCCCGATCATGGTGATGGCGACGGCGGGCTGGGCGATGGGGAGCAGCGCAAGGGCCGCGCGATCGCACCAATCCTGTGTGGCGACGGCGGGGAGGGAACAGATGTTCTCGGCCACCTTGACGACGGCCCGCAGGGCCTGCGAAGTGTCGCGCGTCATGCTGGACATGAGCAAGCGTCCTCTTCATGGCCTTCGTCGTGGAAGGACCGGGTGTGAGCACCGTTCGGGAGCGATCCCCCCAGGTGCGGGTGTGAAAAACGGGCAGAATCAGCCCTCGGACTGACAATAGGCACCACATTCGGTGGCAGGCATCCCCGCCGAACTCGGGTGGTACATTTCCCTGTCAAACATTGTCGCCTGCATGACCTCGTCCCAAGAGTCGGTCGCCGCATCTTGGCGGGGGAACCGGAATCAGGGATCATCGTCGGCACTCTCGGCTCAAATACTTGAAAAGGGGGCGTTAGTTTTGGGGGGAATGCCACCAACTCTGGGGTATGCGAGTGGAACCCAAGTCGCGTGCCTGTCAAGACTTGGACGCTATCCTTGGCCCCCCGACAATGGGGTCCGCCGGTGGCCCCTGTGAATCGCGTTTCCAGCACGTTCAGGATCATCCCGACATGCCCGACGCAGCCCAATCCAGGACGGCCAAGGTGGCCATCATCGGGGCCGGACCGACCGGCTTGGGGTGCGCCTACCGCCTGAAAGAACTCGGCTACACGAACTTCAAGATCTTCGAGCGCCACGGGTACATCGGCGGTCTGGCCCACTCGTTCGTCGATCCGCGGGGCTTCACGTGGGACATCGGCGGGCACGTGATGTTCAGCCACTACACGTACTACGACAGGGTCTTCGATGCGCTCATGGGCGACGAGTTCACGCTCAACAACCGCGAGAGTTGGGTGCGGATGGAGAGCACCTGGGTTCCGTATCCGTTCCAGAACAACATCCGGTACTTGTCCAAGGAGTCCGCGTACGAGTGCCTCGCGGGGCTGATCCGGGCCCAGAGCGGCAAGGGGAAGATCGCGTCTCCCGCCGCGGCGAGAAACTTCGGCGAGTTCATCGACGCGGTCTTCGGCGAGGGCATCGCCAAACACTTCATGCGGCCGTACAACTTCAAGGTCTGGGCCCACCCGCCGGAGATGATGAACAAGCAGTGGATCGGCGAGCGCGTCGCCGTCATCGACATCGAGCGGGCCCTCAAGAACGTCATCCTCGGCACCGACGACTTCGGGTGGGGGCCGAACAACCAGTTCAAGTTCCCGCTGCGGGGCGGCACGGGGGAGTTCTACAAGCGCTTCGAGCGCGTGCTTGGGTACGCCGATTCGGGTGGCACGGGCAGCTCGCTGCCCGTGTCGGGTGTGCAAGACGGTCACATCCACCTGAACAAATCGGTCCAGTCCATCGACATCGATCGCAAGGTCATCACCTTCACCGACGGCACACGCGAGACCTACGACGTGCTCGTGAGCGCGATGCCGCTGGATGTGCTCTGCGGGCAGATCCTCAAACAGGACGCAAGATCGTCGGGGCCTCACGGCAAGAGCCTGGACGAGATCGCCACGACCGCGGCCGGCCTCAAGCACTCCTCCGGCTACATGGTCGGCATCGGCCTCAAGAGCCGCACGCCCGGCGGCGGCACGCCCGACACCAAGTCGTGGATGTACTTCCCCGAGGACAACTGCCCGTTCTATCGCGTGACGTACCTCTCGAACTACTCGCCCAACATGACCCCGGACAAGGACAACTACTACTCGCTCCTGTGCGAGGTGAGCGAGAGCGCGCTCAGGCCCACGCCGGGGCGCGAGGGCGCGGACCACGACGCGGTCATCGAGCAGTGCATCACCGGCCTCGAGAACGCGGGCCTGCTCGATCCCGGCGAGCGGGCCAACATCGTCAGCCGATGGTGCTACTACGCCGACTACTCGTACCCCACGCCCACGGTCGATCGCGACGAGATCCTCGCCGAGGTGATCCCGTGGCTGGAGGAACGCGACATCTACAGCCGCGGGCGCTTCGGCATGTGGAAGTACGAGGTCGCCAACACCGACCACACGCTCATGCAGGGCGTGGAACTCGCCAATCGCCTGCTCCTGGGCGAGGTCGAGACGACCATCGGCATGACCTACCGCGTGACCGACGACGGCCGCAACGCGGCCAGCCACGAGCGCAGCACCCACGCCGGGAGCGGCGAGAAGAAGCTCGCCGGCGTCGGCCACGCCAAGGCCGACCCCGCCACAGGCCGCCCCGACCGGCTGGAGATCGTCGTGCGGGCCCGGAGCATCGGGGATGTGGAGGGGGCGGACGTGGCCGAGGAAGAGCTCGGCGTGACTCGGCCGCGGGCCTAGACCCATTCCAGGCACAACCCGCGTTCTGGCCTGCAATCGAGCCTTGTGCGCCCCGGATGCGCTGGTAGACTGTTGGTGGAGGGTTGGGGTGGAAAAGGCCCGTGCACCCGCGAGGTGGCCCATGCTCACCGTGCTCCGCCGGATCGTCGCCGCCGCGGTGGTCTTCGCTGCGGCCGTGCCATCGAAGGCCCAGACGTGCAGCTGCACCTGCGACAATCTCGTGCCGCAGTGCATGGCGATCTCGCGGTTCTACATGAACGAGTCCGGCGGATCGCCGGCCAACCCGACGATGTACCTGAGCGCCGGCATCGGCACCGTGCCGCCCACCAGCGCCGAGGTGCGCCATGCCAACCGTTTCGCGATCACCCCCGGCACCACGCTCACGCACGTCTGCATCGCGCTGAAGAACCCGTCCGGCCCGGCGTCGTCGCCGTGCGCGGGGGGCGATAGCGCGTACATCTTTCTCGCCGTGCACGACACGACGACGGGGCTCCCCGGCGCGTTCCTCGGCGGATCGGTGACCAACTTCATCGTGGACCCGTGCATCGGCACCGCCATCCACCACCAACTCGTCGCGTTCTCCACGCCGCAGGTGTTCCCGCTCGGGGCCGACATCTGGGTCGGCGTGGGATACCCGACCGCCGACGTCAACATCGGCCACCAGGGCAACCGTCCGCGCACGGGCGGCCAGTCCGCCGTCTGGATCGGCGGAACGCTCAGCCGGTGGTACTCCTACGAGGACCCGCAACTCCCGCCGTTCAACGGGCGGGCGCCGATCATCCGCGGGCTCGAGCTCGTGCGCGGCGGCGGGCGCATCGACGCCTCCCCCGCCCAGGGCCTGTTCACCGACGAGAACGGCGCGACGGCCCAGTTCCAGGTTGTCCTGGCGAGCGCGCCCCCGCTCGCCAACGTCACGGTCTCGATCGGTTCCTCGAATCCCTCCGAGGGCCAGGCCACGGCCGGATCCTCCACGCTCGTGTTCACCCCGGGAAACTGGAACATCCCGCAGATCGTCACCGTCGTCGGCCAGGACGACACGCTCGTCGATGGAAACATCCCCTACCAGATCGTCGCGACCTCCGCCAGCGCCGATCCCTGCTACGACAGCGCCGGCGCCAACGTGTTCTCGGTCAACCTCACCAACATCGACAACGACGGCCTCTGCGATCTTCGCTGGACCAACCTCGGCATCGCCGGGCCGCCCGCACGCGAGTTCCACGCCATGGCCTTCGATCCCGTGCGCAATCGCGTGGTGCTCTACGGCGGGGTTGTTGCCGGCTTCCCGTCGGGCGATCTCTGGGAGTTTGATCCGGTGACCAACACATGGGCCAGCGTGCCTCAGGGGCCGGGCCCGTCGCCCGGGCCGCGCTACGGACACGCCATGGCCTTCGACGCCAGCAGCGGGCGCGTGATGCTCGTGGGCGGCACCGACAACACGACGTACTTCAACGACGCCTGGGCCTGGAACGGTCTGGGCTGGACGGCGCTCCCGCCGCCGCCCGGCCCCGGCCGGCGCTGGCACGCGATGGCCTCGCTTCCCCCGACGGGCGGCGTGCTGCTGTGCGGCGGGCAGGATGCGCTCGGTACATCGCTCTCCGACGCGGCGGAGTTTTTCGGCGGCGGGTGGCTGCCCGCTCCGCCCATGACGTTCCCCGGCCCCACGCCCCGCGCGGGCCACTCGGCCGCCGCGGCCCACGGCGCGGCGGAGGTCTACATCTACGGCGGGCTCGACGCCGCGCCCCCATTGACGCCCTTCGGCGACACCTGGACGTACATCCCCGGGGGCTGGAACGCGGCCCCGTTCGGCGGCCAGGCCGCGTCGTTCCATCACGCGATGGCGTCCTTCGGCCCGCGTCCGGCGGCGGTCCTCTTCGGTGGCACCTCCGGCCCCGGCGTGTTCTATGGGCAGACGCAGACGGTCGCCGGGCCGGGCCTCTGGGCCGTGCACGGAACGCAGGGCGCGCCCGCCGCGCGGTCGGCGCACGCGATGGCGGCGATGGACGGCGACCACCGCGTCATCCTCTTCGGCGGGAGCAACCTGAGCGGCGCGCTCGGGGACACGTGGGAACTCTCCGACCCGACGTACCCGACGATCACGGCCACCGGCGACATCAACGTTGACGCGGGGCAGTTCTTCACGCAGGCGGTCACCGTGACCGCGCCGGTGTTTGGTTCGTACACCTACCAGTGGTACCACAATGGCACACCGCTTTCGGACAACGCTCGCATCAACGGCTCGCAGACGGCGACCCTGACCATCGGGCCGGCGGTGCTGTCTGACTGGGGGCAGTACTGGGCGGCGGTGACGAGCGTCTGCGGACCGTCGGAGACAAGTGCGCCGGCCATTGTGGATGTTCTCTGCACCGCGGACTTCAACCACGATCATGTGATCTCGGTTCAGGACATCTTCGATTTCCTCAACGCCTGGTTCGCGGGCGACCCTCGGGCGGATGTGTGTGCCCCGGCGGGCCTGCAGGTCCAGGACATCTTTTGCTTCCTGAACCTGTGGTTTGCCGGCTGTCCGTAGGCGATTCCCATTCGGGTTCCGGGGCAGTTCTGCGGGCATTTGGCCCGCTCGGCCGATCCAAGAGTCCTATGATTCCGGGCTTGCTCCGGCCCCGCGTTCCCGCGGCCCCGACGCGAGCCATCCGCCCATCCCACAAGCAGCCAAACGGCCCCGGCGCAGATGCTCCGGGTCCGTCGTGAGGTGCCCCCATGGCCGATCCGACTCCCGCCTCGAACGAGCCCCACTCCAACTACTCCGAGGACCAGATCAAGATCCTCGAAGGCCTCGAGGCCGTCCGCCTGCGCCCGGGCATGTACATCGGCGGCACCGACATCCGCGCGCTCCACCACCTCGTCTACGAGGTCGTGGACAACTCCATCGACGAGGCCATGGCCGGCTTCGCCGACACCGTCAGCGTCACCGTCAACGCGGACGGCTCGGTGTGCGTGCTCGACAACGGGCGCGGCATCCCCATCCAGCCCAAGAAGCACGAGAACCCCGCCTACGACGGCAAGCCCGCCGTCGAGATCGTCCTCACCGTCCTCCACGCCGGCGGCAAGTTCGGCGAGGAGGGCTCGGCGTACAAGGTCTCCGGCGGCCTCCACGGCGTGGGCGTCTCGTGCGTCAACGCCCTCTCCGAGTGGCTCGACTGCGAGGTGTACCGCGAGGGGAAGATCTACTCCATCGGCTTCGAGCGCGGGCGCACCAAGGAGCCGCTCCACGTCGTCGGCGAGATTGCCGGAGGGGCCAACCACGGCGATCCCACCGCCGGCGCTTCGTTCAAGTCGGGCACGAAGGTCACCTTCATGCCCGACCACGAGCTCTTCCCCGACACCACGTTCGACTACACCATCCTCGCCACGCGCCTGCGCGAGCTGGCGTACCTGAACCCGGGCGTCACCATCCGTCTGCGCGACGAGCGCGTCGGTCCGGACGGGCGCATCCGCCACGACGTGTTCAGGGCCGAGGTCGGCCTCGTGGAGTACGTCGCGCACCTGATGACGGGCAAGACGCCCGTCTCCGCCGTCGTCCACGTCAAGAAGAAGGACGAGGAGGCGAACCTCTTCTGCGAGGTCGCCATGCAGTACCACGACGGGTACAACGAGAGCGTCCTCTCCTTCGCCAACAACATCAACAACAAGGACGGCGGCACCCACGCCCAGGGCTTCAAGGTCGCGCTCACCCGCACCATGAACTCCTACGCCAAGAAGGCCGGCATCCTCAAGGAAAAGGACCCGGCCCCGACGGGCGAGGACCTCCGCGAGGGCCTCATCGCCATCGTCTCGGTCAAGCTCCCCAGCCCCACCTTCAACAACCAGCCCAAGGAAAAACTCCTCAACCCGGAGATCGAGGCCTTCGTGGCCCAGGCCGTCGGCGAGGCCCTCGAGTCGTGGCTGGAGGAGAACCCCTCCGAGGCCAAGCGGCTGTGCCTGAAGGGCATCGTCGCGGCCCAGGCCCGCGAGGCCGCGCGAAAGGCCCGCGAGCTCACCCGACGCAAGTCCGCCCTCGACTCGGGCTCGATGCCCCACAAGCTGCGCGACTGCAAGACCAAGGACGTCGATCGCTCCGAGATCTTCATCGTCGAGGGTGATTCGGCCGGCGGGTCCGCCACGGGCGGACGCGACGTGGAGACGCAGGCCATCCTCCCCCTCAAGGGCAAGATCATCAACGTCGAGAAGGCCCGCCTGGACAAGGTCCTCGGCTTCGAGGAGGTCCGCACGCTCATCTCCGCCCTCAAGTGCGGCATCGGCGAGGAGTTCGACCTGGCCAAGCTCCGCTATGGGCGCGTCATCATCATGACCGACGCCGACGTGGACGGCTCCCACATCCGCACGCTCCTGCTCACCTTCTTCTTCCGCCAGATGCCCGAGCTCATCCGGCGCGGCAAGATCTTCATCGCCCAGGCCCCCCTCTACCAGCTCGCCTGGGGGAGCGGCAAGAGCAAGAAGATCGAGTACGTCGTCTCCAACGCCCGCCTCTACGACATGCTCACCGAGGTCGGCCTGCAGCGGGCCTCGCTGGTCGTTCGCACCGTTGACGCGGCCGAGGCGTCCCTCGTCGTTGTCGATGAGAAGACCCGCCAGCCCTCCGTCGCCCGGCGAATCGAGGGCGACGAGCTCCAGCGGCTCATCCGCGTGCTCCGCCGCCTGCGCGAACTCGTCGAGGTCGCCGAGCGGCGCGGCGTGAAGTTCCCCGACCTGCTCGCCGCCCGCTCCGGCGATCCGTCCAAGGACAACCGCCTGCCCACCCACCGCCTCGTCTGGACCGGCGGCGAGGCGTGGGCCTGGAGCGAGACGCAGGCCCGCGAGATCGCTACCTCGCACGGTCTCCACGTCGAGGAAATGGACGAGGTCGAGCCGGGCCAGGCTTCCCCCGCCGAGGGCGAGGCCGCGGCGCCGTCGGCCGAGACCCGGCGCAACGCCGCGCAACTCCGCGAGCTCCACGAGAACCGCGAGCTCGAGCGCGTCTTCGAGCTCCTCGGCCGCCACGGCGTCTCCGTCGCCGACTACGCGCTGGTGCAGGAAGAGTCCGTCACCGGCGACAAGCTCCCGACCAAGTACGCGTGGGAACTCAAGCAGCACCCCCGCGCCGACGCGGGGGCCGAGGACGCGCCCGTTTCCGACGAGGCCCCCTCCGACGACGGTGGCGAGAACGCCGACGAGGAGCGGGTCTCCAACGTCAAGGTTTCGTCCAACCAGAAGACCATCGAGGTCGCCAACATCCCCGGCATCCTCGACGCCCTCCACGAGGTCGGCCGGCGCGGCCTGGAGATCAAGCGATTCAAGGGCCTGGGCGAGATGGACGCCGAGCAACTCTGGGAGACCACCATGGACCCGGCCAAGCGGCTGCTCCTGCGCGTCGCCTGGGACGGCGCGGCCGAGGCCGACACGCTCTTCTCCATCCTCATGGGCGAGCAGGTGGAAGACCGCCGCCGCTTCATCGAGGAGCACGCCCTCGAGGTCAAGAACCTCGACGTCTGAGCCACGCTCGCCGGACGTGTTCCGGGCCGACGCGGGCTTATCGGGCGTGAAGGCGTGCGGTCTGTGCGGGCGCGCGTGCGCGGGGCGTCCCGCCGCGCCGCGGTTTGTGCGTGCCGCCTTCCGGGCCGTTTCCCTCGTGCCGATGAGGGATGTGGCACGCCCCCGCGTGCGGAGAACGCCCACAATGACCAGTCCAGCACGACCCATCCGGCCGGGAGGCGGCGCCAAGATCGTTGCGTCCACCAACGCCCGCGCCAACACGCTGGGGCTCCGGGGCGCGGAACTCAACGCCATCCACGAGCGGTTGGACATGGGCTCGACCGGAGCGGCCGCGCGGCGGCAGTCCGCACGCCTGGCCTTCCGCCATGACAGCATCGCCATCGAGGTGATCCAGCCCGGCGGCATGCAAACCCATCTGAACGTCGCGTGCCGCAATCTCTCCCGCAGCGGCATGGGCTTTCTGCACTCGTCGTACGTGCACGAGGGAACGCCCGTGGTCGTCTCGCTCCGTCACCGTACGGAGGGTCCCGTGCGCGTGCCGGGCAAGGTCGTGCGCTGCCGCCACGTGACGCGCCACGTCCACGACGTCGGCGTGCGCTTCGATACCCCGGTGAACATCAAGGACTTCATGGACCTCGACCCGCTCAAGCAGACTTTCACCTGCGAGATCGTCGATCCCAAGCACCTCGAGGGCACGGTGCTCGTGGTGGCCGAGTACAAGATCGAGCAGTCGTGCGTGCGGTCGATGCTCGCGGACACCGCGCTGCAGTTCATCTGCGCCTCGACCGTCGAGGAAGGACTCGAGCGGGCCCGCAAGGGTGTCGGGCTCATCATCTGCGACGACGTCTTCGAGGCCGGCAGCGGCGTGGAGTTCGTCACCAAGGCCCGGGCCGCGGGCATCCGCTGTCCCATGGTGCTCATGTCGGCCGACATCTCCAAGGCCAGCCTCGACCAGTTCCGCAAGGCCGAGGCCGACGCGTTCCTGGCCAAGCCCCTCCGCCAGGACCTGCTCCTGCGCGCTCTGGCCGAGTTCCTGCTCGTGGGCGGCGAAAAATCCGAGAGCTCAAGCCCCCTGCACACCTCGCTCCCCGCCGGGTCTCCCATGGCAGAGCTCGCCGACGAGTTCGTTGACGACCTGGCCGACGTGGCCGATCAGGTCGAGGGCTTGGTCGCCAAGAACGACTCCCCCGGTATCCGCCGGCTCGCCCTGCGCGTGGGCGGTCCGGCCAGCGCTCTGGGCTTCGATCCCATCGCCAAAGTCGCCGCCCGACTGATTGCCTCCCTGGGGTCCTCAAAAGACGCGCCCCCGTCGGCGATGGCGGTCAACACGTTCGTCTCGATGTGCCGAAGTGCGATGAAGGGGGTCAAGGCCCCCCCCACCCCTGCCGCGCCCGCCGAGGGCGATGCCCACGCCAAGGACGGCGAGCACGCCGCGGGCCACGGGGCGGCGGATGAGAAGGCCCACGCCCCTGTGGCGAAGGCGGCCTGAAACGCTCGGATACGATCCGCCCGTGCCCGCAGAAACGCCGCTCAATCTGCCCCAGGCCGACGCTCACGATCGGACCATGCTTCCCATCTCGGAGACGTTCGTCTCCATCCAGGGCGAGGGCAAGCTCGCGGGCACGCCGAGCCTGTTCGTGCGGCTCTCCGGGTGCAACCTTCGGTGCTCCTGGTGCGACACGCCCTATGCGAGCTGGTCGCCCGATGGCTCGGCGCGATCCATCGACAACCTGGTCGCCCTCGCCCGCTCCCAGCCCTCGGCCGTTCGCCACGCCGTGCTCACCGGCGGCGAGCCCATGATCTTCGCCGGGCTCTGCGAGTTGTCGGCCCGCCTGGGCGCGTCGCGCCAGCGGGGCGGGGCGGCCATGCACATCACCATCGAGACCGCCGGCACGGCCATCCCGACCGACGACCGCTGGCCGCTCACGTGCCACCTCATGTCGATCAGCCCAAAGCTCGCGTCATCGACACCCACGAACGACCCCCGGGACCCGGACGGCGTGTGGGCCGCGCGCCACGAGGCCCGCCGGCTGAACCCCGCGGTGCTCAACCGACTGATCTCTCGGGCCTCCGAGGCATCGAACGACTTCCAGCTCAAGTTCGTAGTATGCGGCGAGGACGACCTGACCGAGATCGACGGGGTGCTCGCGGGCCTGACAGGATGGACGCCGTCGGACGTGCTGCTGATGCCCGAGGGCGTGGCGCCCCCCACCGAGGCGGCGAAGGCGATGCTCGCCCATGCGTGCACCGAGCGGGGATTCCGCTACTGCCCCCGATTGCACATCGAGCTCTTCGGCAACCGGCGCGCCACCTGATTCGGGGCCAAGGTCCGAGAACCCAGAGGGTTTATCCGCGGCCAGACGCGACCAATTCGCGTTCGCGGGGCTCGTGAACAAGCCCACATTGGTTTCCAACTCGATTGGGGCCATGCTGTTATGAGCGGCGTTGCGGGTCGCGATCGCCGGCAGCGCGTGGCTTTTGAGGAAACGCCTAGGCATCCCAGAGCGAATAGTCGATAGAACCCGCGGAATCGCCAGCAGTGGAGCCAAGATCATGCGTTTGTACATCGTCAGACACGGAAAAGCGACGGACACCCAGGAGTGCTGTCCGGCCTCGTCTTGCGCGGGCGTGGGTGGCGGAGACTTCGCCCGCGAGCTGACCGTGCGCGGCATCGCCCAGGCACGGTTTCTCTCGGGCAGGCTCGCCAAGGAGGAGCGGCGAGTGACGACCATCGTTTCCAGCCGGTTTCCCCGGGCCCTGCAGACGGCCCACGCCATCCAGCGCACGCTCTCGTGCGATCTGCAAACCGACGCGCGGCTCGAGGTCGATCACGAGGTCTCCGAGGCCCTCTCGATCATCCAGGAGGGCGCGGACCAGCGGGCCCTGATGCTCGTGGGCCACAACCCGCAACTCGGCGAGCTCATCAGCGTGCTCTGCTCGGGCCTGCCTCCCCAAGAACTGATCCTCAAGACCGGCGAGATGGTCGTCATCGACATCCGCCCCAACCAGCCCATCGGCTCGGGCCGGCTCGTCGATCGCGTCCGGCTGAGCGACAGCACGCCCGCCGACGACACCGTGACCAGCGCGGTCGAGACCCTGTTGCCCAAGTCGCGCTGAGCGTCGTTCGGGCACGTCACGCTCCAACCAACGAAAACGGCCCGGGATCGCTCCCGGGCCGCTCTTCTTGCACGAGTTGTCTCGGACGGGGATCAGCGCTTGGCGAGCAGGTCGCGGATCTCGGTGAGCAGTTTCTGCTCGGCCGTCGGACCGGCCGGCGCCGCGGCGGGCTTCTGGGCCTCGAACCTCTTCTTGGCGGTGTTGAACGCCTTCACCACCAGGAAGATGATGAACGCGAGGATGATGAAGTTGATCGTGACGGTGATGAAGTTGCCGTAGGCCACCACAGGACCGGCCTTGCGGGCGGCCTCGAGATCGAGCCCCGCCGCGACCTTGTCCGAGAGCGGGTAGTACAGGTTCTTGAAATCGACCTTGCCCAGCGCGAGGCCGACGGGCGGCATGATCACGTCGTCGATCAGCGACTTGACGATCCCGCCGAACGCGCCGCCGATGATGACGGCCACGGCCAGATCGAGCATGTTGCCCTTGAGGGCAAACTCCTTGAACTCTTTGACCATTCCCATGAGCGGTGTCTCCTTGGTTGGCCGGCGGGTCGAGCGCACGGACTCGAACGCGCCGGCGATGGTCGCGAGTGTACGTCCGGCCGGAAAATGCGTCTCGCGCCCCACCGCCGCTCGAAGCGATTTTCCGAAGAAAAACCGCCGCGGTCCGGGTGGAACGCGGCGGTGTTGTGGTCAACTCGATGGGACCGAGCGCCTCACTTGGCGACGTAGTTGGTGACCTCGTCGTCGCGGACGGAGGTCTTCATCTCGGCGCACGTCGTCTCGGAGATGACGAGCATCTCGCCGACCTGCGTGCCGCGGACCGTGAACTTGAAGGTGCGGTTCTGGCCGACAGGGAGGTCGCGGAGGTTGTAGGTCAGGACCTGGCCAGTGACGACCGGGGCCACCACGGCCGCGTCGGAAGAGACGTACTGCAGACCGGCGGGCAGGGTGATCTTGCACGTCACGTTGGTGAGCGGGATCTGGCCCTGGTTGCCCACGGAGTAGATGTACTCATGGTTGGTGCCGACCGGCACGACGCCGTCGGCGTCGTCGAGCGATGTACGCAAGTCGGGCAGACCGGTGACCGAGGTGCAGCACTTGGCCGTCACGGGCTCGGCGCAGGTGCAGGAGGCCCGGACGGTGTCGCAGAACTCGCCCGCACCCGCGAGCGTGCAGGACAGGCTCAACTCCTTGCTGGCCTTGGGCGCCAGGGTGCCGACGTTCCAGCGGACCACGCCGCCCGCGGCGGTGCCGCCGTCGGAGGCGCTCGCGAAGGACTGGCCGGCCGCGAGGGTGTCCTCAACGACCACGTTCATCGCCGGGGCGTCGCCGTTGTTGGTGACGGTGATCTTGAAGGCGGCCGGGCGGCCCAGGCCGGAGATCGCGGTCGGGCAGGTCTTGGTCACGGCCAGCGAGGGCTGGCGGACGGTGATGGTCACGTCGTTGCTGGTCGCCGACAGGCCGTTGTCGGCGCTGGTGCGGGCGTGGTTGACGTAGGAACCGGTCTTGCCAGCCTTGGCCACGAACGTGCGGGTCTGGCTCTGGCCGGCGCCGAGCGTGCCGATGTCCCAGGCCAGGTTGCTCTTGCCGTCGGCGGTGACGCCGGCGGGCAGGTCATCCATGATCTTGACGTTGGACGCCGCGCCCGTGCCGGTGTTGGTCACCGTCAGGGTGTACGTCACGCTGTCGCAGGGCGTGATGTCCTTGGGGTTCACGTCCTTGGTGATCTTGAGGGCGGGCTGCACGACGTTGGTGCCGCAGCACAGGGCCGTGGCCCAGGTCGCGCTCATACAGGCCTTGACGGTGCCGACGCCCGAGGCGTTGGCCGTGACCTTGATGGTCTTGCAGGCCCGCGGGGCGAGATCGCCCACCGCGAAACCGCCGCCGCCCATGGCCGGGTCGCTGGACACGACCTTGGCCCCGTCGATCGTGTAGGCCACGTTGACGTTGCTCAGGGTCATGCCGGTGAGATTGCAGACCTCGACGGTGTATTCGAAGTTCTGGCCGGCGACGACCTCGCGCGGCATCTGGCAGCACAGGGACAGGGCGCTGGTGGCCTTGTCGCCGGTGGGCAGGAACATGCAGTTGCCGCTCAACTGGGGAGCGGGCGCCGGCGCGGGGGCCGGAGCCGGAGCGGGCCTGGTCGCGATCGGGGCGGGGGCGGGCCTGGGGGCCGGTGCGGGAGCCTTCTTCCAACCCTCCACGATATCAATGTTGCCGTACGTGCTTCGCACGCCGGAGTTGCCCGCCTGCGAGTCACAGCCGAACAGGAAGCCGGAAATCCCGACCGCCAGCGCCAGCGCAGCAGCCTTGTACATGAGAGCCATCGACATTCTCCTTGGAGTGAGTTGGGGGTCCTCGACCGCACGGCCGGAGCACCAACACCCTTTTCTAGCGGTTCTTGGCCCGATCGATCGGGCCACGTTGTTACGGTTTCGAGTTCTTGGCAGCCGCCGCGATTCTTGGCGTTACCCCTGAGCGGGGTGTGCGGACTGGGTTCCGAGGGCAATACGGTAAGCGAGCACTTAGTTTGGGTCAACACTCCGCGCCAGGGCCGCGGAATCTCGTCAGAAGTCGCGATTCCATCGGCACAGCGTCCGGGGAAGGTCAGCATTTCTGTTAGTGCTGACTTCGGAAAGCACCACAACGCGAGCATTCCCCCCTGTTGTGGTTAGAACATTGCCCAAAACGCGCAGCGCATGCGCGGAACATCTACGAAGAAATGGAGCCGGGGGGATTCGAACCCCCGTGCCGGGACAGTCACACCGTCGCCTCTACGCGCGTGTTCCGTCTATTGATCTCGGTGTGCGTGTCTGCGACGGACAACATGCACGCACACCCAGCATCCGGAGTTGTCTTGGCCGCTCGCCCGGAGGCGCCGCGAGCGGCCCAGCTCGATGGCTTCAATCCGCACGTCATCGAGCATCGCGTGCGGATCGGGCTGCCTTTATTAGGCGGCCAGAGCGTAGCTGTTGTTGGCTACTTTTGTGTTGCATGCTTTTAACGTGGCCGGCATGCTCCACGGCGCGCCACGGCGGCGCTTCCCTGCCCGGTCGATCACCAGTGTCGGCCCCGGATGTCAAAGAGACCCCATCATAGGGGTGTCTCAAGGGCAACCCGCGAACCAGGCGTTCAGAAACTCGAAGATATCCTGAACGCTCAATCCGCCCTGGCCGTCGAAGTCCGCCCCGGGATCGCCGGCAAACCAGCCGTTGAGGAACGCGAAGATGTCCTGAACGGAGAGGTCCCCACTCTGGTCGAAGTCGGCCGGGCACGATGCCTGGCCGGTCGAAATGGAACCGGCGATCTCGGCCCGCACATCCACGCGCCCCCACGCGGCGCCGGTGACGAGCGATCGCGAACCGACGAACACCAGCGAGAACGGCCTTGTCACCCCCGACGCCGCGATCGAGCCCGTCGAAACCACCCCCGTCGGTCCTTCCGGCACGAGCGAGAGATTGAACGGACCCGCGCAGGGCGCTCCGGCGCCCGCGAGGGCTTGGCACGAGAGGCCGATCGCCTCGTAGTTGGCCGTGCCGGTCGCCGCAGTCGAGATGCCCGCCGCCGCGAACTCGGCCAGCCCCGTCGGACCGATCGTTGTCGGGATCGAAACCGCCGTGGGCGCGGCGTCCAACACCAGCGCCGTCAGCCCCACCGCCACGGTGCCGGAGCCCACGCCGACCGCGCACGAAACAAACGGCGGCGCAACGTGTATCGCCCGGATCGTCATGGTCGGGGCCGGACCGCCCGAGATTCCGGCCTGAATCGAGACCGCCGAGGGCACCACCGCCCACGCCCCCTCACTCCCCGCCAGCGAGACGCGATAGCGAACGACCGTCGATGGGTCGATGCTCGCGGAGACGAGTGATTGGGCGCGGCACACGGGCGTGGACACGAGGGCAAGCCCCGCCATCACCCGGCCGAACCGAATCGCCATCGTTCGTTGGAGCATCATGGCCCGAGAGTGTACATGGAACGGCCGAGATTTGGAACACCAATCCGACGCCGTGTTCGCCGCGTTCGTCGGATTCGACAAGTTCCGAAGGCACAAGGGCTTAGGCGCACCCGGCAAACCACGCGTTCAAGAAGTCGAAGATATCCTGAACGTTGAGGCCGCCCACGTTGTTGAAGTCGGCGCGAGGATCTGTGTTGAACCAGGCGTTCAGGAAATCGAAGATGTCCTGCACGCTCAGGTCGCCCGAGTTGTTGAAATCCGCCGCGCACGCCGAGATGTCGCGCAACCAACCGAGGTAGCGGTTGTCGAGGATCCCCGCCGCGGCGGCCGTCGCCTGCGTCAGAAACTCGGTCCGTTCCCCGGGATCGAGGAACAAGCCGTCGGCGCCCAGGTCGTGCAGGCGGAAGATTCGTTTCCCGCCGGGCGATGAGGAAACGTCGGTGAAGTACAGATCCCCGTTCGGGAGCGACACGACGTCCTGGATCGTCAGGCCGGCCTCATCCGTGCTGTACACGGCCACCGATTCGTTCGGACCGTTGGCGTTGCCATCGTTGTTCGAGTCGGAGAGGCGGACGATCTGCTTGCGGTTCACGCCGCCCCCCAGCGAGAGCAGGTGGTTGGTGTAGATGGTGCGCGGCCGGGCCAGGTCGAGCTCCATCGCAAATCCGGCGCCCATCGTAATGCCCGCGGCGTTGGTGTTGTCGAACCAGAGCGTCATCTCTCCCGGGTCGTCGGCCCGGCCGTTGCCATTGGCATCGCGGAATCGCCACACCGAGTGGCCCGGCGCGCCGGAACTCGAGTTGCGCACGTACCCGACGCCCGCCGCGTCGAACACGATTTCCTGCGGCGAGAAGGGGGTGTTGCCCGAGCCATAGGTCGCCCAGTTGGTGACCCAGGGCGAGACCTCGCCCGCGTCCTGGTACGTGCCGTCGGCCACGATCTCGTGGAGCCGATAGATCGCGTCCGGGTTCGAGCCCGCGCCCGCGTTGACATAGCCGGGATCGAACCCGGGAAAGAACGCGACACCGCTGGGCGCCGTGATGGTCGCCCCCGACGCGTTGGCGCCCGTGAGCACCACCCGGCTCTCCGTCATTCCCATGGCGCTGCCGCTGCGATCGGCGTCCTTGATCAGGTACAGGCTTCGGTTGGCGCTGTTCGCGTCGCCCACCAGCACGGCGTTGTCGATGGGACGTACCGCGAAGGCGAAGGGTGTGATGAACGCGGGCGTGCCGGCCGCGTTGGTGCCGTCGAACCACACGAAAATCTCGCCAGGCTCTATCGTGTTGCTGTTGTCCAGATCGGTCAGCCGCCAGAGCTTCCCAGCCGTTCTGTCCACCACCAGCAGCGACACCCCCGCCTGGGCCGGTCCGGCCGCACAGGCGACCGACGCGGCCGCCCAAAGGCACCTGCGAAAGCCGGCGGAATGGATGCGGGTCAACGACATGTCAAGCCTCCTTCAGGCCGGGCGACCTCGCCGAAAAACACCCCCGTTCCCGACGCGCGACAGCGTATGAGCCCCAGTCGGTTCGTCAAGCACAAATGAGACTCAGTCTCAACAAATGCCGTTGCCGAGAAAAAACCCGGCGACCACGGGCCGCCGGGCCTCTGAAACGGCACGGATTGTCGCCGGCTCACCGGCGGCGACGACGGGACAGAATCAATGCGCCGCTGCATCCAAGCAACATCGCGGCGCCGGGGGTGGGCACCTGGCTGAACTCGATGTTGTCGATGGCGATGCGGTCGGACTTGTTGCCGCCGATGGTGAGGAGCTGGGTGAAGTCGAGGCGGATGGTGAGACGGTTGTCCATCAGCGGCGGATCGAAGTTGAACCGCTTGTGGCGGAGGGGCGAGTTGGTGCCCGGCGCCCAGGTGGTGTCGGTCGATTCGTGGTCCGGGTTCGTCGGGTCGTAGTCCAGGTTGAACAGCGCGTTTCCGCCGCTGTCGAGCACCCTGATGTTCCGGGCGGGGAGGTCCTCGCCGAAGCCCGTGAACGAGTTGAACACGGCCGCGATGTCGAAGCAGTGCAGGCACGCGATGAAACCGGGATCGGCGGAGAAGGTGATGGACAGGATTCCCGGCTCGCCGAAGTCGGGCGCGCGATCCCGGTAGAGCGCGTTTCCAAGGTCGCCGAACACCCGCGTGGGATCGGTCGAGGTGGCAGGTGGGACCGAGCCGAGCTTCAGCGTCGGCGCGTAAATGACATTGACATTGGGTGTCAGGCCCCCCGCGGCGCCGTACGAATACCCGGCGGGAATCGGGAACGCGGGGTTGCCCACGAACTGGCCGTAGTTGGCCGGCACCGTGTTGCCGGTGCCGCCCCCCCAGTCAAAGGTGAGCACGGTTGCCGACGAGGTGCCAACGACGGAAAGGGCCGCGAGGCCCGCGATCGAAGCGAGAGAGAAACGCATAGAGACCGCCTCCTCTGACGACGAGGGCGCGACCGACGCCCTTCGCCGAACAGTGCGATGACCAGACAGTCTCTCTGTTTCCTCCCGCTCTCTCGCCCCGACGGGGACCGTCCCCGCAGTGTCAAGTTATCACACTTGTTGCGGGGGTCCAAGGAAAAAGTGGGAAAAAGCACCTATCTGTAGGGGCAGATTCCCCAGATTATCAGGTATTCGGACTTGACGAGACGAATTCAGCCCTCGTTCCCAGCCGTCACCCGAACTCGAACATTCCGACCGTACGATCCGGCCCCATGGCACTCGCTCCGATTCCCGATTTGCTCAACGACCTCCGGGCCGGCCGAATGGTCATCCTTGTCGATGACGAGGGGCGGGAGAACGAGGGCGATCTGATCCTGCCGGCCCAGTTCGCCACGCCCGAGGCCATCACGTTCATGCTCTCCGTGGCCCGGGGGTATCTGTGCCTCTCGCTCACCGCGGCCGACTGCGACCGCCTCGACCTGCACCCCCAAACAGGCGTGAACACCTCTGTTCGGGGTACGCCGTTCACAGTCTCGATCGACGGCCACCCCCGCCACGGGTTCACCACCGGGGTCTCGGCCCGAGAACGCGCCCGATCGATTCTCATGGCCATCGACCCGAAGACCGGGCCGTCCGACTTTGTCCGTCCCGGCCACATCAATCCGCTGCGATCTCGCGATGGCGGCGTGCTCGTCCGTACCGGGCAGACCGAAGGTTCCATCGATCTCTGCCGGCTCGCGGGCCTGCAACCCGCGGCGGTCATCATCGAGATCATGCGCGACGACGGCGAGATGGCCCGCATGCCCGACCTGGAGAAGATCGCCGCCACGCACAGCCTGAAGATCGGATCGGTGGCCCAGATCATCGCCCATCGTCTCACGCAAGAGAGCCTGGTTCGTCGCATCGAGCCCCTCGGCGGCACGCCGCTCCGCACGCAGTTCGGCGAGTTCAACCTCATCGCCATGCGCTCATTCGTGGACCCTCTGCCGCACGTGGCCCTGTGCGTCGGCGGCGTGGGCGACCTGGACTCGGGCGGGCGGGTGATCCCGTCGCCGGACCCGACCCTGGTCCGCATGCACCGTCGGAACCTGCTCGGCGATGTGTTCCTGGACCTCGACTCCGCCACCGATGGCCCGACGGGCCGCACGCTCCACCGGGCCATGCGGGCCGTGCAGCAGGCCGGACGCGGGGCCATCGTCTACCTGCGTCCCGAGGGGGCGGGGGACTCGGCCCTGACCGGGAGCGGCGGGCTCGAGCAGCGGCTCCAGACCATCGAGCGGGGTTCGGCCGGGCAGCGTGACGCGGCCGAGGGCGACCCCATCGGGGCCCACAGCCGCGTCCCCGAGCACATGCGTGACTTTGGCATCGGCGGGCAGGTCCTGCGTGAACTCGGCCTGGCGAAACTCCGGTTGCTGACCAATCACCCCCGCGACCTTCCCGGACTCGACGCGTTCGGGCTTGAGATCGCCGAGCATGTGCCGCTCGACGGGCCAGACTGAGCCCGCCGGCCGAGGGCGCCGCCCCGGATGAAAGCGGATTTTGGTGGTTTTTGCCCGGTATGTGGTACCCTCGGACCTACGCGGCGTGTGTCGGGATTTGGTCGCGATCCGGGTGAGCAAAGGACCATGATGTCTGTGCGAAAACTTGGTGTGTTTGCCGCGGCGACGGTTCTGTTGGTCGCGGCCAAGAGCGGGGCGGTTGTCGATGGCGTTCCCGTTCCCAACGCGGACCGGCGATTCGACGCGGTGGGCCTGTTCCTGACCACCTCCCCCGGCGGGGGATGTGCCGGATGGGTCTCGGGCACCTGCACGCTGATCGGGCCCACCACCGTGCTCATCGCCCGCCACTCGCTGGATGTGCAACCAAACCAGCCGATTCCGACCATCGCGGCCCATCCCTGTCGCGTGCGCTTCCGGCGCGCGGCGGACGGAACCTCGGAGAACAACCTGTCCGCGGGCGGGACCACCTGCCACGGCGTGTACCAGGAGATCGACATTGTGCGCCTCGCCGACGCGCCGAACCCCAACAGCGACCAGGTGCTCGCCACCCTCGCCCGTGCGCCCTCGGGCATCCGCCCCGTGGGCATGGAGCTCAACTCACCGCCCACGGGCGCCACGAGCGTGATCCTGGCGGGGTGGGGGTACGCCGGAGAGTGCTTCGGCGCCGGAGAGGCGTGGGGACTGCGCATGGCCCGCGGCACCACGCCGACCAACGCCGCGGGCTCGACGTTTCTTTCCTACACCACGTGCAGCATCGGAACCAGCGCGCCCTGCCTGACCTGCGCCCCGGGGCCGGCGCGGGTGAACGCCAACCTGCACGACTCGGGCGCACCCATCTTCGTCGAAGTTCCGAGCACCGACCCGACCGATCCCACTCCCGAACTCCGCGTCATCGGCTCGGTGTCCTCGCTGGCCTACGCGCGCCGGCCCTCGGCCTGGAACACCTCCGGCGGGACTCCCGCGCTCGTGCAGGCGGTCCCCACCGTTCACCTGAAGCGGTCCGACTTCGACGGCAACGGTCTGGTGACCACCGACGATGTGTTCGGCTTCCTCGGAGCCTTCCTGGGCGGACACCTCGACGCGGACATCGATCAGAACGGCCTGCTCAACGTGCAGGACCTCTTCACGTTCCTCGACTCGTGGTTCACGCTCCGATAGGCGATGCCGGGCTCTGGTCGTGACCCCGCGGTCCCGGTCGGCTCGCCCTTTCTCGCGCCACAGGCCCTCGCCCACGGCAATGTGCTCGCGCCCGCTTCGTTCTGCGTGCGGCGGCCCGCGATGCGCATGGGCCGCGATGCAAACCGCCGAATCTCAAGGGGTCTTTCGATGAACCTGTCCGGTCGTTCTCTGCCGCGTGTGCTCGCATGTGCCGTCGCTCTCCTTGCTATCTTCGCGGCCACCACGCCGGCCGGCGCGGCCCCGCCCGGCGACGCCAAGCCCGCCCAGCGAGACGGGGCCAGGCGCGGCCACCATCGCGACCTCTCGCCGCGCCAGAAGGCACGTATCCGACACTTCCTGCGCACCCACCCCGAAGCGCTCGAGCGCCTTCGCCACCACGCGCCCGGCAAGGCCCGTGGTGGGCAAGGCTTTGGTGGCAAAGGCCATGGCAAGAGGGGCCCTCGCGGCACCCGGGCCGAGCCCGCCAAGCCGAGCGCCGACTGACCCGCCCGGGCGTCAGATCGTCTCCATCACCGGCAAACGCCCGACGAGCGGGCGCACGTAGTCCAGAAACGCGCGACTGACGTTGCTGGTGCCATCGAGGAAGTTCGCGGGCATGTGGCGGGTCTTCCCCGCCACGGCCGAGAGCTCGACCCTCTTGAACCCGGCGGAATACGCCTTGCCGGGCTTTCGCTCGATGGCGACCGATCCGGATCGCTCGCCCTTCTTGGCCAGACCCACGGCGAACTTCGCGGCTGCGCGGGCCTCCTTCGCGTCGATCGGCGAAGCATCCGGCCAGCAGCGCTGCAGATAGCCAAACGTGTCGGCCCGCACGCGCACGGGCTTGCCGTTGACGAGGATGTGCTTCTTCACCAGATCGGCGAGGGCATCGCCCAGCGCGCCCACGCCCGAGAGTTGCACGTTCCCGTGCGCATCCGTGTCGAGCCCCTCGACGAGCGTCGTCGCGATCGGCCGCCCCTGCTCGTCCTGCACGCCCTCGCTGACCGCCACCTGGCACCGGCCGAGCCGCGAGTACACGGCCTCCACCTCCGCAAGAAACCGCTTGGAGTTCAGCGGCACCTCCGGCACATAGATCAGATGCGGGCCGCGGTCCGTGGCGTTCTTCCCCTCGCCCCGGGCCAGCGCGCTGGCGGCCGTGAGGAACCCGGCGTGGCGCCCCATCACGACGTTGATCTTCACCCCCGGCAGCGAGGCGTTGTCCAGCGAGTCGGCCATGAACGCCGTCGCGATGAAGCGTGCCGCCGATGGGAATCCCGGCGTGTGATCGTTCTCCACGAGGTCGTTGTCAACGGTCTTTGGGATGTGGAAGCAGCGGAGCTCGTCCTTGCCCCCCGCGTTGGCGATCTCGTTGACGATGCGGCACGTGTCCGACGAGTCGTTCCCGCCGATGTAGAACAAGTACCGGATCGAGTGCTTGGTGCACGCCTCGACGATCCTGGCGCAGTATTCCGGGTCGGGCTTGTCGCGGCTGGAACCCAGCGCGGCCGCGGGAGACTTGGCCACCCTCGCCAGACGGGCCGCCGGAAGTTTGCCCAGATCCACAATGCTGCCCTTCACCAGCCCGTTCACGCCATGACGCATCCCGTAGATCTTCTTGACCAACTTGAATTCCCGAAGGGCCTCGACGGCGCCTACGAGCGACTCGTTGATGACGGCCGTGGGGCCGCCGGACTGGCCGATGATCGCGTTGCCTTTGGGGAGTGCGAGTGCCACGAATGTCTCCAAGAACGGGGCACAAAAACCGCCCCGGCGTGCGTGCGGGTACCGACGATCGATTACGCTATGCCCCATGATCCGAACATCAACGATCGGAGCGCTTTCGCTCGCCGCGGCCTCGGTCGCGGCGCTCGTCCTCGGCTCCGCCGCCCTGTCGCAGCCGACCTCCCGCTCGCCGCTCGCCCCGCCGCCCAACGGGCCGCGCAAGAGCGATCCCGCGGACGGGTACGTCGCCCTGACGGGAGCCACCGTGCATGTGCGCCCGGGCGTGACGCTCGACAACGCCACGGTGGTCATGCGGGGCGGCACAATCGAGTCGGTGACGCCGATCGACAACACCACCGGCGGCAGGCTGCCAGTGCCACCCGTCCCGGCGGGGGCGGAGGAGCGAGACTGCGCCGGCATGCACATCTACGCCGGGTTCCTCGAGCCGTACTTCGAGGTCGATGTCCCCAAGCCCGACCCGAACGCGCCCGGATCGCACTGGAACCCGCGCGTGACGCCGCAGCGCACCGCGCTCGACCAGGGGGCCTCGGGGATCTTGCCAAAGGACGCCGAGACGCTCCGCTCGATGGGCTTTGTCGGCGCGGCCATCAGCCCGAGAGGGGGCATCTTCCGCGGCTCGAGCGCGATGGTGTCCCTCGCGCAGCCGAGCGGCGACCCGTCGGCTGCCCCGCCGCGCGTGTACGCCGATGGAGTGTACCAGAGCCTCTCGCTGAGCCCCCGCGACGACGATGGCCCCCCGGTGCGCGCCGGCCCGCGCCAGTCGGAGGAGGGACGCTGGAACAACTACCCCAGCAGCCAGATGGGCGCGATCGCGCTGATCCGGCAGACGCTCAGCGACGCGGATTGGCAGCAGAACCGGCGAGTGAACGTGGCCGGGGCGGAGTCGATGGAGGCGCTCGATGCGCTCCGCAGGCACCAGACCGAGGCCAAGGGGACCGGGGCCGACGCTCCGCACGATCCCGGCACGCTCATGTTCGACGTGGCCGACGAGTTGGAGCTTCTCCGGGCCGCGAAGATCGCTTCCGAGTTCCGCCGCCCCGCGATGATCCTCGGCAGCGGCATGGAGTTCCGTCGGCTGGAGGCAATTGCCGCCTCCAAACTCCCGATCATCCTGCCGCTGAACTATCCAAAGGCCCCGAAGGTCGGCGGCATCGGTGAGGCGGACGCGGTGGACCTCAAGGAACTCATCAACTGGGAGCAGGCCCCGACAAGTCCACGCCGGCTCGACGCCGCGGGACAGATCATGGCCCTCACCACGAGCAAGGTGCCCGACAAACTCGGCGGGCGCAGGGTCTTCCGCGAGCACCTGTCCAGCGCGATCAAGCACGGCCTGAAGCCCGAGAGCGCGCTGGCGATGCTCACCGAGAACCCGGCCCGGATCCTCGGCGTGTCCGATCGGTTCGGGCGAGTCGAGAAGGGCATGGCCGCCAGCCTCATCGTCGCCGACGGGGAGCTCTTCACCGACAGGCCCGACGCCCCGAAGAAGGGCGAGCCGGGGCACGTGCGCCCGGGGCGCATCATCGACGTCTGGATCGACGGCCGGCGCCACCCCATCGCCCCGAAGCAGCGCCGCGACCTCGGCGGCACATGGGACATCACGCTCACGCCCGGCCCGCAGGCCGGGAGCAACCTGAAGATCACCTTCGAGATCGACGACGACTTCCCGCCCACGATCACGATCGTGAAGCGTTCGACAGACGACGCGGGCAAGGAGGACAAGGCCACGACCAAGTGCCAGGGCGTGAGCATCGAGGAGGACGGCCGCCTGAGGTTCACCTTTGATCACGAGCCCTTCGGCGAGAAGGGCGTGTTCGTGAGTTCGGGTGTGATCGAGAAGGGCGACGACGGCCAGCCCGTCGTGCGCGGCGAGTCGATCCGCGCGGGCGGTCAGTTGCTCCGCTGGTCGGCGGTGCGGGTGAGCACGGAGATTCCCAAGAAGGAGGCGAAAGGCCACTCCGCGAAGGGGACGAAAGAGAAGGCCGAAGGAGACGAAGGGGAAAGGGGCGACAAAGACAACAAAGACACCAAGCCACGGGCGGACGAGCTGCCCGTGCCACCCAATACAGACGACACCGGCAAAGACGAGTCCAGGAAGTCCAAGACCCCCGAGGCCGACGCCATCGCGGTCATCCCCGAGAATCTCGGCCTGCCGCTGGGCGCCTATGCCGTTCCGGAGCTCCCCAAGCAGGAACGCGTCCTTCTCCGCCACGCCACCGTCTGGACGGCGGGCGAGAAGGGTGTGCTCGAAGACGCTGTTGTGATGTTCGACGAAGGCAAGATCTGGTTCGTCGGCACCGAGAAGGAATGGCACTTCTTCGTCGCCAGCGCGAAGATGAAAGGCGGCTTCCGCGACATCGATTGCTCCGGCAAGCACGTCACTCCCGGCATCATCGACTGCCACTCGCACACGGGCATCTCCAAGGGCGTGAACGAGGGCGGCCAGGCCGTCACGGCCGAGGTCCGCATCGGCGATGTCACCGACCCGGACTCGATCTCGTGGTATCGCCAGCTCGCCGCGGGCGTGACGACGGTGAACAGCCTGCACGGCTCGGCCAATCCGATCGGCGGCCAGAACCAGGTGAACAAGATCCGCTGGGGGTGCACGAGCCCCGACGACACGCACTTCGCCGGCGCGATCCCCGGCATCAAGTTCGCGCTTGGCGAGAACGTCAAGCAGTCCAACGGCGACCGGCAATCGACGCGCTATCCGGTGTCGCGGATGGGTGTGGAGACGATCATCCGCGACCGCTTCACCGCCGCCCGCGAGTACGCCGCCGCCGGCCCCGGCGAGGGCCGCCGTCGCGACCTCGAACTCGAAGCCCTCGCCGAGATCCTCGAAGGCAAGCGCCTCATCCACTGCCACTCGTATCGCCAGGATGAGATTCTGATGCTCTGCCGCATCGCCGACGAGTTCGGCTTCAAGATCGGCACCTTCCAGCACGGCCTCGAGGTCTACAAGGTCGCCGACATCGTCAGGGATCACATCGTCCCGGGCGGCGGCGCGAGCCTCTTCGCCGACTGGTGGGCCTACAAGGTCGAGGTGCAGGACGCCATCCCCTACGCCGGGCCGATGCAGACCGAGGTCGGCGTGCTCACCAGCTACAACTCCGACTCGGACGAGATGTCCCGCCGCCTGAACGTCGAGGCGGGCAAGGCCGCCAAGTACTCCCACGGCCATCTCACCGACGCCGACGCCCTGAAGTTCGTCACCATCAACCCCGCCAGGCAACTCCACATCGACGACAGGGTCGGCTCACTCGAAGCCGGCAAGGACGCGGACCTGGCCATCTGGTCCGGCCCGCCGCTCTCGAGCCTCAGCCGCTGCGAGCGCACGTTCGTCGATGGCCGGGAGATGTTCTCGCTGGAGAAGGACGCCCAGCTTCGCAGGGCCAACCAATCCGAGCGGGCCAGGATCATCCAGAAAATCCTTGCCAGCAAGGGCGACGGTCCGGGTCGCGGCAAGAAGGGCGAGGGCGACGAACCCCCCGCCCCCGGCCCGGACGCAGGCAAGCCAACCGATGAGTACGCCGACGCGGGCGATTCAACCGCCACCTCCGGCCGCCGCTCCATCCTCCTCGACGCCTACCGCGCGGCCGACGACGCCCGGCGCGAGTATTTCCTCGACCTCCTCCGGCGCGGCCTCGACCCGCGATTCCACGCCGCGGGCGAATGCGGGTGCAACGGCAACTGAGCCAGACGCTCACCACCGAGAGCACCGAGAGCACAGAGAGAGAATCCAAGAGACGCAATCCTGTTCAAGCCAGAGGCACGATCCATGCACACCCGCCCGCTCCAATCCCTCGCCTTCCTCTTCCTCGGCGCTCTCGGTGTCCTCTGTGGTGAGACGGCGCTCGCCCAGGACCTGACGCCCAGGGCCAAGCCGCAGGGCAAGCCCGTCCTCATCACCAACGCCACGGTCCACCCCATCGCCGAGAAAGCCATCGAGAACGGCTTCGTCCTCTTCGCCGAGGGCAAGATCAGCGGTCTCGGCATGGTGGGTGCGATGGACCTGAGCAAGGTGCAAGGGTCCGACGGCTGGCGCACCATCGACGCCAAGGGCATGCACGTCTATCCCGGCCTCATCGGCGCGGCCACCCAACTCGGCCTCGAAGAGATGCAGTCCATCCGCTCCAGCACCGACCACACCGAGACCGGGAGCGTCACCCCCGAGGTCCGCGCGGCCACGGCCATCAACCCGGACTCCACGCTCCTCCCCGTCACTCGCTCCGCCGGCGAGCTCATCGCCGGGGTGTTCCCGCAGGGCGGCGCGATCCCCGGGCGGGCCAGCGTCATCCGCCTCGACGGCTGGACCGTGGCCGATATGACGATCCGCGAGAACGCGGGCCTGGTCATCAACTGGCCCATGACCCGCATCATCACCGCGTGGTGGATGAACAAGTCCGAGGACGAGCAGCGCAAGGACAACGACCGCGCGATCCGCATCATCGAGGACATGGTCTCCGGCGCAAAGGCCTACGCCGCCGCGTCGTTCGCCGGCGAGCAGCGGGCCGCCGACATCCGCTACGAGGCCATGACGGGCATCTTCGGATATCGCCAGGAGGGCGCCGGGGGGCGCACGGGCCCGGACGCCGATCGTCGCCTGCCCGTGTTCATCCACGCGATGGACTACGACCAGATCCAGCAGGCCGTGACGTTCTGCGTCAAGCACGGCCTGAAGTGCGTCATCGTCGGCGGGCGCGATGCCCCGATGTGCGCCGACCTGCTCACACGCCACAACGCGAGCGTGATCGTGAGCGGCACGTACAAGTTCCCCAAGCGCGACGACTCGCCCTACGACGAGGCCTTCACGCTCCCCGCCCGCCTCGAGGCCGCGGGCGTCAAGTGGTGCCTCGCCAGCGGCGAGGAGACGGCCCACGAGCGAAACCTCGCCCCCGCCGCGGGAATGGCCGTGGCATACGGCCTCGACCACGAGGCGGGCCTGCGCTCCATCACCCTCAGCGCGGCCGAGATCCTCGGCATCGCCGACACCTACGGCTCGCTGGCGATCGACAAGTCCGCCACCCTCATCATCGCCGACGGCGACATCCTCGACGCCCGCACCCATGTCACCGCGGCCTTCCTGGACGGGCGAGAGGTAGACCTGCGCGACAAGCAGAAGATGCTGGACGAGCGATACCGCGAGAAGTACAAGTTGAAGGGTGGTCCGGAAACCGTGAAGCCGTGATTCGGCGGCCTTGACGAGCCCCGAACGCAGCGAGGGGTTTGCAGGAGAGTGTGCAAGCACCCCTCCCTGCGTTCGGGGCTCGTGTCGGCACGGGCAATCCGCGTGGGCTTGAGTCCCCACGTGCGATTCCTCCCCCGGCGGGCTCCGGAGGCCGCCGAACGATGGGCGATTGCGTACTCCTGAGGCAGGCCCCGCGCGCCCCTACGCTGCCGGTGTTGGAGCGAAGCGCCGATCCATCGTCCGTGCGCGCCCATGCCGGGACGCCCGCCGCCCCAGCCCCAGTCGCGCCGCCGCCACCCCCACCGGACCTGGCCGCGGCCCACGACCGGCTCGGGGCCTCGCTCTACCGCTTCTTCTACGTCCGCGTGAGCCGCGACGAGCATCTCGCGGCCGACCTGCTCCAGCAACTCTGGGCCGCCGCGGCACGCAACGCCTCGCGCGTCCCCGAGGCCGAGATCGAGTTCTGGCTGCGGGGTGTGGCCCGCAACCTGCTCAACACCCACTGGCGGCGGGTCGGCTCGCGGCCCACGCACGTGGCGATGGAAGACTCGCACACCGGCGCGGCCCTCGCCGAGCGGATGACCCGCGAGCGCCTGCCGGCGGATGAGCTCGAGCGTCGCCAGACGCAGGACCGTTTGCTCCAGGCCATCACCCGCCTGCCGCAGGCGGACCAGGACCTGATCTTCGCCCACTACTTCGAGGGCGCGCAGCAGGTGGATCTTTCCAAACGCCTGGGCATGTCGGCCCGGGCCATCGAGGGACGGTTGTATCGGGCCAGGCAGTTGCTTCGCGATGCGCTCAAGGAGTCGGACGAATGAACCCGCACGAGAACGACAATCCGACGCCGCGCCACGACGAGGCCGACGCTTTGTTCGACGCGAACCTGCGGGCCTTCGGCACGAAGATCGGCCCGCTCCCCGCCCATGCCGCGCTCCGACTCGCCGGGACCCAGGCCGTCGCCCCGCGTCCCGCCCGGCACCCCCGCTGGCTGGCGTGGGGCTCGGCCATGGCCGCGTGCATCGCGGCGGGCGCGGTGATCTTCTCCCAGCCCTGGGGCAACAGAGTCGAGGCCTCCACCATCATCGGCGGCCTGCGCACCAAGGAGTTCGGCGGGGTCAACATCGTCTTCGATCGCGTTTCGTCGCAGGGCACGACGATCGACGGCGTGGTCCGCATGCGTCTCAAGGACCCCATCTCCATCGACCGGCTGGACGACCCAAAGGCCATCGACTCCAACGCCCGCCTCGGCGCGGCCTACGGCAAGTTCACGCTCACCTCGGATCCGATCGCCGACGGCGGCGAGCCGAGCGTGATCGACGCCGAGGGCTCGCTCACCCCCGCCAGCGGCTGGATGTACGTCCGCGCCTCCGATGGCGCGGCCCGGCAGATGGCCGAGGGCAACCCGATGGCCGGGGCGGTCGCGGGACTCGCTCAGCACGGCGTGGTGCTCAATATCGGCAGCCTCGACGATCGCTTTTTCGACGGACTCAACGCGATGGTCTGCCCGGCCTCGCGCCAGTCCTCCGACCTCGGCGGCTTGCACACCAGCGTTGAACGCACCGCCGACGGCCACGGCAAGGTCTCCGTCGGCCTGCGCGTGCCCACCCCCGGCAGCCCCAGCGCCGAGCAGTTCTCCCGGCTGATCGGATACGCCCGGATGGTTCTTTCGGGCAAGGCCCGCCAGAACGAGCTCGAGCAGATGCGTTCCATGCTCCAAAACGACTTCGCCCAGAAGGCCACCGTGCAGACCCTCGGGGCGGGGCGGTTTCTTCTCACCACCAACCTGCCCCCGCCCTCCGAGGGCGCATCGGCCGTCTCGGGGGGCATGCTCCGCGTGCTCTACGAACAGTCCGGAGGCGTCCGCTGGGCCGAGTTCTCCGGCATGCCCGACACCGCCGGCACCATCCGCGTCGAGTTCGATTCCGAGCCCATCGACCCGAGCCTGCTCGGCTACGAGCGGCTGGTGAACACCGGCACGACCAACTACCTCGACCTGCGCGTCATCATGCGGATGTTCATGCCGCCCCTGCTGCGGGCGTGGTAGGGCCCCGGGGTGGCACGGGCGGCTCGCCCGCCCGTGGTGTCCCGGGGAGGCGTTCGCGGGCGGGCGTTCATCGCCCCGCCCTCGTATCCTTGGACGATGGCCACCACCACCTCACACGAGCTCAAGCCGGCCGCGGCCGCCAAACCCATGACCCCACCGAGCAACGGCGCGATCGCCACCCCCGGCACGATGCGGGCCCTCGTCAAGCACCACGCCGGCCCCGGCCTGCAACTGGTCGCCAATCGCCCCATCCCCGCCATCGGCCCGCGCGATGTGCTCATCCGCGTGAAGAAGGCCGGCATCTGCGGCACCGACCGCCACATCTGGGAGTGGGACCACTGGGCCGCGGGTCGCATCCCCGTCGGCATCGTCACCGGCCACGAGTTCGTCGGCGTCATCGAGAAGGTCGGCTCGGCCGTGACCAAGTTCGCCCCCGGCCTGCGCGTCTCCGCCGAGGGGCACATCTGCTCCGGCACCGACTACAACGCCCGCACGGGCAACGCCCACATCGCCCGCGACACCAGGATCCTCGGCGTCGATTGCGACGGCGTCTTCGCCGAGTACGTCTCCGTGCCCGAGGAGAACGTCTGGCCGGTTCACCCGAGCATCCCCGACCACATCGCCGCGGTGCTCGACCCGCTCGGCAACGCCGTGCACACCGTCATGGCCGCGAACGTGAGCGCCAAGACCGTGCTCATCACCGGCGTGGGCATCATCGGCCTCATGGCCGTCACCG
The DNA here is from genome assembly GCA_937871915.1 of uncultured Phycisphaerales bacterium. Classification (GTDB taxonomy): domain Bacteria; phylum Planctomycetota; class Phycisphaerae; order Phycisphaerales; family UBA1924; genus UBA4658. The sequence goes on from CALMPG010000049.1 coordinate 63,367, forward strand.
TCGCCAAGGCCGCGGGCGCCAGCCGCATCTTCGTCACCGACGTGGACGAGCAGCGTCTGAAACTCGCCAAGAAACTCGGCGCCAGCGAGGCCTGGAAGGCCACCGACCCGAACTGGATCGACAAGATCCGCGCCCTCACGCGCGGCGACGGCCCCGATGTGCTGCTGGAAATGTCCGGCCACATGGGCGCGATCGACGACGGCTTCAAGGCCCTCCGCATGGGCGGCACGGCCGCGCTGCTGGGCATCCCCTCGCGGGCCATCTCCTTCGACCTCTCCAGCCACGTGATCTTCAAGGGCGCAACGGTGCTGGGGATCAACGGCCGCCGCATGTTCGAGACCTGGTACCAGATGGAGGAACTCCTCCTCTCGGGCCGTCTGCAACTCGACGAGATCGTGACCCACCAGATCCCGCTGGCCGACTTCGCCAAGGGCTTCGGCCTCATGCAGAGCGGCGAGGGGATCAAGATCGTCATGAACGTCGCGGAGTGAGCCGCGGGCAGCGTCGGCATGTTCGCCGTGCACGCGGGCCGCACTCCACCGCTCCCGCGTCGAGTCCGATTCGGTGTCGCCATGCCCAGCCCGGAAACCAATCTCCCCCTGCACTTCCGGCAGCGCCATCGCCTCACCCACGCCCGCGAGTTCAAGGCGGTGTACGACGCCCGCATCCGCAAGTCGCGCGGCCCGTTCGTGCTCCAGGCCGTCCCCAACACCCTCGACTCTCCCCGCCTCGGCCTGGCCGTCGGCACCCGCGTCGGCTCGGCCGTCGTCCGCAATCGCTGGAAGCGGCTCGTCCGCGAGTCCTTCCGTCTCCTCCAGCACGCCCTCCCCGCAAGTCCGGACGGCGGCCGCTATGACTACGTCGTGAGCATCCGATCCTCGCCCGACCAGCCCGTGTGGACGCTCGCCGGATGCTCGGCCGCGCTGGCCGATCTCGCGGCGGAGATCGACCGCGAGTGGCGCCGGCGATCTCGCCAGTCGGAAGCACCCACCCAACCCCCGCCGAGCCCATGACCCACCTCCGCCCGCGACAGTCCCCGCTCACCCGCGCGGCCACCCTCCCGTTCGTTATCGCCATCTACGCCTACCGGATCACCCTCGGCCCCTTCCTCGGCGGTCAATGCCGATTTCACCCTACCTGCAGCCAATACGCCCTCGACGCGTATCGCGAGCATGGGCCGCTGCGCGCCACGCTCCTGACGCTTCGGCGCCTTGCTCGATGCCACCCGTTCGCGAGGGGAGGATTCGACCCGGCACCCTTGCGAAGTGAACCGCCGACCCACCCCGGGTCGTAAAACAAGTGTTTGAATCGAGCCTGAGCACTAACTTCCGCTCGACCTCGCACCAAGTGAGCGTATACTAGCAAGAAGTTAGTGCGTATCGCCGATGTGGATAGTGGGCGTCTTTGGCACGACACTCGCGCGCAACTTCATTGTTTTCAAGGATTTACAGTGGGACGTCTCCCCGCCGCACAACGCAAGGAACAGCTGCTCGACACGGCCGCGCGCCTGTTTGCCGTGCATGGCTACGCCGGCGCGACCACAAGCCAGATCGCCAAGGCCGCGGGCGTCACCGAGCCCATCATCTACCGCCATTTCGAGTCCAAGCGCGAACTCTTCATCGCGCTCATCAACCGCACCAGCGAAGCGACCATCCGCCTCTGGGAGCACGAGTTGGCGGCCGCGGCCGACCCCGCCGATCGCCTCAAGCGGCTTATCAACGCCAACCCGATGGTCGCGAACATGGGGCGCGGCATCTATCGCGTCATCGTGCAGGCCATGACCGAGGTCGAGGACCCCAAGATCCTCGAGGCCCTCAGCGAGCACGTGAAGACGCTCCACGACTTCCTGATGCGCGAGGTCCAGCAGGCCCAGGACTCCGGCCGGGTGAGCAAGCGGTACTCCCCCGAACTCACCGCCTGGGCCCTGATCCACATGGGCCTGGGCTACGGCCTGCTCAGCGCCATGGGCGTGCCCCAGCACGGCGGCGACCAGCGAGGCCACACGATCGTCGACCTGCTCGGCGAGCTCATGCTCGGCCAGAACTACAAGAAGGAGTGACGCGGACTACGGCCGCATCCGGCGCGAGTGCAGCACCGGCATGTCGCGCAGGTACGCCTGCGCCGGCGGCAGCTCGGAGCGCTCGAACTCCGCGTACGGCCCGTCGAAGCAGATCCCGCCGTCGTGGATCATGACCACGCGCGGCCGGATCCGCCGCAGCAGCTCTCGGTCGTGCGTCACGATGATCGTGGTCCGCTTCGCTCCGATTCGCGACGCCGGGGCGCGCCCGCCCAGATCGCGGAACACGAACCCCTCGCCGACCGGGCTGTTGTGCGTCTTGAAGATCAGGTCGTGGATGGTGGCGCCGATCATCGGGTCCAGCCCCGTCGTCGGCTCGTCGTAGAACATCACGATCGGATCGCACGCCACGGCCCGCGCGATCGCCACCCGCTTGGCCATGCCCCCCGAGAGCGCATCGCGGTCCTTGTCCACCACGTCGTCCACGTCCAGCGCCGCGCTGGCGATGGCCTCGCGGATCCGCCGCTGCACCTCCCCCTCGGGCATCATGGTGTGCTCGCGCAGCCAGAAGGCGATGTTCTCGCGCACGCTCCCGGAGAACAGCGCGTTGCGCTGGAAGACCACCGCCCAGTGCAATCGCACCCGATCGAGCTGGTCCGCCGTGAGCATCGACAGGTCGTGCAGCGGCGATTGCCCCGAGGCATCCGCGGGCGCGTTGTGGTCGGCCACGAGCACCCGCCCCGCCGTCGGCTTCATCAGCCCGATGAGATGGTCCAGCAGCACGGTCTTGCCCGACCCCGACGCCCCCACGATGCACGCGATGTCCCCCGAGCCGATCGACAGATCGATCCCGCGCAGCACCTCGCGCTCGCCGAACGACTTGCACAGCCGCTCGGCCGCGACCTCCACCGGCGATGTGGTTGCTCCTTCGACCATGCGACCAACGGTAGCGTCCGCCCGACCCTGCACGCTCGTTCCCTACGATTCCCCGGTGACCATCTACCTCGACAACAACGCCACCACGCCGCCCCCGGAGCCCGTCCGCGCGGCCATGGCCGAGATGCTCGCCGAGCATTGGCACAACCCCTCCAGCATCCACCGTCCCGGGCAGGGCGTCCGCCATCGCGTCGAACTCGCCCGCAAGAAACTCGCCGAACTCATCGGGGCCCGCCCGCGCCAGATCACCCTCTGCGGCTCCGGCACCGAGGCCATCGACTTGGCCATCCGCGGCTCGCTGCTGGCCCAGGGCAGGCTCGGCGGCGCGAGGAAGCGCGAGCCCGGCGCCATCGTGACCACCCGCGTCGAGCACGTCGCCATCCGCGATCTCGCCGGCGCGCTCGAAAAAGAAGAGGGCGTACGAACCCTCTGGGCCGATCTCGATGCAAGCGGTCGCGCCAGGATCGACGCCCTGCGCGAAGCGCTCGACGCAACCCCGGACGTCGCCCTCGTGAGCGTGCAATGGGCCAACAACGAGACGGGCATCGTGCAGCCCGTCGCCGAGATCGCCGCGCTCTGCCGCGAGCGAGGCGTCCTGTTCCACACCGACGCGACGCAGTGGGTCGGCAAGATGCCCACCGACGCCGCGCCGTTCGACCTGCTCACCTACAGCCCCCACAAGTTCCACGGCCCCAAGGGCGTCGGCATCCTCTACTGCCGCCCCGGCGTCCGCACAGCACCGCTCATCCACGGCGAGCAGGAACTCGGCCGGCGCGGCGGGACGGAAAACGTCCCCGGCATCATCGGCGCGGGCGTCGCGGCCGATCTGGCGATGGCGTGGCTCGCCGATCCGGCCAACATCGGGCGTGGCCGCGCTCTCCGCGATGAGTTCGAGTCGAACCTCCGGCGTGCAATCCCCGACATCGTCGTCAATGGCGCGGCCGGGGATCGCCTATGGAACACCTCCAGCGTCGGCTTCCCACGCCTCGAGGCCGAGGCCATCCTCCTCCTGCTCAGCGAGCAGGGCCTGTGCGCCTCCGCCGGCGCGGCGTGCGCCAGCGGCTCCCTGGAGCCTTCGCCCGTGCTCAAGGCCCTGGGCGTCCCGCCCGAGGTGGCCCACGGCACCATCCGCTTCAGCCTCTCGCGAGTGACCACCCGCGACGAGCTCGGGCGCGCCGTCGAAGTCGTCGCCGAGTGCATCGGCCGCCTTCGCCGCTCGATGGCCGCTGTCGCACGCCCCTGACCGGTCGCTCCGCATTCACGGGCGCAGCGCGGCGTGGGTGCGACTGCCCCACTAACCTTGCCCATGACGCAGAATCCCTACGCACAGTTTGGAAGCGGCGACGGCACCCCGACGCCCTACGGACCAGAGTTCGGCGACCAGCCGCAGGCCCGCACCAGCGTTCTTGCCATCATCTCGCTCGTGCTCTCCGTGATCGGGTGCGTCTGCTTCATCATCCCCGGCCCGGGCGCGCTGGCGATGGCGATCGGCGGCATCGCGATTCTGCTGATCATGGCCTCACACGGGCGAGTCCGCGGCATCGGGTTCGCGGCCACGGCCGTCTGCCTCGGCCTGCTCCAGACGATCGTGTTCTTCGTCATCCTGCTCGGCGTCTACCAGCCCATCATGGGCGGCTGGAACAACACCGTCGTCGCGCCGGTGAACGATGTGCTCGTGGCCCTCGAGAAGAAGGACGCCAAGGCCGCCCGGGCCCTGCTCACGCCCCGGGCCCAGGCCGCCATCAGCGAGGAGATGCTCACCGAGTTCGCGGCCAAGTACCAGGCCCGGCTCGGCGCCTACAAGGGCGTCCCGGAGAATCCGCTGGACATCTGGACGGCGTACAAGAGCATCGCCCCGGCGATGAAGGTGATGCAGAACGGCCCGGGCGGCAACCCCCAGCAGAACATGATCCCGCTCCCGGGCACCTTCGAGAAGGGCAACGCGCTGATCATCCTGCAGCTCGACAACGCCGGCTTCAACGGCCAGCGGCCGCCCGCCTCCACCACCATCCGCATGCCCGTGCTCAACATCGGCATCGCCTCCAACGACGGCACGGAGATCTGGATTCTCGACCTCACCAAGGCCAGCACACTGCCCAGGAAGAAGAAACCGGGCCGCGCCGACGAATCGACGATCGAGGACGCCCCGGACCCGAAGCCCGAGCCCACGGCGCCGCCCGCCCCCGCTTCTCCCCCCTCCACGCCCTAAACTCCGCCCGTGGCCCAGCCAACACCCCCGATCGAGCACACCGGCCCCGCCCCCCGCGCGGGCGAGTCGATCCCTCCCGCCCCCAAGCCCGAGCCGATCATCACCTGCCGCAACGTCGAGAAGCGCTTCGACGGGCGCACCGTCCTCGCCGACATCTCCTTCGACGTCCAGCCCGGCGAGACCATGGTCGTCATGGGCGGCTCGGGGTGCGGCAAGAGCACGCTGCTGCGCTGCCTGATCGGCTCGCACACCATCGACGGCGGCTCGATCGCCCTCTTCGGCCGCAACATCGCCGGTCTCTCCCGCGAGGACATGGACGAGGTCCGCAAGAACTTCGGCATCCTCTTCCAGTCCGGGGCCCTGTTCAACTCCATGACCGTCGCCGAGAACGTCGCCCTCCCCCTCCGCGAGCACACCGACCTCGAGCCCTCCACCGTGGACATCATGGTGAAGATCAAGCTCGAGCTCGTCGGCCTGCGCGAGCACGCCGACAAGTTCCCCGCCCAGATCTCCGGGGGCATGAAGAAGCGGGCCGGCCTCGCCCGGGCCCTCGCCCTCGACCCGCGCGTGCTCTTCTACGACGAGCCCAGCGCCGGCCTCGATCCCGTCACCAGCGCCGAGATCGACCGCCTCATCGTCGACCTCACCCGCAAGGTCGGCGTCACCAGCGTCGTGGTCACCCACGAGATGGACTCGGCCTTCGCCATCGCCGACCGCATGATCATGCTCGACAAGGGGCGCGTTCTCATGCAGGGCCCGCGCGAGGAGTTCGACGCCCTCCGCCGCCTCTCCCCCGACGAGGCCGCGAACATGACCGAGGAGCAGCGCCTCGTCCGCCAGTTCCTGCGCGGCGACGCCGAGGGCCCCATCACCGCCCGCAAGGCCGCCACGTCCTACGCCGAGGACCTCCTCGGCCACCTCCCCCACCGCGCGCCCTCCGGCCCGAGCGTCGAGGCCACGCGCACGCGCCTGTAGCCCTTTCCCGCCCTCGGCCCTCCCGCTTCCCCCCTTTCCCCGCTACCCTGTCGCCCATGAGCGCGGCACGAGGCTCCAGGAACAATGTTCTCGCGGGGATCTTCGTCCTCGCCGCGGCGGCGCTGTTCGTGACGGTCATCATCGTCATGAGCAACCTCGGCGACGCGTGGACGCCGCAGTCCACGTACCTGGTCCGCTTCTCGATCGCCGACGGCGTTGACGGCCTGGACAAGGGCGCGCCCGTGAAGGTCGGCGGCCGACGCGTCGGCAAGGTCACCGCCCTCATCCCCCACGACAACCCCGTCACCGGCGAGCCCGACGCGGTGGACGTGGAGGTCCAGATCCCGGCCCGTCTCAGGCTCTTCACCGACGCCGAGGTGAATCTCATCCGCCCGCTGCTCGGCTCGGGCAGCAGCATCAACATCCAGTCCTTCACCGGCGCCGTCGCGGGCGACGCCGAGGTCGCGGGACCGCCCCTGCCCCTCGAACCCGGCGGGACCATCATCGGCCGCCTCGGCCCCCCCGGCTTCATCGCGCCCGTGGACTACGCCCGCCTGCGGGCCATCCTCGCCCGCATGGACACCATCACGCGGGAGTCGGAGCCAAGGATCGCGAGCATCATGGCCAACGCCGACGAGAGCGTGGCCAACGTCAAGGCCATCTCCGACGACCTCGGCAAGAAGTGGCCCACCTGGAGCGGCCAGGCCTCCGACATCATGGCCCGCGTCGAAAAAGCCTCGCAGAGCTTCGACTCGGTGGTCTCCAGCGCCAAGGACGTGGCCGCGTCGTTCAAGGACGGCGTCGCGAAGGCCCAGGAGTTCATCGAGAAGGGGCGAGCCCTCCTCGACGAGAACCGCCCCAACATCGATCGCATAGTCCGCAACGTCGAGAGCGTCACCGAGAAGGCCAACACCGAGTGGTCGGCCAAGATCTCCGGCGTGATGGACGAGGCCAAGCAGACGCTCGAGTCCGCCACCGCCGCGGCCCGCGACGCCCAGGACCTCGTGGCCCGCAACGCCGACAGGCTCGACGACATCATCGCCAACGCCAGCCTCGCCTCGCAGCAACTCAAGCTCGCGATGGTCGAGATCCGCGCCTCGCCGTGGCGGTTGCTCTACCAGCCCAGCAAGAACGAGCTCGAGAACGAGCTGCTCTACAACACCGTCCGCCAGTACTCCGATGCGGTGGGCAACCTGAAGAACGCGGCCGACGACCTCAAGACGCTCTCGCAACGCTCCGCCGCCGGGGTCCAGGTCTCCCAGACCCAGATCGACGCCATGAGCGAGAAACTCCGCAAGGCCTTCGCCGACTACCAGCAGCGCGAGCGGGCGTTCCTCGAGCGGTGGTCCAAGCAGGGCAAGTGAAGGGCCTCAAGGAAACCACCAAGAAAAAGACCCCGCGTCGGCGGGGTCTTGTCTTTGTCTCGCACCGGATGCCCCGTGCCTCGGCGCCCCTATTCCAGCGCCGCCGCGCCCGAGATGATCTCGGTGAGTTCCGTGGTGATCTGCGCCTGCCGGGCCCGGTTGTACTGCCGGGTGAGCCGCTTGCCCATCTTGCCGGCGTTGTCGGTCGCCGACTTCATGGCGATCATGCGGGCGATGTGCTCGCTCACGACGGCGTCGTTGATCGCCTGCATGAGCGTGCTCCGCACCGCCGCGGGGAGCAGCGTGTTGAGCAGCTGCGCGGCGGGCGGGCTGAACTCGTACTCGACGGCCGCGGTGGCTTTCTCCGCCTTCTCGGCCGTCGGCGGCTGGAGCGGCAGGAGCTGCATCACCGTCGGGCGCTGCCGCCCGGCGGAGATGAACTTCATGTAGACCACGTGCACCGAGGCGATCTCGCCGCGCGTGAAGCGGTCGATGTACGACTGGGCGATGCGCTCCACATCGCGGAAGTCGGCCTTGTCGCCGATGGCGTGCTGCCTGGTCGTCGCGACCTGGTTGAACTTCAGGAAGTTCGCCCCCTTGCGCCCGGCGATCTCGATCTCCCCTTCGCGTGCTCCCGGATGCGACCGCAGGTGCGACATCGCCAGGCGCATGATCGAGCCGTTGTACGGCCCCGCCAGCCCGCGGTCGGAGGTGATGATGAGCGTCAGCGGCTTGGCGACGGTCCCCGCCGGGGCCGGGGCCCCCGCGATGAGCGGATGCGTCACATCGCTGCCGCCGGAGGCCAGGTTGCCCGCGATCTCGCGGACCAGCTCGAACACGCCCTCGGTGTACGGCTTGGTCGCCACGGCCTTCTGCTGGGCCCGGGCGAACTTGCTGGTGGCAATCATCTGCATCGTCTTGGTGATGCGGCGGATGTTGCCAACGGCCTTGATGCGCTTCTTGATCTCGCGGGTCTTGCCCATAGGGGCGGAAGGGTAGGAGCGACCCGTCGGGGGGCCAAATTGCACGGGTACGGGGATTGGCGGGGTGAGTATGCAGCCCGACCGTCAGGGAGGGCTTGGGCTTCCGATTGATTGGGGGCGGCCTGGGTCGCCAACGCCGGGGACCCTGCGGCCCGCCCATTCCCCCGGCACCCCCTCCCTTGAAGGCAAGAAAACAGCCCCGGTCAAACTGACCCGGGGCCGCTTTTCTCTCTGTATTCATTTGCTGCTTTGAACTTTGCAGCTTTGTGCTTTGCTTACGCCGCCATCTTCATCGACGGCGAGGCTGTGGCCTCCGTCACCGTCGCCACCATGAGCCCATCCCCACCCATGCCAAAGTTCACGTTGAACTGCGCGGGCACGCCGCGGCGGGTGGAGCGGATGGCGGTGATCTGGTAGGTGAGCGCGGTGGAGCCGGCGGGGATGGAGTCGTCGGTGAACGACTTCACGCCCTGCGAGCCGACGTAGTCGAACGTGCCCGTCGCGGAGAGGCGACGGCGAACCTCGTACACCGTCCCGGCCGCGCCGCTGGGGTTGTTGCACTTCCACTTGAGCGTGACCGCGCCGGTCTGCTCGAGCGAAACGGTGAAGTCGAAGGGCGTGCCGGGAGGCCCGACGGGCGCGGGCGTGGCGGGCATGGGGATCTGCGCCTTGGCGTAGACGTTCGGGTCATTGGTCACATCCGCGTACGCCTTGATCTTGGCGAGATCGACGGCGCCGAGTGTGTGCATGGCGCGAACAGCGTTGTGCATCGCGGTGGTCGCGGCCTTGGCGGCCTCGGATGCGGCCTGCTGCGCATCCCACGCCTTACGGGCGTTGGTGATGAGCGCTTGTAGCGCCGTGCAATCGGCCGCAACCAAGCCGATCTGGGTCGGCGTGGAAGTCCAAGGGCCGATGTGAGCCTCGTAGAACGTGATCTTTCCGATGTTCGTATCAGGGACGATTGACATAGTGCACCTCTGTGTGTCGAACGCGAGCCACCGCGCCGGTTGAAGAGCACAAAGGGCAACAGCCCACTCCGCCGACCATCGCCGCGCCGACCGGGCAACACGCCCGGCCTCGCGGCGACGGCATCAAACGTCGGATGGCAAGATGTGCGGGTTGAGACGAGTGGGAAAGAAAGCACCAAATTGCCAAATGTCCAAATTGCTAAATCAGAGCGGGCGGCGATGCCTTGATTTGGTGATTTGGCCCTTTGGCAATTTGGTCATTTGCCCCCGGCCTTCCGAACAGAACCCCGCAATAACACACAAAGCGGACGCTCGACGATCATCGTCGATGCCCCGGCGGTCGTCGCCGGTGCCCCGAAGGTCATCGCGGATGCCTCGATCCTCGCCGTCGAGGCCTCGACGGTTACCGTCGCGGCACCGGACATCACCGCCGATGCCCCGGCGGGGTGCGTCGATGCCCCGATGATCGTCGAGGATGCCACGGCGGTCGTCTCGCGTGCCCCGATCCTTCCCGCGCGTGCCACGAAATCCGCAGATGCCGGGGGCTATCGCCCCCCGGCACCCCCCATCCGAGCCAAAGGCACGATCCCCGCGCGACCCGCCGCAGCGAGTGGTCGGCACCATCAGGAAGGAACCGCCTCCGGCGGGCAAGTTTGGCACCCGCCCCCTCCCGAGGGGTCGCAAGCGAACGCCCGCAATCCCTCTGGGTGAGGGGCCGCGACTGACGGTGCCAAACACAGAGTCCTCACATGCACCAATCAAGCATGCGCGGCCGATATGGACTGGATGCACACACTTTGCCGTTTCTTGCCCACGCCCTGTCTACTGGCCGTTCTGCTCGCATCCGGCGTTCAGGCGCAGGTTTCGTTTTGCCCGATGGGGACCACCGTGGCGGGTGAACCGATCATTCCCGATGCCCTGAGCGCGAACGGCTTGGTCGTCGCAGGACGGGCACTTGGCGCGAGCACGGCCACGACAAGCGGTGACCGGCCGGTTCTCTGGACCGCGAGCGGCGGCGTTCAGGAGTTGGCCCCGGTGTTCGGACTGCAGCGTCCATACGTCAGGGCTATCAGCGGTGACGGATCGACGATCGCTGTCGACGGTGATGGCCACGCGTACACATGGTCTGCTGCGCACGGACGCCGGGAGTTCTTGCCGCTGTCTGGCGATGTCGATGTCCTCATGCAGGGGATGAGCCATGACGGCAGCATTGTTCAGGGCGCTTCGTATCGGTTAGGGCGAGGGTACCACTCGGTCATTTGGCGTCCGGATGGGACGAGCACCGACCTCTCGACCACCGCGAATCCGTCGGTCGGTCCGGTGGGAGAAGTCCAGCCATGGGGACTGAGCGCGGATGGAAGCGTGGCAACCGGGTGGTACAACCCGAGCAACAGCCCGGGTTCGGCCCCATATCGGTGGACGCCGTCAGGTGGAATGGTCCCTCTTCCCATGCTTGGGCAGTTGTACGGCGCGGCTGCGGGCATCAGCCCAGACGGCAACGTCTGCGTTGGGTACTCCAGCGGCCCCGGAGGAGCGAGCGCCGTTCGCTGGATCGGCGATTCAATGGTTGAGGATCTCGGCTCTTTCCCGGGCGCGGACCTCTCCATAGCGTTTCTGGCCAGCACCGGCGGAGAGGTCATCGTTGGCGAATATGATGGGCCAGCAGCGAGTTTCAGGCCTTGGATATGGACTCGGTCCACCGGAATGCTCGACCTGAGCGCCTTTCTCTCATCCAGCGGGGTTGATCTCACCGGCTGGTCACTCATCGCATCACCGCGCGGACTCAGCGCCGACGGAAACACCCTTGTCGGGATCGGCACGCACGAGTATGCGCCCGGGCTTTTTCGCACGGAGGGTTGGATGGCAACGATTCCCAGCCCCGCCCCATGGATGCTGTTCGGCGCAGCGGCAATTTGTTCGCGAGCGGTGCGTCGCCCAATCCGATCCTGATCGTGCGGGGAGGGTGGAGCATCCGCAGTGTCTTGCTCAAAGCGGCAAGGCATTGGTACGCGTCTTCGCCTTTCGCGGGAGGATGGGTGCGGGAAGGAGGACGGAGGCTTTGCGGAGTCCTCCTTCCCGCACTTGCGCGCCATGATCGCACGGATACTCCGGCGGCTTGGGGCGGCCTGTATCGGCGGATGAAATGCCGAGCGGGCGGGACTTGGGTTTTCGCCCCTTGGGCGGCGGGTGGCCGGGGTCATCGGGACGTGCCACGGGTCGCCGGAATGTGTCGAAGGCGGGCTTGTACGCGAGGGGCGTTGGGTCACTGGCACGGTCCTATGCGAAGCGAGCCCGGCGACCCGTGCGGTGCGCGCGGTGATCGCACGGCCTCTGCGCTCATGCACGGGTCGCGGGGCTTGGGTCGTGCATGAGCATCGGGGTGGCCGGGTGTCTGTTTCACGCACGCGATCCCCGTGTCATGCCCGCGACCCGTGGCACGTCTTGGGGTGTGTTTGGTCGTGGATCAGCGTTTCAGGATGGCGGGTGGCACGACGATTCGTGCCACTACCTTGGCGCTTCGCCAAGGTAGTGCGGACATGCAAGGGTGCCCGAGCACTACCTTGCCCAAAGCGGCGAGGTAGTGTCCCGGGTTCCTGTCTTTCGCGGAAGGATGGGTGCGGGAAGGAGGGCGGAGGCTTTGTGGGGGGGGGGGGGGGGGGGGGGGGGTCCTCCTTCCTGCACGGGGCGGCAGGCACCGTGTGTGATTCTCCGTGCGGGGTTTTCTTTTTCCCCTTCGCCCCC
>CALMPG010000050.1 GCA_937871915.1 uncultured Phycisphaerales bacterium
GGGGGGGGGGGGGGGGGGGGGGGGGGGGGGGGGGGGGGGGGGGGGGGGGGGGGGGGGGGGGGGGGGGGGGGGGGGGAAGGAAGTGGCAGTCCGAGGCGATGGGCGAGGGACTTTCCGCCTTCGGACTTGCGCGCTCCCCCGTCGAATGGGCAGGCAGGGACTCGAACCCTGAACCTCTCGCATGTAAAGCGAACGCTCTAGCCAGTTGAGCTACCCGCCCGGGGTTGGGAAAGGATAGGGGCGAGAACGCGTGGTTTGGCGATTCGGGGCGAACGCCGGCGCGTCCGGAGCGAAGAACCCAGAGAGGGCGTGGGCGGGCCCGGCGGCGCGTGCGCGCGAGGTGCGCGGGCCCACGGATCGTCATGCCACTACACTCCGCCCATCCCCCTTCCGCACGGAGACGCCCCCGCTTGGCATCGGCCGCCAAACCCAACCGAGATCGGAGCAAGGCCGCCTCGTCGCCGAGGGTCGGGGCCAATGGGGCCGCGGCGAAGGCGGGAGGTGGTGGAGGGGCGAGGGTGGTGGGCGTGGGGATGACGATGCGGTTGCCGCGGTGGGCGTATGTGCTGGGGCTGGTGGCGATTCTCACGGGGGTGTTCGGCTCCGGGGCGCTGGTGGCCAAGCACGTGCTGAACATCCCGCTGCCCGGGTGCGGGGGCGGGGTGGTGCGGGGCGGGGTTCAGGGGGCGACGTTCGGGGCGGTGGAGACCGAGTCGGCGTGCGCTGCGCTGGAAGCGCATCCGATGGGGAGCGTCGGGGGGATGTGGAAGTTCGTCAGGACGGGCGGTCACGCGGACAAGATCACGGTGGTGGAGGCGTGGTGGCCGACGAGTTTTCTGGGGTTTACGTATTTCGCGGGCGCGCTGGGCGCGTGGATCGTGGTGGGGGTGCGGGGCCGGCGGCTTCCGGGGTCGATTCCGTGGATAGTTCGGTTGGGCGCGCTGGCGAGTCTGGCGTTCATGGGGATCATCCTCGCGACGGGCGAGTTCTGTCCGTACTGCATAACGGCTCACGTGGGGAACCTCGCACTCTTGATAACCGTGGAGATTGGCATGATGAAGGCTCGCGGCTTGACTGTCGGCGGTGTGTTCGATCGCTCGTGGATGCCCGTGGTGGCGGCGCTGGCGGTCTTCGGGGTGACCTCGGGCGTGCTGGGCGCGGCGGAGATCAACCGGGTGGAGAAGCTCAAGGAGGCGGACCGGGAGGAGGCGGCGGCGGCGGCCCGGAAGCTGGGCGAGCAGATGAAGGAGCAGGCGGCGGCGGTCCGTGAGGAGAAGAAGCCGTGGGGGGCGGAGGGGTGTCGCGGGCGGTGGTTGCTGGGGCCCAAGGAGACGCCGGTCCGGGTGGTGATGCTCACGGACTTCCAGTGCCCGGACTGCCGGATGTTCGAGGGCATGGCGATGTCGGCGATGGAGAAGCACAAGGGCAAGATGTCGCTGAGCGTGGTGCACTTCCCGATGTGCCTTGGGTGCAACCCGAACGTGTCGAAGACGATGCACGAGAACGCGTGCCGGGCGGCGGAGGCGGCGGAGGCGGCGGCGATCATGGCGGGGAGTGCGGCCGAGGCGGAGGGGCAGGAGCGATGGCCGGCGGCCAACGAGATGTTCTGGAAGGTGGCCAAGTGGCTCTTTGAGATCAAGGGGGATTTCACGGACGAGTCGCTCAAGGCCAAGTTGCCGAGTTTCGGGATCACCGACACGGACAAGTTCGTGACGATCATGAACGGGCCGGGGGTGCTGAAGATCGTGCGGACGGACGCGGAGTGGGGGGAGGCGCTGGGGCTGTACTACACGCCGATGATGTTCGTCAACGGCGTGGAGGTGCGCGGATGGCTGACGCGTCCGGCGGTGCTGACGGACATGATCGACGCGGCGGCGGCGGCGAACCTGCCGGCGATGGATGCGAGGAACGACCAGCCGCCGCTGGCGGCGACGAAGTTCTTCGAGGACTGGCAGAAGTCGCCGGTGATGGACATTCCCGCGCCGGCGGCGGACCACGTGAAGGTCTCGCCGGTTTCGGGAGAGAGGGTGGACGTGGTGGTCTTCGGCGATTTCAACGAGCCCAACTGCAAGAAGGTGGATGCGATGATCAAGGGGTGGATCGCCACCAAGCCCATCGCCTATTCCTGGCGGCACTTCCCGTTCGACAGCGCGTGCAACCCGGCGGTGCCCAAGACGATGTTCCCGAACGGGTGCGCCGCGGCGAAGGCCGTGGAGGCCGCGGCGATCGTCGGGGGTTCGGAGGGGTATTGGAACATGCACGACATCCTGTTCCAGAAGAGCGCGAGCCTGACGCCGAACCTGATCTCGATGGCGGGGGGCGTGATCGGGCTGGACCAGGCGAGGTTCGACAAGGAGCTCCAGGGCTCGATGGCCGCGAAACTGGTGCAGGACGATGCCATCGTCGGGCAGCGGATGGGGTTCCGGGCGATCCCGGCGATCTACGTCAACGGGAAACTCGTGGAGCGGTGGAGCCGCAACGAGAGCGACAACGTGCTCGAGCGGGTGATCGACTACGCCGCGAAGCACCCCGAGGAGAAGGGCAAGCCGGCGGGGAAGTGACGAGGGGCGACGTGGTGCGGCCGGTCCGTGGCGGGCTCGGAGTACCCTCCGTGACCACCGTGGCCCGGCCGCGTGTCATTCGGGCCGGCGCGGTGGGCGAGGGCGAGGATCATGCACGCGGTTCGGGTGACGGTCATATGCGAGGAGTGCGTGCGGATCGAGTACGCGCCGTTCCACGAGGGGGGCGGGCCGGGGCGGTTCTGCGATCTTCCATCGCTGTTTGCGATCCACGGGCCGGCGGGGGATGGGTCGCGCGTGCCGGAGATGGGTCTGGAGACGCGGGTGTTCACCACGTCCGCGGATGCGGGGAGCGAGCCGATCCGGGTGCGGACGCGCCGGTTCAGTCTTGAGTACACGCCCGATGGCCGGCCGCCGCACGCGGGGAACATGCGGGCGAAGATCGAGCATCCCGCGCCGCCCGGGGGCGTGGAGGTGTTTGACGGCGGGGTGGTGTGGACGCCGGGGGCGCGGAACCGGTTCAACCTTGGGGGGACGCTCTCGACGCTCGACGGGCTGCGTGGGCCGTATCCGCTGGGGGAGGGGCTGCTGGCTCGCGACGGATGGCATGTCGTTGATGACTCGCGCCGGCACGTGCTGGTGGACGGGTGGGCGGCGACGCGCGAGAGCCAGGGGCTGGGGCCGAACACGGACTGGTATCTGTTCGCGTATGGGGAGGACTACGCGGCGGCGCTTGCGGCGATGACGATCATCGCGGGGCGGGTGCCCATGCCGCGCCGGTGCACGCTGGGGTCGTGGTATTCGAGGTACTGGCCGTACACATCGGAAGAGTTCCGCGGGATCGTGAGTGAGTATGAGCGGCACGGGTTCGGGCTGGATGTGCTGGTGCTGGACATGGACTGGCACAAGGAGGGGTGGACGGGGTGGTCGTGGAACCGGGAGCTGATCCCGGACCCGGAGGAGTTGATCGCGTGGCTGCACGGGCGCGGGCTTGCGGTGACGCTGAACCTGCACCCGGCGGACGGGGTGGGGCCGCACGAGGATCGGTACGGGGAGTTCATGCGGGCGCTGGGGCGCGAGCCGGACGGGACGACGGTGGCGTTCGACGCGGGGAATCGGGAGTACATGCGGGCGCTGTTCGAGCGGGTGCATGCGCCGCTGGAGCGGGGGGGCGAGGGCGTGGACTTCTGGTGGGTGGACTGGCAGCAGGACAGGATGGTGCGGTCGATACCGGGGCTGACGAACCTGCGGTGGCTGAACCATCTGTACTTCGAGCACACGCGGCGCGGCGCGAGCGGGAGCGACCCCGGGCGGCGCGGGGTGTCGTTCTCGCGGTGGGCGGGGGATGAGCCGAGCGGCGATCCGGATGCGGGGACCGAGTGGGGGCATCCGGACACGGGGGGGTGGGGCGACCATCGGCATCCGATCCACTTCTCGGGCGATGCGCACACGGGCTGGAACATGCTGGCGTTCCAGGTGCCGTTCACGGCGACGGCGGGGAACAGCGGGGGCTTCTTCTGGTCGCACGACATCGGGGGGCACTACGGGCCTCGCAACGAGGAGGCGACGGCGCGATGGGTGCAGTTCGGGGCGCTCTCGGGCGCGCTGCGGCTGCACTCGGCGCGATCGACCGCGCTGGACCGCCGGCCGTGGACGTACGAGGGGCGGTTCTGTGAGTCGATGAGGCGGGCGTTTGCGATGAGGGCGCGGCTGATGCCGTACCTGTACACGTGCGTGCGGGCGTGCCACGAGCGTGCGCTGCCGCTGCTGCGGCCGATGTACCTGGGCTGGGCGCGGGAGGGGCGGGCGTATCGCTCGCCGGGGCAGTACATGCTCGGGTGGGATGTTCTGGCAGCGCCGATCGTTGGGGCGGGGGTGGGGGAGCGGTGTGTGGCGACGCGGCAGGTGTGGTTTCCGCCGGGGGAGGGTGGGTGGTTCGACCTGGAGACGGGGGATCGGCATGGCGGTGGCGGATCGGCCGTTGTGGCCGCGGATATCGACCATGCGCCGGTGTTCGTGCGGGGCGGGGTGCTGCTGGCGATGCGGCCGCCGACGCATCGGATGGGCACGGATCCGCTCACGCACCTGGTTGTGCGGTGCTATCCGGGGGTTGATGGGGAGGCGAGCGAGCGCGAGGTGTACGAGGACGACGGGGAGACGCTCGACCACGGGCGGGGGGGCTTTGCCCGCACGCCGCTGGTGGCGCGATGGGCGCACGGGCGGCGCGATGGGCGGGCGACGGTGGTGCTCGAGGCGACGATCGGTCCGGTGGTGGGGGCGTATCGGGGACAGCCGGCGCGGCGCACGGTGGAACTCCAGATCGGGGCGGTGCACCGGGTGGTGTCGGTGTGCGGGGGGCTCGGGGCGGAGCTGGAAGCCGACGCGGCGGGGGGGCTGGCGCGGGTTCGGCTTGGCGAGGTTGACATTCGCTCGGCGGCAAGGGTGCGGGTCGAGTTCGAGCCGGCGGATGCGAGGCTGATCGCGTTTCATGGTCGTCGGAGGAACTTGCAGAGCGCGCTGGGCGGGGAGCGGGCGCTGGGGGGTGTGCATCTTCGGGAGTCGGTGGTGGCGGAGTGTCGGGCGGATGGTGCGGGCGGGCGCCACGAAGCGGGGCCGGGGCCGCGGACCGAACTGCTGGCGATCGGCGCGGGGATCGCCGCGAGCGTGGAGGGGGGCGTGCTCCGGGTGATTGACACGCTGGGGTGGATCGACGGCGCGGGCGTGGGGGTCGAGTTCGTGGATTCGCTGGGGGATCGCGAGCGGACGATCGCGGGAACGCGGATCGCGTTTTCGGACTCGGGGGATCACGCGCGGGAGGGATCGTGCGTGTTGCCGGCGGAGCGGGTTCCCGAGGCGTGTGTGGGGCTGCGGGCGTCACGCCGGGCGCGGGTGCGGTTCACGATCGACGGTGCGCCGATGCTGGTGGAGGCGGTGGTGCGCACGGCGCTGGCGCCGCTCACGGAGTTTCTCGTGGTCGGGCCGTTCGCGTGGGACTGGCGGAAGCCCATCGGCGAGACGGTGTATGGGCCGGAACGGTCGGCGGTCGATGTTTCGGCGACGTTCGAGGGGCGCGACGGGGCGAGGATCGGGTGGAAGCCGGCGGTGCGGGCGGCGCGATGGGATGTGGACTTCCGGGCCTCGCTCGGGGCACGCGGGGGGCTGGCGTATGGCGCGACGACGCTGATCGCCACGCGGGCGGTCGCGGCGACGCTGCACTTTGAGTGCGGGGACAAGCTGCGGGCCTTCCTGAACGGCGAGCCGATTCTCACGCTCGACGACTACGCGGCGCACGCCTCGCGGGTGCAGTGGGTGCGCGTGGTGCTGCGCGAGGGACGCAACGAGTTGCTCGTGAAGGCCGTGGACGGGGGCGGGTGGGGGTTCACCGTGGGCGTGGATGCGGATCGCGCACTGATGCACGAGCGGCCCGGCACGGGCGGGGCCGGGGGCGCGTCGATCGTTGGATAGGGAACCCGGCCGAGCTCACCGGCCGTCGGTCGAGGGCACGCTGGCGCTGGGCGAGGGCGCGGCGGCGGGCCTGGGCCTGGGGTGGGAGGGCTGGTTCATCTGGGCGGTGGTTTCTTTGGCCGCGTCCTCGTTGTTGATGGTGAACCACCAATAGCCGGAGCCGGCGATGGCGATGGCGAGCAGGGCCATGCACATGTAGAAGCCCGCGTGAGAGCCGCAGGAGTTGCACGAAGTGGCGCAGGATTTGTCGTTCATGGGTCCGCCTCCTTGTTCGAGAGTGGTGGTCCAGATCGGACGTTCCACCCCACCCCTTTGGGGAATCGGGCTTGACCGGCTCGAGCATATCAGATAACCGTGGGACGGGAAGACTCCGAGTTATCCACGGGCCGCACGGTACGAACCGTCCACGAACAGGTCTGGCAGTCCAGCAGGCCGATTCGCCCGTGATCCGCCCAGACCAGGGCCTGCTGATCGAAGGTGCGTGCGAGGGTGAGCACGCGGTTCACGTCGCAGCTGGGGAGCAGCATACCGATCTCGTGCCAGTTTCCGGAGCGGTCCTGCGAAACCGCGGGGAGCTGGCCGGCGTGGAGATCGACGAGCATTCGCCGGAGCCGCTGGTGGCGCATCCGGTTGACGGGCTCGGTGCACACGTGGGACCTGGGGTTGAAGGCGGTGATGATGGCCCACGGCTCGGCGATGCCCGCCAGCGGGCTTGGCGCCCGCGCGAACCGGGTCCGGGAGAATGTGAACACCACCGGTTGGCCGTCGAGCCACACGCCGTATTCGGCGTCGAGGTACGCGGCGCGCAGCAGCGATCGCTCCATGGTCGAGCGTAGTGGGGGGGCGGAGGATGCGGCGACTATTATCGATCGATGCCCGTCAACACCAACGGCGTGCCGGCGCGAGCGCCGGTCGCGCCCGACCAATCGGCTCCTCCGGAGCACTCGCCCGAACGATCCAGCAAGGCTCGGTACCGGGCGTATTTGCGGCGGCGGCGGGAAGAGTCGGCGGGGCCGAGGGCGTCGGCGGGGATGGTCGGGCCGGACGGTCGGCCGCTGGCGGACCTGGACCCGAACTCGCCGCGCCGGACGAGGCGGAACCGGCCGTTCTGGGTGCTGCTCAAAGAGTTCTGGGGGATGATCCGCGGGCACCGGGTGACGGTGGGGCTGTGCATCGGCACGGTGACGATCGCGGCGCTGGTGACGCTGGCGGCGCCGGCGAGCACGAAGGTGGCGATCGACTACATCCTGCACACGCCGCCCGCGCCGATGCCGGAGTGGACGCCGGAGTGGATCGTCGGGCTGTCGCGGATGGATCGGCTGTGGGCCCTCGGCGGGGCGCTCATGGCGTTGACGGTGGTGGCGGTGACGACGGGGATCTGGGGGCGGTACCAGATGACGCGGATGACGCAGTTGATGCGGGCGTCGGTTCGGCGGCGGGTGTTCGATCACACCGTGCGGCTGCCGCTGCACCGGGTGTACGAGCTCAAGAGCGGGGGGGCGGCGAGCATCCTGCGGGAGGACGCGGGGCAGGCGGCGGACCTGCTGTTCAGTTTGATGTACAACCCGTGGCGGGCGATCGTGATGCTCGTCGGATCGATCGTGGTGATCGGGCTGACGGACTGGCACCTGCTGGTGGGGGCGCTGGCGCTGCTTCCCGCGGCGTACTTCACGCAGCGGGCGTGGATCGGGCGGATCCGGCCGCTGTTCCGGGAGGTTCGGGCGACGCGGACGATGATCGATGCGCACGCGACGGAGGCGTTCGGGGGGATGCGGGTGGTGCGCGGGTTTGTGCGGCAGCGTGCGGAGGCGGCGCGGTTTATCCGGAACAACCACCTGATGGCGCGCAAGGAGATGCTGGCGTGGTGGTGGAGCCGGGCGATCGAGATCGTGTGGCAGATCCTGCTCCCGGCGGGGAGCGTGGCGGTGCTGATCTATTGCGGGAACCGCGTGCTCAACGGGACGATGACCTTGGGCGATGTGATGATGTTCTCGTCGTACTTGATCCTGCTCTTGTCGCCGCTGGAGAGTTTGAGCGCGAGCGCGACGGGGATTCAGGCGGAGTTGGCGTCGCTGGATCGGATTCTGGATTTGCTGGCCGAGCCGCAGGAGTTTGAGGAGAAGGGGGGAGGGGGGACCGTGGAAGGCGGAGGGTCGAAGCGAGATTCGGCCGCGCCCGTGCCGAGGTCGCCAATACTGTCGCGGGCGGACATTTCGATTCGGGGTCTGGCGTTCAAGTATCCGAAGGGCCAGGAGTGGGTGCTGCGGGAGATCGATCTGGACGTGCCCGCGGGGTCGACTGTTGCGCTGGTGGGGCCGTCGGGGGCTGGGAAGACGACGCTGTGCAATCTGGTGGCGCGGTTCTATGACGCGACGGAGGGGGCCATTCTGCTGGGCGGTCGGGATATCCGTGAGATTCCGGTGGATGAGTACCGGTCGCTGCTGGGGATCGTGGAGCAGGATGTGTTTCTCTTTGATGGGACGGTGCGGGAGAACATCGGGTACGCGCGTCGGGGCGTGTCGCTGGCGGACATCCGGAGCGCCGCGCGGGCCGCGAACGCGGATGGGTTCATCGAGAAACTCGAGAAGGGGTACGACACGCTCATCGGCGAGCGCGGCGTGCGGCTCTCGGGCGGGCAGAAGCAGCGGATCGCGATCGCGCGGGCGATCCTGGCCAGGCCGCGGATTCTGATTCTGGATGAGGCGACGAGCAACCTGGACAGCGAGAGCGAGGCGTTGATCCAGGAGTCGCTGGGAGTGTTGATGGGGAGATGGGGGAGGGGGGGAG
>CALMPG010000051.1 GCA_937871915.1 uncultured Phycisphaerales bacterium
GGAGGTTTGGGGCAGGGGACGGGGGGGGGGGGCCGGGGGGTACAACCACGGGGCGGGGGGGGGGCGCGCGGCGGGCCCCGGCGGGGCCCGCCGATGAACCGATGCATGGGAGGGCGCGCTGAACGCAACAGGGCCAACGCGGGTGTGGGAGGCGGGGGCATGGGCGGCGATCGTGATGATCGTGGTCGTGGGGGGGTGGGCGCGCGTGGCGTGTGCGCAGGAGCCCGAGGAGGAGCCGGTGGCGGTGCCGGAGCAGGCCGTGGATGCGTACCTGGAGCGGCTGGGGCTCAAGCGGCTGCTGGCGGATGTGCTGGAGAGGCGGTTGCAGGCGACGCCCAAGGACCTGCGGGTGCAGCAGGCGGAGCGGCTGGGGCGGCTGCATGTCGATCTGCTGGGGGAGGCGACGGCGTCGAAGGATCGGGAGGATTGGGAGGCGAGGGCGCGGGCGCTGCTGGCGCAGGTGCCGGAGGCGGACTCGTTCGATCTGCGGTTGAGCCTGAACAAGGCGGTGTATGCGAGGGCGGAGGAGGCGGCGGAGCGGCAGCGGCTGCGGCTGGCGACGGCGGAGGAGGCGGCGGACGCGGAGCGGTCGTTCAGGTCGCTGGTGCCGCAGTTCCAGGCGATCGCGAGCAAGGCGCATGGGCGGGTGGAGGCGCTCGAGCGCATCGAGCAGACGGGGGAGGCGACGGAGGGCGCGCTCAACGAGCTGGCGGATGCGCGACGGCAGCGGTCGCTGGCGTTCTACTACGCGGGGTGGTCGAACTACTACCTGGCGATGCTGACGCGTGCGGAGCAGCCGGCGGCGGATGCGGGGCGGTGCTTCGGGTGGCTGCTCAACTCGGCGGGGGGGCGGCCGCCGAGCCCGGAGAGGGTGCCGGCGTCGATGTTCCAGTACGACCACGTGGCGCGGGCCGCGATTGGATGCGGACTGGCCGCCGCGATACGCAACAACGACACGGAGGCGCTGCGGTGGCTCGACGCGGTGGAGCAGGCGGAGCAGACGTCGCCCGCGGTGCGGGAGCAGATCCTGGGGCGGCGGCTGGTCGTGCTTGGGCAGGCGAAGCGGTGGGCGGACCTGGAGATTCTGGTGCGGCGGACGCGCAGGGCGGATCGGCGCGGCGGGGGGAAGGACCTGACACCGCTGCCGACGGTGCTGGCGCGATTGCTGGCCGTGATCACTCTGGAGGCGGACAAGCGGACGGCGGGGCCGCAGATCGAGGAGATCGCGAAGGTCGCGATGGGGGACCTGGTGGCGAACAAGGAGGTCGCGCAGGTGCTGGACCTTGTCGGCCGGTATGGAACCGCGCCGCTGGGGGATTCGGGGTTCGTGCCGAACTATGTGCGGGCGCTGCGGGCGTACGACGCGGCGAGGAGGGCCCACGAGGCGTCGGTCGGGGGGGCGGGGAGCGCGGCGAGCGACGAGCCCGCGACGGATTCGGGGCTGATCAACCAGTACCGGGCGGCGGCGAGCATGTTCGAGGCGGCGTCGCGGGAGCCGGATGCGGAGCAGTTTGCCGGCGAGCGGGGGCGAGCCGAGACGATGCACGGGCGGGCGCTGTACTACGCGGGGGACGTGATGGCGGCGGCGGACACGTTCGTGGGCGCGTGGAAGCTCTTCGGGCCGACGCCCGCGGGGGAGGAGCCGCTGTGGCTGGCGGTGCTGGCGCTCGAGAAGGCGGGGAAGGGTCCGGGCGGCTCGGAGCGGATTCGCGGGCGGCTCAACGAGACGGTCACGCTGTTCCTGAGGACGTATCCTGGCTCGGAGCGGGCGCCGCGCCTGACGCTGATGCTCATCGCCACGGGGTCGATCGGGGATGACGAGGCGATCAGGGTGCTGTCGGGGATCGGGAAGGACTCGCCGGTGTACGAGGCGGCTCGCCGGCAGGTGGCGCGGATTCTGTACTCGCGGTTCCGGGCGGCGCGCGGGCCGGAGCGGGACTTCGCGGGGGCGAGGTTCGTCGCGGTGGGCGAGGAGGTGCTCGCGGCGGATCGGCGGGCGGCGATGGAGGGGACGCCGGAGGAGGCGGGGCAGGCCGTGGAGCGGGTGATCGTTCGGGCGCGGCAGCTGCTCGATGCGCTGCTGGGCGTGTCGGCGCCGGACGTGGCGCGGGCCGAGACGGTGCTGAAGATTCTGGCCGGGGTGGCGGCGTACAACAACACGGACCTGGGGGAGCATCTGCCGGAGCTCGCGTATCGCGAGGTGCAGATCGCCACGGCCCGGGGGAGCGACGTTCGGGCGGAGGGGGCGGCGGCGAGGCTGTACGCGACGGCCGATCCGGGCGGGGCGTTCCAGAGCGCGGGCGAGAGGGTGATGTACCGGTACTACGCGGGGAGGTACAGGCCCGGGCTGGACGGCTCGGCGGCGTCGCTGGAGACCGCCAGGGCGCTGATCCGGCACGGGGTGAGGGTGATCGATCGCGTCGGCGCCGATCCGGAACGGGTGAAGGACCCGGGGGTGATGGGTGTGTACGCGACGGTGGCGGGGGCGGGGGTGGATGTGTTCAAGCGGACCGGCGACGCGACGATGCGCGGCCTGGCGATCCGGCTGTACACCGCGGTGCTTGGTGCGCAGGCGCGTACGGAGGTTGCGCTGCGGGGGCTGGCGGAGATGTCGGAATCGGCGGGGGACTTCGCGACGTCGGCGGGGTGCTGGCGCACGCTGCTGGAAGGGTCGGCGGCGAGTTCGGAGGCGTGGTTCGAGGCGAAGTATCACATGATCCGCCTGCTGGCGAGGGTGGACGCGGACAAGGCCCGGTCGGCGATGGCGGAGCACAAGGTGCTGTATCCGGAGGGCGGGCCGGAACCGTGGGGGCCGAAGTTCCGAGAGCTGGATTCCACGCTTGGGGTTGGCTCGCCGACACCCGCGCGGGGGCCGAGTGCCGGCGCGCCGGGTCCGAGGACCGGGGGGGGGGGGGATGGGGGGGGTGGGCCATGAGGCGCGTCGAACGGGCATCGCCGGTGCCGAAGTACCTTGGTGTCGATGCCGACGCGGACGCGTTCGATCTGCTCGGGATCGGCGTTGGCGAGTGCACGGGCCCGGGGGTGGAGGCCTCGCTGGAGCGCCAGCTCGATCGGGTCGGCGCCCACGCCGAGGGGGACACGCCGGAGGCCGACGAGGTTCGGCTGGCGCTGCACGCGGCGGCGGCGCAGGTGTCGGACGCGGATACCCGGCGACGGTTGATCGAGGCGCGCGAGCGCCGGACGGCGATCCCCGAGGCCCGCCCGGGCGGGGCGGAGCCCGAGGCGGAGGGGGCGGAAGCGGGGCGTTCCGTCGGTGCGAGGTACACCCCCCCGCCGGACTCGAACGCGCCGGTGCGGCAACTGATCCTGCTCGCGGGCGTGGGCGGCGGGTTGGCCGTGGTCGCGCTTGTGCTGGGGGTGATCTTCCTGGTGCCCGACGGCTCGGGGGGGCCCGCGACACCGCCGGTTTCCTCGGCGGGATCGGCGGACGCACCGGGGACGGCCTCGGAGTCGGTGGCGGTGGCCCGGCCGATCACCGGCGCGGAGGCGGCGTCGGGGGCGGCCGTTGCCGGGGCGCCCACCCCGGCTGGCGCGGCGGCGAGGAGGGCGCGAGGCGAGTTTGTGGACGGCGTGCTGGTCGTGCGGCGCCTGCGAGCCGCTTCGGAGAGGGCCCGAGTCGATGCCGCGGCGGGCCTGGAGGAGTTTCGCGGGGCGGTTGGGCCGCTGGCCGACTGGTGGGCGAGGTATGGCGTCGGCGAGCGGCGCGCGGCCGACGACGCGGTGCTGGAGTTTGTGTACGTTGTGTCGGACAAGCCCGGGGTGGCGGGCGATGTGGTGGGGGATCTTGCGAGGATGGCCGCGCTCGGGCCCGTTGAGTCGGGGGCGCTTTCGGCGGATGCGGTGTGGCCGGCGGCGTGGGCGACGGGGGTGCTGTGTCGGCTGGGCGAGGAGCGGGGTCTGCCGCGCCCGGTTGCGGTGAGGGTGGCGCAGGCGATCAACGACACGCTCGGGGCCGGTCGCGCGGAGGGCGCGGCGTCGTTCGAGGCCGGGGCGTGGGCGGCGCTGCGGCGGATGCCGGGGCGGCTGGTCGCGCCGGCGAATCCCGCAGCGAAGGGGGAGTCTGCCGAGCCTCGGAGCGCTGAGGGCGTTCGACGGTGGGCGGACGCCGTGGCGGCCGTGGCGGTTGACGCGGGCGAGCAGGAGCGAATGCTCGTGGATGCGCTGGAGGAGATCCTCATTGATGGTCCGTCGCCGGAGCAGGACCGGGGCGCGTTCGACGCGATCGAGATGCTGGTGACGCGGATCAAGTGGCGGGCGGGCGGCTCGGCCCGGGAGCGGCTCCTGGAGTGGTTCAACAGTTCGCGGGTGAGTTCGGGCGACATGCGGGTGGTGACGGGGGCGCTGGCGTCCAAGTCCGGGGCGGAGGGGGTGGACGCGTCGATGCAGCTCTCGGTTACGGCGACGCCGGACGATCGGGCGCAGTTGCGGGCGAGGTACGCGACGGCGTGGGGGATGGCCAAGGACGAGGCGCGGGGGCGGGCCCTGGAAGAGTGGCGGGCCAGGGCGATGGCGCTGGACCTGCCCGCGACGGCTGAGGATCGGGACGATGACCTTGCTCGCGTGGCGCGGCTGGCGGTGGCGGTGCGGACGAACCACGCGGCGCGCCGGCTGTGGCTGGGGGACGCGGCGGGATGCCTGCGCATCGTGGGCGAACTCGAGCGGTTGCCGGCGACGATCCGCGACATCGGCACGCCCTCGCCGTTGCCGGCGCAGATTCCGGGAGCTCCGGCTCCGGCGCCGGTGACGCCGCGCCCGCGGGGCACGTCGCCGGTGGGGATTCCGCCGCCCGCGGCGCCGCCCGGGCCGCCGGAGCCGTTCTCACAAAGCGGCGGGTCGTGGGCCGAGGCGTACTTGCGGGCCGAGCGGAACATCCAGGTGCGGCTGCACCGATTGACCGAGGCGGAGTCGCTCTCGCCGCCGCTGGCGCGTGCGGACGCGGCCGTTTTGGTCGAGGCGGCGTTCTTCTCGTCGCCGGCGTCGGTGCGGCGGGCGGCGCAGCGGGTGGTGGTGCGGTTCGGGGACGATCCGTCGATCGTGGAGCAGTGTTTGGACGAGCTGCCGCTGGCGCCGCGGGTGCAGAGCGTGTCGGAGACGCTGGCGGCGGTGGCGAGGGCGACGCTGCCGAAGGTGGGCGATCCGGAGTGGGAGATCGCGGCCCGGCGGGCGCTGGTGGATCGGGCGCTGGGGTTGCTCGCCGGGCAGGGGCCGCAGGCGGGGATCGACCAGGCGTCGGCGCTGATCGCCGAGTCGTACCTGTCGATGGCGGGCGCGGACTCGGGGCGCGGCGATGAGAGCGCGGCGGATCGGTGCGTTCGGGCGGCGGGGGAGCTCTTCGGGTTGTGGAGATCGGAGGCGGATCGCCTGCCGCCGCCGGAGCACCCGCCCCTGTCGCTGGACCAGATCGAGCGGCGTCGGCGGAGCCGGCAGCGGATCGCCAACGGGCCGATCCAGTCGTTCGCGGGGGAGCAGGTGAGCGTGGCGGAGTTGTTCGCGTACATCGTGTGCGCCGAGCGGCCGGTGCAGGCGACGCGGGCGGCGACGATCATCGAGGAGATGGCGACGCAGCGGCGCGGGGCGGAGCATGTGTTCGATCAGATGCGCGTGACCGAGCGGGCGATCGCGCGGCTGTGGGCCTTGCGGCTCGGGGAGGGAGCGCAATGAGCCTTCGATGGTGCGTGGTCTGGTTCATGGTGGTGGCGGCGGGGGTGTGCCGGAGCGCGAGGGGGCAGGAGCCGGCCCCGCGCGGGACGGGCCTGGAGGCCCGCGTGGCGCACCTGGAGGCCCGGTTGAGCGGGCTCTCGCCCGAGCGGCCGCGCGAGTACTTTGAGTTGGGCGAGGAGGTCGCGTCGGAGGCGAGCGACGAGTCGGACCGGCGGCTGGCGCGGCAGTTGTATGTGCTGGCGTACGAGTTGTCGCTGAGGGCGGCTCGGGCGGATTCGCGGCTGGCGCCGTCGGTGTGTCTGGCGCTGGCGGCGATCGCGGGGAGCGATGATGAGCGGCGCTGGCTGGGCGCGCTGGCGGAGACGGTGGCGCCCGACGGGGCGGTGATCGGGGCTCCCGTGGCGGGGGGGATGGTCGCGGAGGCGGGGCGGATGAGGGCGAGCGCGGCGTCGCGCGATCCGGCGGCGTTCGACCTGGCGACGATGCTCGGGTTCGTCCGGATCGGGGAGGGGCGGCGGGCCGAGCGGCTGCTGGCGCGACCGGGGGTGCGGGAGCTGCTCGACCGGTGCGACCGCCTGCTCATGCCGGGCATCGGCGGGGCGTCGCTGGTGCGCAAGCGGATCGAGGACTATCCGATGTGCCCGCAGTGCCACAACCGGCGGTACATCAAGGATGCGGCCGGCGTGCACCTTTGCCCGACGTGCCAGGGCACGCCCGGGGGGCCGTTCTCGGCGATGGAGCTCGTGGGGCATCTGCGGACCGAGTCGGTGCTGCTGAGCGGGCAGCAGCGGTCGTGGTCCGGGCAGATCACCTCGGACTTTGGCGCGCCGCTGCGGGAGCTCGACGCGTCGGAGCTCGCGGCGACGTACAAGGTGGACGCGACTCGTCCGCTGTGGCGAGGGGGGCGATGGGCGGAGGATGCGACGGCCCGGGGAACGAAAGGGTCGGAGCCGGTTTCGGCCCCGCCCGCGCCGGCGACTTCGGAATCGCCCGGGGCGGCGGAACCGCCCGTGCCGAAGCGAGGCCTGCCCTGAGGCGGCGTACACTCGCCCTCGCGCCTCGGCGCACTTTGCGTGGGGCTTTTCCAGAGGATTCGCCATGTCCGATCAGCCAGCGCCCGTTTCCGCCGCTCCCGCTCCTGCGTCCGCTGTCGCGCCCGCCACGGGCGGCCCGCCGGGCGGGAAGCCCGAGATCGCCTTCGACGAGTTCGCCAAGGTGGATCTACGCGTGGCGAGGATTTTGCGGGCGGAGAACCATCCGAGCGCGGACCGGCTGCTGCGGTTGCAGGTGGATGACGGATCGGGCACGGCGCGCCAGATCTGCGCCGGGATCAAGGGGCACTACACGCCGGAGGATCTTGTGGGGCGATCGATCATTATCGTCGCCAATCTCGCGCCGCGGAAGATCCGCGGGGAGGAGTCTCGGGGGATGCTGCTGGCGGCGAGCGACCTGCCCAAGGACGCGGCGTCGGCGGCCGGCGAGCGCAGGGTGATTCTGCTGCGGCCGGAGGCGGACATCGCGCCGGGCTCGATCGTTTCCTGAGCTCGAGCGGGGTCAGTCGGTTGGGGCGCGCTCGCCCTGGGCGGGCCGATGCTCACCGGCGCCGGGCTTGCGGTCTTTGTCGGCGCGTCGTTCCTGGCGGCGGCGCTCGCGATCGACCATGGACTTCATGTTTTTCTCGACGACGGCGGCCGCCTGGGTGGGGCGTTTCTCGGCGTCGGAGAGGAGGGCGAGGCGGCGCTCGGTGAGCGACTCGGCGTCGTGGCGGATGATGAGGGTGCGGACGTTGTACTGGCCGGTGAGGGCGGCCCGGAGGGCGGACTCGTGGGTCCGGCGCGCGGCGGTGTCCACGGGGGGCTTGGCGTCGAGGGCGGCGATGGCGCGGGCGGCCTCGTAGGCCTCGCGGCCGTGCTGGATGTCCTTGAGGCGGAGGTGGTAGAGCTCGGGATCGCGGGCCTTGAGATCGAAGAGGAAGCGCAGGCGCGGGAGCGATTCGGCGTAGCGGCGGTCGGCCTCGGCGGCGTTGGACTTCTCGAGTTCGAGGAGGTGGCCGAGCAGGCGGGGGGAGGTGGCCCCGAGGATGTCGCGGACGGCCTGACGCTCTTCGCTCGTGAGGGCGTGGGGAGGCTCGGGGGTGGTGGGGGGCTTCGGGGAGGGGGTGGCGGTGGTGGAGGGCGTCATGCCGGGGCCGGGGCGGTCGGCGGCGCCGGCGTCGGGTCCGGGGGGGGGGGGGGGGTCGGGGGGGGGGGGGGGGGGGGGGGGGGGGGCGGGGTGGGGGGGGGGGGGGGCGGGCCGGAGCCGAGGCGTTCGACGTCGCCGTCGTCGGGTCCGGGGCGCTGGCCGGGGCCGCCCATGGCGTGCTCGAAGGGCTCGGGGTCGCCGGAGAAGGGCTCGCGGCCTGGGCCGCCGCCCTCGCCCCGCGTGCCGGAGCGGAGGAGTTCGGGGAACATCTGGCGGATCTGCTCGTTGGACTTGCCCGCGTCGATGGCCCTGAGGGCGCGATCGAGGAGGTCGGCCTCGCGGCGGCGGGCGTCGAGGCGGCGCTGGAGGAAGTCGCGCCAACGCTTGCGGGCCTCGGCGTCGGTGGGGGGCTTGCGGTCGGCGCCCTCGGGTTGATGGGCTCGATCGCCGGAGGGGGGCGACGCGGGCGGCTGGGCGTGGAGCGTCGGGGCCGCGAACGCGAGCGTTGCGACGGCGAGAGCCAGGCGTCGGAGAACGGGGGAGGCGTGCATCACGAGGTCACCCCTTCGGCGAGCCACTCGCTGAGTTTGTCGGGATCGAAGTCCGTGGCGGACTCCTTGTCGCGGTCCGTGGGCTGGAGCTCCATCGCGGCAAAGAGCGTGTCCATCTCGCGCCGCACCTTGTCGGCCAGGCGCTCCTTCGGGGCGGGCGTGATCGAGGTGCGAACGGCGAGGGTGGTTCCGGCGACGATCGCGATGAGCGCGGCGAGGCGGACGGGCGTGCGGGTCCACCATGCCGGGCGGGCGGCGCGGGCGTGGCGACGGTCGTTGGCGCGGGTGTCGGGCTGGTGGAGGACGAGGCGCGGCCCGGCGGCGTGCTTGCGGATGGCGGGCACGGTGGCCTCGAACACGCCGTCCTCGAGGTCGCGCGGTGCGGAGGCGCGGTCGAGGGAGGCGAGTTCGGCCACTTGCGCGGCGGTGGGCTGCACGGCGTGGAGCGGCGCGAGCGTCGCGCCCATCAGGCGGGCTTCGAGCCCCGGCGCGGCGGCGGCACGGTCGATCGCCGCGAGGCGGTCGAGGTCGGCCAGAAGCGGCAGGAGGTCGGCGTCGAGCGGGGGGAGCCCGCCGGAATCGCCGGGAGTGTCGGGATCGAGGGTGTTCATGGTCTTTCCCCAGTCTGAGCGATCGATGGGTCGCTCGCGGTCATCAGGTCTTTGAGCTTGCGGAGGGCCCGGTGGTGGCGGGCCAGGAGCGTGCCGAGGGGTTCGTTGAGCAGGTCGGCCATCTGCTTGAAGCTCAGCCCGGCGTGGTGGCGGAGTTCGACGATCTCGCGATCGGCGTCGGTGAGTCGGGCCATCGCGGAGCGCAGGACGTGGATCGAGTCGTCGGCGGCCTGCTCGGCGGTGGTCTGGGACGAGCCGCCGAACCCGGTTTCCGAGACGCCCGCGAACGCTTCCGGGTCGGTCGGCTCGGCGTGGCGGCGGGCCCGGCGCACCTCGTCGCGGATCCGGTTCATGGCCACGCGGAAGAGCCAGGACTCGAAGCGGCCCTGCTCCGCGTACTCGCCCGTGCCTAGTTTGGTTGCGACGGTGACGAACACGGACTGCGTGACCTCCTCTGCGGCGTCGTGGCCCTGATCGAAGGCGCCGAGACTGCCGCTGCCTTTGCCCCCCCGGCTGGACCGTCCCGCCCCCGCGGCCCCGGATCCGCGGCCGCCCAAGCGAGAACGGGCGAGGGCGTAGACGCGGCGGGCGTACAACTCGACGATGGCGCGCCACGCCGCCTCGTCCCCCTTCGCGGCCGCGGTCAGAAGGCGCGGCAAGTCCGGGAGCTCCGGTCGATCGTCGGCCTCATCGGAGGCCGGATGGGGCTGGGGTCGTCCGTGGGCGTCGTCCAAGTTCACCTCTTGACGAGAGCCGAACGAGGCCCGGCCCCCGGCATTGCAGGGCGGGGAGTCATTCCGGGGTGGGGTTGGAGGGAACGGGACGGTGCTCACGGGGGTTGCGTGGAGTTGGGTGCGGGGGTTATTGTGACGGGGCCTGACCCTTGGAAACGATACGAGGGCGGTGTTGGTGGGGGTTCATCGGGCATCGGTGCATCGGGCGCGCGGGCGGGCGGCGGAGAGAGGGGATCGGATTGAGGATGATGGGATTTGCCGGGAGATTGGTCGCGCTGGCGCTGGTGGTGGCGGTGGTTGCGTCAACGCTGGGGGGGTGTGCCGGGGTGGGCGTGTCGGAGCCGTATCCGCCGGAGGCGCGGCGGGAGTATCGGGGGGTGTGGGTTGCGACGGTGGGCAACATCGACTGGCCGTCCAGGCCGGGTCTGTCGGTCGAGACCATGCGGGCGGAGATGGAGCGCATCCTTGACGCCGCGGCGAAGATGAATCTCAACGCGGTGTTCTTCCAGGTGCGGCCGTCGTGCGATGCGGTGTATGCGTCGAGCCTCGAGCCGTGGAGCGAGTTTCTTTCGGGGGTGCAGGGGACGGCCCCGGGTGGGGGCGGGTATGACCCGTTGGCGGAGTGGATCGCCGCGTCGCATCGGCGCGGGATGGAACTGCACGCGTGGTTCAATCCGTTTCGGGCGCGGCACAAGGACGCGAGGTCGGCGCTGGCGGCAACGCATGTGGCGAGGGTTCGCCCGGACCTGGTGCGGTCGTACGACGGGCAGTTGTGGCTCGATCCGGGGTCGGCGGAGGCGCGGGCGATGTCGATGGAGGTGATCCTCGACGTGGTGAGGCGGTACGACATCGATGGCGTGCACTTTGATGACTATTTCTATCCGTATCCGGCGAAGGGTGAGGCATTTGCGGACGGGGCGCTGTTTGATTCGTATCGCGCGGGCGGCGGCGGACTCTCGCTGGGCGATTGGCGGCGCGACAACATCAATACGTTTGTCCGCGAGGTGTATGGGAGAGTGCACGAGGTGAAGCCGCACGTGCGGGTGGGCATCAGCCCGTTCGGGATCTGGCGGCCGGGCTTTCCGGCGGGGGTGAAGGGGCTTGATGCGTACGAGGCGCTGTACGCGGATTCGGTGCGGTGGCTGGCCGCGGGGTGGGTGGATTATCTTGCGCCGCAGTTGTATTGGAAGATCGATTCGCCGCAGCCGTACGCAGCGCTGCTGGATTGGTGGGTGTCGTGCTCGATGCGGTCGCAGCGGCGGCCGATCCTGGTGGGGAACTTCACGAGCCGCCTGAGCGCGAAGCCGGATGACCCGAAGTCGTGGTCGGCGGCGGAGATTCTCAACCAGATCACTCTGACGCGGGAGCGGCGGGGGAGCGGGGCGATGGGGAACATTCACTTCAGCGCGGCGGCGCTGGTGCAGAATCGGCGGGGGATTGCGGATGCGCTGGCGCAGGGGCCGTATGCCGAGGCCGCGCTGCCGCCGGAGATGCCATGGATTGCCCGCGGGGCGCGGCCGTCAACGGCGCGGGTGGATGTTCCGGCGGAGTCGGACGAGTCGGTGGTGGTGCGGTGGGAGAGCGCGGGGGGCGGGGCTGATACTGGGTTTCGCCGATGGGTGGTGTGGACGCGGTATGGAGCGCGATGGACGATGCGGGTGGTGGCGGATGGGGCGCACGCGACTCTGGCGAGGGAATCGGCGGCGGGAATGCTCGATCGGGTCGCTGTGAGCGAGGTCGATGGGTTTGGTCGCACGGGGCGGCCCGGGGTGGTGCGGATCGGGCGGGTGGGAACGCGGGTGGGAGACGCCGCTATCGTGGAGCCATGACGGGCATCTGCTACATGGTGACGGCGACGCTGCCGAGCGAGGCGGTGGCGGAGGAGTACGTGGCGTGGCTGCGAGATGGGCATGTGGCGCAGGTGATCGCGGGCGGGGCGAGGACGGGGATGATTGTGCGGCTGGATGTGGAGGCGGGCGGGTTGGCGCGCGTGATGACGCAGTATGTGTTTGCGAGCCGCACGGCGTTTGATCAGTATGTGCGACAGCATGCGCCGGCGTTGCGGGCGGAGGGGCTGCGACGGTTCGGGGCGGAGACGGGCGTGAGGTTTGAGCGGGCGGTGGGGGAGGTGGGGTGAGGGGGCGGGGTTGAGTGAGCCGTCGTTATCGCTTTTACTCGGAGGCGGATGCGGATACGGGGGCGCTGGTTTGGAGTTGCTGTTCCCGTTCTTGCCTGGCTTTGGCGACGATTTCGGCGATTCGGGATTCGAACGCCTCGCGGCTGGAACGGCGAGAGACCTCTTGGCGGACCTCGTCGGTCAGGTACCGGGGGGCCTCGATGTCGCAGTTCTGGAGCGAGTCGGCGAATGCGGAGAGTTGGCGGGAGACGCTTTCGGCCTTGGATCTCAGATCTGAGATTCCGGTGACTACGACCCATCACGAGTGAGTTAGGGAAAGGGTAGGTCCGAAGTGATTTCAGAGGCACACGAAAACTCGCCCGGTGGTACCCTGCCCGCTTCGGAGGACACCGCAATCCTGCGGCGTCGGGAGTTGAGCGGAGGACGCACCATCATGGATCAGGTATCTCTCAGCATCCTTGCGGCTTTCACAAAGGCTGCCGGTCTTTCTGCGCTGGATGAGGCGACGCGCTTTGAGCATCTCGCCTGCTTTCTGGCAGTTGGCCTACATTGCCGCGATTCCTTCGACACCGAAGACGTGGTGATGGGAAAGGCTACCGGCATTGATGGCGCGGCAGTCATCATCAATGGCGAGGTTTGCCGCGATGTGGACGAGTTTCGGGAGATTGACGCCGCCAGCGAACTGGACGTGACGTTCGTGTTCGTGCAGGCCGATCGTGGCCCCTCGTTTG
This sequence comes from uncultured Phycisphaerales bacterium, assembly GCA_937871915.1. Classification (GTDB taxonomy): domain Bacteria; phylum Planctomycetota; class Phycisphaerae; order Phycisphaerales; family UBA1924; genus UBA4658. The sequence continues at coordinate 12,628 of CALMPG010000051.1, forward strand.
ACTCGTCCAAACTCGGAACGTTTGGCCACGCGGTGGTCGAGTTCTTCAAGGCAGATTCCAACCTCCCGAAGTCACCCGAACTGCTCCGTGTGGCGGAACTTCGTGCGGCACTATTTGATTGCTGTGAGCGGTTCGTTCAGAATCCCAGTTGCAGGCTGTACTACACGACCACCGGCACGTGGAATCCCGACGATTCGACGATGGGCGCGAGGGTTCAGGCTGTCGAAGCCGACCTTGGCAACACCAACCTGTTCCGAGACGTTCGTGTCATTGCGCACGACGCGAACAAGGTAACGACGCTCTACCGCCAGCGTACCGGCACACTCAAGCGCAAGTTCCTGTTCGACAAGAAGGTCAACCTCCCAACTGTTCAGGGCGTCACCCAGTCGATGCTGGGTTTCCTGCCGGTGTCGGAGTTGCGGAAAATCGTGGCGGACGACACCACTGGCGAAGTCATCGAGAGTCTTTTCTATAGCAATCCTCGCGACTTTCAGGACCTCAACCCGGTCAACGCGGAAATCAAGAAGACGTTGGACACCGACGCGCGAGGTCGGTTTGTCCTGATGAACAATGGAATCACAATCATCGCGAGGAAGATTCTGCCCACGGGCGATTCGTTCGTCATTGAGGACTACCAGATTGTGAATGGGTGTCAGACGTGCCACTCATTGCTCGCCGTTCCCAAGAAGCACGACGCGTCGGTGTCGGTGCCGGTTCGTCTGATTCAGACCGAGGACGAGACTGTCACCAACGACATCATCCGGGCGACGAACCGGCAGACTCCGGTTACGGAGGAACAGTTCTTCGCTCTAGAGGAGTTTCCCAAGGCCCTTGAGGCGCACTTCTCGGCGTTCGATGGCGACAAGACGCTGTACTACGAGCGTCGGTCTCGGCAGTACGACCGCACGCCCATTGAGAGAACGCGGATCATCAGTCAAGCGAATGTCATTCGTGCGTATGCCGCCATGTTCCTGCGGGAACCTCACCGGACTACCCGAAACTTCTCGGCGCTGCGGGCGAAGGTCAAGAGCGGAAAGGACATCTTCGCCAAGGGACACCGCAAGGAACCGTACTACGCGGCAGCATTCGCGCTTTACCGGCTTGAATCAATGTTTAAGCAGCGCACGCTGGATGCCAAGTACAAGCCGGCTCGCTTCCACATCCTGCTGGCTATTTACCTACTGGCCGATCTCGGCGAGGCTCCGAAGCCTGCGGCAAACAAAATGGAGGGGCACTGCAACAAACTTCTCCGCATTCTGTGGGACGTGGACAAGGCCAATGGCCTCATCGACAGAGCGGCAAGACTCGTAGAGTCGTCGGTGAGTGGCGAGTTTAACCGCGACAACATTCGCACGGAGCCCACGACAAAGGCGGTTGTTGCTGCGTGTGAACGCGAGTTGGCGGTAACGGCCTAACGGCCCTTGCGCTACTGGTGCCGTCGGTTCTTCTGGTTCGCAATGTCGCCGCGGCGGGTGACTTCACGGTCGTCGCAGAGGGCGTCGATGCGTACGAACAGTCGGGCTCCGTCTTTCCAGACCGGGAGGTCTTCGAAGCGGTGGTACTTCATGGGCGCCAAGACTACCGGAATGGGGCCTGGGACGCAAGGGGTGGTTGGGAGGGGCGGAAAGCCAAATCTCAAATCCCAAATCTCAGATTTCAGATCTGAGATTTCAGATTTCAGGTTTCAGAGATTTGGGATTTCAGACTTCAGGCTCCGAGTTCTCGGGCCTTGGTTCTTGGGATTCAGGCAGCCCCGACCGTTTCCAACTTCCGCTCGCGCTCGGGCTTCTTGACCGAGATGCCGAGTTGCACCATCGGGCCGTGGGGGCGCTTGGCTTCTTCGGCGAGGGCGGCCGCGGCTTGGGGGTCGGTGTAGTTGGGCATGAGCATGGCCTTCACGGTGCCGAAGAGGCCGCCGAGGGATGAGAAGGTGTGGTCGACGGCGGAGGGCTCGTAGCCGCAGTGGACCATGCACTGCTGGCAGGCGGTGTTGCCGCTGGCCCGTCCGTACTTGTCCCACTCGGTGTCTTCGATGAGTTCCTTGAAGGAGTCGGCGTAGCCGTCCTGGAGGAGGTAGCAGGGCTTCTGCCAGCCGAAGATGTTGTAGGTGGGGAGGCCCCAGGGCGTGCACTCGTACTCGCGCTTGCCCATGAGGAACTCGAGGAAGAGGGGGGACTGGTTGAACTTCCAGGCGGTCTTGCGGTTGGAGAGGAGCATCTTGAAGAAGGAGCGGGTCTTCTCGCGCTCCTTCATGAAGGTCTTCTGGTCGGGGGCCTTTGGGTAGGCGTAGCCGGGACTGACCATGACGCCCTCGACGCCGAGGGCCATCATCTCGTCGAAGAAGGCGCGGACGGAGTTCGGGTCGGCGCCGTCGAAGAGGGTGGTGTTGGTGGTGACGCGGAAGCCCATCTTCACGGCGAGCTTGATGCCTTCGAGGGCGGTCTTGAAGGTGCCCTCGCGGCAGACGGCGAAGTCGTGGTGCTCTTCCTGGCCGTCCATGTGGACGCTGAAGGAGAGGTACTTGCTGGGCTTGAGGAGACCCTCTTCGAGCTTCTGCTTGAGGAGCAGAGCGTTCGTGCAGCAGTAGACATATTTCTTCTGTGCGACGAGGCCCTCGATGATCTCTTTGATCTGGGGGTGGAGGAGGGGCTCGCCGCCGGGGATGGCGACGACGGGGGCTCCGCACTCCTTGGCGGCGTTCCAGCACTGCTCTGGGGTGAGCTGGCGCTTGAGGATGTGCGGGGGGTATTGGATCTTGCCGCACCCGGCGCAGGCGAGGTTGCAGCGGAAGAGGGGTTCGAGTTGGAGGACGAGGGGGTAGCGTTTGTTGCGGCGGATTTTCTGCGAGAGGACGTAGGTCGCGACCGTCCACATTTGACTGATGGGAACACCCATGCCTTCGTGCCTTTCCAAGGCGTGGGCATAGCGGCCCACGCTGAATCGAAGTTCCGTCGAAATCCCCCGACGGGAGCGGGCCGGACAGGGGTGGCCGGGCGGGCGCATCGAATGGCCGGAATGCTAGCGATCGCCAACGCCGATTCCACACCCCGCCCCCCGACACCATCCGTTCCCTGGTCCACAAACCGGGTCCCAAGCCGGGATCGGGGCTGTCCCCAAACACGCCGGGGCGGGAGATCGTAAACTGTCCCGCACGGGGCACCGCCCTTCCGATGACCCGATGAGCCCCTTCGTGCCACCACTGACCACATCTGGCCGCGCTTTCCGGACCCGCGATTGAGCACACCCCCCACACCTCCCACACCTCCAACGCCTACCGACGAGACCCTCGTGAAGCGGTACCGATCCGGGGACGCGAAGGCGTTCGAGGAGTTGGTGCGTCGGCACCACGACGATCTGATTCGGTTTCTTATCAGGCTCTCGGGGAACCGGGCGGTGGCGGAGGACGCGTTCCAGGAGACGTTTCTCCAGGTTCACCTGTCGCTCGACACGTTCGACGCTTCGCGCCGGTTCAAGCCGTGGCTTTTTACGATCGCCGCGAACAAGGCCCGGGACGCGCTGCGTAAGAGTGCCAGACGCAAGACCCTCGACCTGTCGGCCCCGATCTCTGGCGGGCAGGGCGGGGCGGGCGCCGATTCCGGCGCACGGACGTACGTGGACCTGATGGAGATTGATGTACCCCAGCCCGACCAGGCGCTCAAGGACAGCGAGCGGAACCGGCTGGTGCAGCGGGCCGTGGATGAACTCCCCTGGAGCCTGCGAGAGATTCTGCTGCTGGCCTACTTCCAACGGATGAGTTACAACCAGATCGCCGAATCGCTGGAGATCCCGCTTGGCACCGTGAAGTCTCGATTGCACTCCGCCGTGGCCGCGTTTGCCAAGAAGTTCGAGGCCATCGGAAAGTCCGAATCACCCCCCGCATCCGCACCCCCACCATCGCCAGACGCATGAACCCCACGCACCCACGCAACGCCCGTCCGATCGACGCCGCACACCCGCACGACCTGTGCGAGGCCGACGCCCGAGCGTTCGAGGCGTTGTGCGAGGCGGGGTTTGATTGCTCGCGGGTGCCGGAGGAGCTGCGGGCGCGGGCGGAGAAGTGCGCGGCCATTCTCGGGCTGCTCGCGTGCGGGGATCGGCCCGAGTGCGACGGCTCGCTGGTGGATGTGACGCTGGTGCGGGTGGGCGAGATTCGTCGCTGGGCCGAGGCGCAGTCGATGGAGCCGCTGGACGAGGATGCGCTTGAGGCGCTGGTGGCCGCGGAGTTCGAGCCGTCGCGGTGCGTCTCGGGGCTGCGCGGCCGGGCGGCGAGGCACGCGGCGATGCTGGCGGCGCTGGACGTTCCGGTTGACGGGGCGTCGAGGGAGTCGCTGGTGGGCGCGACGCTCTCGCGGGTGCAGCGTGGGATCGACTCCGGGGAATCGAGGCTGCGGCTGGACCCTTCGGCGGCGCGGGCGAGGCCGAATGTTCGCTGGGGCGACCTGATCTCGGTGGTGGCGATGCTCATGCTCGCGTCGGCGGTGATCATGCCGATGGTGGGGGCGGTGCGGAACTATTCGCGGCAGGTCGGGTGCCAGGCGGGGTTCGGGGGCGCGGCCGGGGCGTTTGGCCGCTATGCCAACGACAATCGAGAGGCGTTGCCGCTGGCGTCGGAGTCGCCGGCGGGCGGGGTGTGGCGGAGGGTCGGCGATCGCGTGCACTCGAACTCGGCGAACTTCTACACGCTCGTGGTGGAGAAGTATGTTCGTCCGGTTGATCTGGCCTGTCCCGGGAATCCGTACGCGTGCCGCTCCACCGTGGCCAATCGCATCGGCGACTGGGCCAGGTCGGAGGAGGTTTCGTACAGTTACCGCAACATGTTTGCGCCGCGGGACGCGCGGCCGTCGTGGTCGGGGGATGTCGGTGAGCGGACCATCGTGCTGGCGGATCGGTCGCCGGTGTTTGTCCGGGCGATCACGGGCAACTGGTTCAACCCGACGGCGAACTCGGACAATCATGCGCCGGCGTGGCCGAACCAGGGGGAGAGCGCCGGGCAGAACGTGCTGTACAACGACGGGTCGGCGGCGTGGCTCAAGTCGCCGGTGCTTTCGGGCGGGGACAACATCTGGCTGCCGCGGTCGTTCGAGATGGCGATCCGGCGGTTGCAGGAGCCGACGCGGGCGGAGCCGCTCAAGGGCGTGGAAAGCCCGGCGGATCGGTTGGATGTGTTTTTGTCGCCGTGAAGCGCCCGGAGTCCAGTGCCGAGTGCCGAGTGCCGAGGGGACTTGGGCGGGGTGAATGTTTGGGATTTGATTTGTAGTTTGCCATTTGCACTTTGCACTTTGGCGCACCCGGCCTACCCTCTCGACCCCTCCCCCCCCCAACCGGCTCCGGGCCTTGCCTGCGCCCGTCCGGATTCGATGTCTTTGAGAAACCAAGCAGGCGAAGGTGAATCGGGAATGTCCAAGAACAAGAGCCACAAGTCGAGCCTCAAGCGGATCCGGTTGACCAAGACCGGCCTGGTGCGTCACAAGCGAGCCTTCGGCAAGCACTTGCGTTCGAGCAAGAGCAGCAAGCGTCTGCGGCGCCTGCGCACGGACAAGACCATGTCCAACCCCGAGGCGAAGCGCCTCGAGAAGTTGCTCTTCCGCCGCCTTCGCGGGCGCGACCAGGCCCGCGCGGTGCTGCGTCGGAGCCCGAACCCGCAGGAGCGGAAGCAGGCCCAGAGCGAGGCCCGGGCCGCGCGGACCAAGGCGGGGTTGAAGTACGGCGTCAAGAGCACCAAGTAAGTTTCCGCACTCGATTCGAGTTTCACCAGTTCGACGGGCCAAGCGGGGCCGACAAGCCCCTCCCCGGATCGGACGCAACGACGGAGTTTTCCCCATGCCTCGAGTTCGCAAAGGCGCAGCACGCACCCAGGCCCGCAAGCGCATCCTCCGCAAGGCCCGCGGGTACTACGGCTGCCTGCACAAGAGCAAGTACAAGGCCCAGGACGCGGTCATCCGCGCGGGCGTCTACCAGTTCCGGGATCGCCGCCGGTTGAAGCGGAACATGCGTCGGCTCTGGATCACGCGCCTCACGGCGGCGTGCCGGATGCGCGGCTGCCGGTACAGCCAGTTCATCAGCGGGCTCAAGCAGGTGGGCATCCTGCTCAACCGCAAGATGCTCAGCGAACTGGCGATCACGGATCCCAAGGTGTTTGACTCCATCTGCGACCAGGCCGTCAAGGCCAGCAAGGCCGTGCCCACGAAGGTTGCGGCGTGAGTCGGTAGGGTCATTTCACGTTCGGCACAACAAGCCTGACCGATCTCGGTTAGGCTTGTTTCTTTCCCGGAGGCGGCATGCTCGGCGGATGGTGGGCCAGCTCGGCGTACGAGATGGGCGGCGTGGCCCTCGTGGCCGCGTGGGTCATCTGGGTGGTGCTTTCGATCACGCTCCACGAGCTTGCGCACGGGTGGGTGGCGGTCAAGCGGGGCGACCAGACGCCGATCCTGACGGGGCACATGACGTTCAACCCGATCGTGCATATGGGCATTCCGAGCCTGGTGATGCTCGGGCTGCTGGGGATCGCCTGGGGGATGATGCCGATCGACCCGTCGCGGATGCGGGGGCGCTATGCCGAGGCACTCGTGGCCGTGGCGGGGCCGGCGATGAACTTTCTGCTGGCGATCTTCTGCATCGTCGGCGGCGGGGTGATCATGGGGTTCATACCGGCGGCGGAGTTGAGGGAGTTCGTCAACCATCCGTTCATGACGGCCAACAACACCGCCGCCATCTTGCCCAAACTCGCGGTGTTCGCGGGTGTGGGCGCGATGATCAACATCGGGCTGGGCTTGTTCAATCTGATTCCGTTTCCGCCGCTCGACGGCTCGCGGATTCTCGGGAACTTCTCCGCGGCGTATCGCCGGTTTGCCGTGACCGAGGCCGGGCGGATCATGAACTTCATCGCGATGGTGCTGGCGTTTTTCTTCGCCGGCTACATCATCGTTCCCGTGTGCGGGTTGATCACGATCACGGGCATGCTGGGGGTTTCGGCGGTCATGAAGCTCCTGGGCGTCGGGGGGTGACTCGCCCGGCGGCGCGGCGACGGTAGACTCCGCCCGTGAAATACGTGGTCATCATCGCCGACGGAGGGGCCGACTTTCCCATCGAGCAGCTTGGGGGCCAGACGCCCTTCGAGGCGGCGCGGACGCCGCACGTGGATGCGCTGGCCAGGGCGGGGCGGATCGGGCGGGCGGCGACGACGCCGCCGGGGTGGGCGGCGGGGTCGGATGTGTGTTCAATGTGTCTGCTCGGGTATGACCCGACGGTGTACCACACCGGGCGTGCGCCGCTGGAGGCGGCGGCGCTCGGGCTGGAACTTGGCGAGCGGGATTGCATCTTTCGGGTGAACCTGGTCACGGTGGGGGAGCCGGGGACGAGCGACGGCGGGCTGATGCTCGACCATTCGGCGGGGGCGATTTCCAATGCCGAGGCCCGCCCGCTTGTCGAGGGGCTGATGGAGCACTGGCGGCTGCACGAGCCGGCGCTGGCGGCGGACCTGCGGCTGACGCCGGGGGTGAGTTATCGCAACATTCTGGTGGATGTGTCGGGGAATCGGCCGGGGGGCGGGGCACGCGACTACGGGGCCCTTGTGACGGTTCCGCCGCATGAGATTCCGCGACGGCCGTGGATCGAGCACATTCCGACGGCGCGTGCCGGCTCTGGAGAGCCGGCCCACCTTGCGGCGGACATCCTGCGGCGGCTGATGGAACTGGCGCGGGTGTATCTGCCGACGCACCCGATCAACGCGGCGCGGATCGCGGCGGGGAAGCGGCCGGCGAACATGGCGTGGATCTGGGGTCAGGGGGGGCGGCCGCGCATGCCGTCGTTTCAGGAGAAGTATGGCCTTCGTGGGGCGATGACCACGGCGGTGGACCTGCTGGCGGGGATCGCGACGCTCATCGGGTGGGACCGGCTGGACGTGCCGGGTGTGACGAGTTACCACGACAACAACTATGCGGGGCAGGGTCGGGCGACGTGCGAGGCGCTCGACGAGTACGACATCGTGTGCTGCCACGTGGAGTCGCCCGACGAGTGCGCCCACCAGGGGGACTGGAAGACCAAGACCGAGGCGATGGTGTCGATCGACACGCACATCGTGGGGCCGGTGGTCGAGCGGCTGCGGGGGTTCGGCGATCCGGAGAAGGAGCGGGGGGCGGTGGGGTGGCGGCTGTTGTATCTGCCTGATCATTACACGCTGGTGTCCACGCGCAAGCACGATGCGACGCCGGTGCCGTTTCTGATGGCGGGGGCGTGGGTCCGGTCGGCGGTGGAGCGGCCGTACAGCGAGAAGGCCGCGCTGGAGAGCGATCTGAGCGTGGATCCGGGGCACGAGCTCATGGAGTATTTTCTGCGCGGCGGGCTGCGGTAGGAGTCTGTGTTGGCCGAGACACCCGAACCAACTTTGCCCGATCCGGAGGAGAAGCCGACGATTCCGCTCGAGCCGGTCGCGGAGGGCGATCCACCCGCACGCGGCACATCGTCGATTCTCAACCCTTCCGGCGATGCGTGTCCGAACTGCGGCGCGGGCATGGCGGCGGAGGCGGTTGTGTGCATGGCCTGTGGGTACGACATGACGGCCAACCGGGTGGTGACGCCGCGCACGGGCGTGGACGAGGTGGATCCGGAGCCGGAGGATCAGGGGCCGGCGGAGTTCGTGAGGCCGGGCGGGAAGCCGATGGTGCTGGCAATCGCGGGGGCGGTGGTGCTTCTTGCGGCGGCGGTGGCGGCGGGGTCGAACGCGCCGAGGCGGGAGTTCAGTGCGCAGGCGGCGATGGTCTTGCTGGTGCTGTACCGGGCGGTCATCCATACCGGCACGGGGCTGGCGGCGGTGTGGTGCGCGGCGAGGTACGTCGAGGAACGATTCGGGAGCGTTCGTCTGGCGCTGGCCCGGGTGTTCGTGGCGGTTGCGGTGTTCTGGCTGGTGTCGTCGCTGCGTCTGCCCATCGAGAGCGAGTGGCTGGAGCGGGCCGTGCGGTGGCCGGTGGCGCTGGGGTGCTATTGGCTCACGCTGTTTGTGCTGTTCCGGCGGAGCCGGGGCGAGACGCTGGTGCTGGCCCTGCTGCACGTGGGGACGTGGATGTTCGTGGAGATGGGCATCCAGTTGGGCGTGTGGTTGCAGGACGCGGCGGGCAAGTGACGATGGAACGCTGACATGCCCACCGCCCTGGTCCATCCACAAGCCACCACGCCACCTGCTTCGGGACTTGACTGGAGGGCCATCGCGGCCCACGGCATCGGGCGGGGAGACTTCGGCGCGCTGGTGTTCTCCGGCGCGACCGAGGCGATCGGGGAGGCGGCGGGGTATTGCACGTGGTCCACCGCCCGCAAGTTTGCGCTGCCCGACCCGCGGTTGCGGGCGGATCGGGACCTGGCACGGGATCCGGCCTCGCCGCTTCCGCTGTGGTCGAACGACCGGGTGCGGCCGATGCCGGGGGTGTGCTTTGTGTTCGCCGATCCCGGGCATCCGGCCATTGACACGTTCGAGGCGCGGGGCGGGGTGGAGTTCGAGCACTATGTGGTGCTTTCGCGGCTCACCGAGAGTCGCTTGATGGAATGGCGGGTGCGTCGATTTCTCGACGCGCCGGGTGGGCGTTGCATTGCGCTGCTGGGGTTTGGGGATCAGGGGGCGAGGTTCGCGTCCGCGCTGGCGGAGCGGGGCGTTGATGCCGGTCGTCTCTTTGTCGTTGATGACCGGCCGGAGCGGCAGGTGGCGGCGGCGAATGCGGGGATGGCGGTGGTGTCGATCGATGACGCCGTGGTTGGCGAAGCGGCGCTGATCGCCACGCCGCTGGCGAGCGTTGGGCGGTTTTCGGGCGCAATTCGCCGGGCGCGGGGCGAGGGGCGGCCGGTGCTGGACAACTCGCGCTCGTGGGATGGGCGCGCCGAGTTCACCGCCCGCGGGGCGGCGCTGGTGACGGGGGCGGTCGATCGGTGTGTGTCGTGTGATGCGGGAACGGTGAGAGTCGCGGACCATGGGCTGGCGCTGGGGCTGTCGGTGATCGAGGATGCGGGCGTGTCGATGGGCGGGGTGGAGTGTCGGGCGCTGCGGGGCGGGCGCATGCTGGCGAGAGGCCATGAGGACGGACCAATCGATCTCAGCGGCGCGATCGACCCGCTTGGCTCCCGGGCGCGTGGCACCGGCGCCTCTCGCTGGTTCGTCGGGCTGTCGGGCCAATCGAATCACATCGACGCGGCATTGGGCATCTTTGCGGCCCGGGAGTTCCTGAGGGATCTGTACCTGGACGCCGCGGGCGCGCTGCTGCCATCCGAGCATCGCGGGGCGCTCGGCGCGACGGCGTTCGAGTCGCTCGTGGCGCGCACGTGCACCGGGCGCTCGCTCGGGTCGCCGTTCATGAGCGCGATGGAGCAGACGGCGATGGGCGTGCTGGCGCGACGCTATTCGGGCCACGGCGCGGCCGGGCACCCGATCATCGAGATCGGCTCGGCGCTCGGCGGCAGCGCCGTGCTCATGGCCACGGCGACGCGGGGAGACTCGGCGGCGGTGGGACCGGAGATCGTTTCGATCGATCCGGATGGCCCGACGCGAGGGGCCATGCGGGCGGTGTTCGAGGTCGAGGGCGTCGGCGCGAGGCTTACCCAGATTGTCAAGACTTCGGACGAGGCGATCGCCGAGGTCGTACGGATGCATCGCGAGGTCGGGTTGGTGTTCATCGACGGCCTGCACACCGCCGAGGCGGCGTCCCGGGACTTCGAGAACTATGCCCCGCTGGTGCGCCCGGGGGGGTGCATCGTCTTCCATGACTGCGACGCCCGCCACTCCGGGGTGTTCCGCACCGTGGCCCGGATCGCGGCCACGGATCCGCGGTTCGCACTTCGGTGCATGATCGACACGCTCGCGGTGCTTGAGCGGAAAACGTAAGAACGGCGGGCCCGCCATATCATTCTCCATGGCCGTTCGCACCCTGATTTCCCGTGACCGGATCGCCGCCCGCATCGAGGAGATGGGGCGGAAGATCACCGCCGACCTGCGGGCGTCGATGGATGGGCGGGCGTCGGACGAGCCGCACCTGATGCTCGTGCCGATCCTGACGGGATCGATGGTGTTCACGGCCGACCTGATCCGGCACATCCCGGTGAAGATGAGCATCAAGCCGGTGACGATCCGCAGTTACCACGGGACGGCGACGAGTTCGCAGGGCGCGACGATCAGCGGCGATGTTCCGACCGACCTGGCGGGCAAGCACGTGCTGGTGGTCGATGACATTCTCGACTCGGGGCGCACGCTCGGGCTGATCCGCCGGCTGTTCGCGGCCCAGCGCCCGGCGAGCCTGCGCATCGCCGTGCTGCTCCGCAAGGACGAGGCCACGGGCCGGCGCGAGGAGCACGTGGAGGTTGAGTACGTCGGCTTCGACATCGGCGATGAGTTCGTCATCGGGTATGGTCTGGACTACGACGGGTACTACCGCAACCTGCCCGACATCGGCGTGCTGACCCCGGAGGCCGTGGGCTGAGCATGAGCACGATCCCCGCCCATTCCGTCTCGTCCACCCGGTCCGCGCCGGCGGCGGCGGCCGAGATCGACGGCGTGGAGGTCATCCGCCCGGCGGGTCGCTCGGTTATCGTCATCGCCTTCGGCTGGCTGGTGCTCGCGTCGATGCTCGCGATCGTGTGCTTTTCGACGCTGATGTGGGGCAGCCCGGGGCCCGGACGCGGCGGGCTGCTGCTCCTGCCGATCATGGTCTATCTGATCGTGCTCGTCATGGCCGCGGTTGTTCGCAACGCCATGGTGTTCCACCTCACGCCGAGCCGTGGCGCGGCGGCCCGGGGTGTGTTCCGACGATGGAGTGTTGAGGTCCGTCTGGAGGACGTTCGCAACGTGGCCGTCACGCGTTCGCTGGTGCAGCGGGTGCTGGGTCTGGGCACGATCCGCATGACGGCGGCGGGGATTGGTCCGGCGGTGGTGTGGAACCACGTCGATCGGCCGGTGGAGTTGGCCGCGCGGGTGCGGGGGGTGATCGACGGGGTGCGCGGCGGGGGGGCGGGGAGGGGTGTTTCGGGTCGGCCCGCCTCCGGCGCGCCCGCGAAGCGGCCGATACCACCCGTGGTGCCCGTTCCGAGCAATGACACATCGCCCGCACGGCTCCCGGTCATCGGCCTGGCCGGCGGCATCGGCGCGGGCAAGAGCGCCGTCGCGGCGGCCTTCGAGCGGCTGGGGTGCCTGGTGATCGACTCGGACACGCGGGCCAAGGCCGCGCTGGATCGGGCGGATGTCCGGGAGGCGCTGGTCTCGTGGTGGGGCCCGGGCATCCTCGCCGACGATGGGCGGGTGGATCGGAAGCGGGTCGCGTCGATCATTTTCACCAACGCGGATGAGCGTGAGCGGCTGGAGGGGCTGGTGCATCCGATCGTTCGCGATGATCGGGCCCAGATGATCCGCGACGCGGCGGCGGCGGGGGCCGGCGCGGTGATCGCGGTGATCGTGGATGCTCCGCTGCTCTTCGAGGCGGGCGTGGACGCCGAGTGCGACTGCGTGGTGTTTGTGGAGGCACCGCGGGAGGAGCGATTGCGGCGCGTGCTGCACGCCCGCGGGTGGGACGAGAGCGAGCTGGACCGGCGCGAGGCGGCCCAGTGGCCGCTCGACGAGAAGCGGGCTCGATCAACGTTCGTCGTGGATAACGGGGGGGATGTCGGTTCGCTCGACCCGCAGGTGGCGGGCATTCTTGCCCGAATGCGGTCTCCCGTGGCACCCGAGGAAACCGCGACGGAATCGTGAGCGTGGGGCCCGGATTGGTGGTATACTTGCGTGCAGGGGTCGGGTGTGCCGCCTATCGAAGGGCAGCGGGAGCGATCACGGACGCGAGTCCGGGGTCGATGATTCACAGGCTGGCCGACCAATCCGTCCGTTCGTGGATGGAGCGTTCGAGGTCGGGCCAACCCAGCGCATGTACTCAGAGCGGTTGACGCGGCGCACCACGCCGAGCCCTCCGCCTAGAGACCGTTTTTCCGGCGTCCGCCGTTCGGCGTGACGGATCACCACCCCACATCCAAAGAGTTGAACACGTGAAAGTGCAGAAGCGGAGCCGTATGGCCAAGTCCAATGTTGCGGAAGAGCGCGGCGAGTCCAAGTCCGATTCCAAGTCGCGAGGGCGGCCTGCAAGGTCCGCCAAGGGCGAGGGCCCTGCCCCGGCGCCCCAGGCGTCGGCACCGGCGGCTCCTCCGCCGACGGCGCCGGCTCCGACGGCGCGTCCCGAGGCTCGGCCCGAACACCGGCCCGATTCCAGGCCGGATGCGCGTCCCGACCGGGGCGGTGATCGGTTCAACGGTCAGGGTGGATCGGGAGGCGAACGCCATGTTGGCTCGCAGGGTGGCGGGTTCCAAGGCGGCCCCCAGGATCGGGGAGAGCGAAATCAAGGCGGTGGTCATCAAGGTGGTGGTCATGGTGGCGGCCACCAGAGTCATCAGCCGCAGGGCCAGCGAGACGGTGGAGGGGGTGGCGGGGGCGGCTACGGGGGCCAGCAGTACCAGGGCGGCCATGGTGGGGGTGGCGGAGGCGGATACGGCAACGAGGGCGGCTTCGGGCGTCGTCGCAAGAAGAAGCGTCGTCGCGGCGGGGGCGGGTTTGAGGGCGGTGGAGGCGGTGGTGGGGGTGGCAGCCAGTGGCAGCGTCCGCTGGATTTCGCCCTTCCCAGCGACGAGGAACTCGAGCGGGAAGCGGCGGAACTGGACAAGATCGCGGCCAAGATCGACCCGGCCACGCTCAAGAACCAGCTCTCCATCGCGCAGCTCCAGCGGATGGACATCGAGAAGCTTCACGCGGTGGCCGGCGATTCCGGGCTGGAGGAGTTCCACCAGATTCCCAAGCAGGAGCTGATCTTCAAGATCCTCAAGGCCCGGGCGGCCAAGCAGGGGTTGATGGTCGGCGAGGGGACGCTGGAGATCATGCCCGACAAGTTCGGGTTCCTGCGTTCGCCGGAGCAGTCGTACCTGAGCGGGCCGGATGACATCTACATCTCGCCGACGCAGATCCGGCGGTACGGGCTCAAGAAGGGGATGGTTGTCCGTGGGTTTATCCGTCCGCCCAAGGAGAACGAGCGGTACTTTGCGCTGCTGCGGGTGGACGAGGTGAACGGGCATCCGCCGGCGCACCTGCACAAGATCAGCAACTTCGAGGACCTCACGCCGCTGCACCCGGAGCAGCGGTTCATCCTGGAGACCGACCCGACGGAGATCGAGTGCCGCATCATCGATCTGGTCGCCCCGCTGGGCAAGGGCCAGCGGGCCTTGATCGTGGCCCCGCCGCGCACGGGCAAGACGGTGCTGCTGCAGAAGATCACCAAGGCGATCGCGAAGAACAACCCGGACGTGAAGATCATCGTGCTGCTGGTGGACGAGCGTCCGGAGGAAGTGACGGACTTCAAGCGGAACACGATGCCGAGCGTGGAGGTGGTGGCGAGCACGTTCGACGAGCAGGCCAGCCGCCACGTTCAGGTGGCGGACATGGTGATCGAGAAGGCCAAGCGGATGGTGGAGTTCGGGGACGACGTGGTCATCCTGCTCGACTCGATCACGCGCCTGGCCCGGGCCCACAACACGGAGATGCCGCACTCGGGACGCATCATGTCGGGCGGCATCGACGCGGGGGCCCTGCAGAGGCCCAAGAAGTTCTTCGGGGCGGCCCGGGCCATCGAGAATGGCGGCAGCCTGACCATCATCGGAACCGCCCTCACGGACACGGGGTCGAAGATGGACGAGGTGATCTTCGAGGAGTTCAAGGGGACGGGCAACAGCGAGCTGCACCTGGACCGGAAGCTCATGGACAAGCGCATCTACCCGTGCATCGACGTGGCGGCCTCGGGCACGCGGCGCGAGGAGCTGCTCATGGACCGGAAGGAACTCGAGCTGGTGTACCGGCTGCGGAAGGTGCTGGCGGACATGAACGTGGTCGAGGCCATGGAGCTGCTCAAGAGCCGCCTGACCAAGGTCAAGACCAACGCCGAGTTCCTGATGACCATGGGCATGGGGAGCTGAGCGAGAGTTCTCCACGGCCGCGTCGGACCGGCAAGGCCCGTCGGATCGCGGTATGCTCAGGCGCCGAGGCCCGCCGTTTGGGGGTCACCGGCGGAGGTGCGCCCGTGGAAACCGGAGGACAGTCGATGCGGGGGTTGCTGCTCGTGCTCGCCTTTGTGTGGGGGTGGGTGCTGGTCTGCCTGGGTCCGCCGCTGGCGGCCAAACTTCCTCAGTTCCTGGACGTATCTTCCCGATGGTTACACCTGCTCAGCGCGGCGTTTATCGCCTCGGGGGTCTTCGTGGTCGCGTTCTTTGCTTCGGGGTGCTTCCCGCGGGCGAACTGGAAGCTCCGGTTTGCGTGCGAGTTGATCCCCCTCTCGTGGCTCGGCTTCGTGATTTTTGGAGGATTGTTCTGATGGGTACCTGCGAGCAATCTTCACACCCGGGCCGACGGTCGGGCCGGGGACGACTGCGGGCCGTCGCGTGTGCGATTCTGGTCGCTTCGACGGGGGCGTGCGCCCACGCCGATCCCGACCCGCCCGAGCGATCGAGCGTGGAAACACTCGGCGCGTTCGCCGCGGCCCGGGTCGGCCTGCTGGACCTTCGGTTGTCCGGCGCGACCACGCCGCGGGACTACCGGGTGGCCGAGGAGCTGTTGGGCGTGGCCGCCCGGCTGACCGACCAGTCGGCGTCGAATCTGGATGCGTCCCGCAGGTCCTCGGCCATCGCCGACCAGCAGACGATCTACCGGCTGTACCTGGAGGCCGCGACGGGCGCGGACGACGTTCCGACGATCCGGCAGATCATCGCCCGGCTGGTGCAGCTCGACCCGCTGGACACGGTGTCCCAGTTGCGGCTCATCAGCGCGAAGATCTCGGACTACCAGACGGCCGACGAGCGATTGGCGGCGTACGAGCGATTCCTCGGTCCCGAGGGTGAGGTGTTCGACGACTCGGTGCGGAGCCGGCTTGCCGTGGACGCCGCGCTGCTGCTGCGCGAGCGGGGCGACAAGAAGGGGTTTGCCCGGATGCTCTCGCGGGCGATCGCTTTGGACCTGACCAACAAGGACGCGGCGATGCTCGGCATGACCTTCTGGGCGCAGAACCCGGAGGAGATCCCCGCGGAGGAGCGTCCGCTGGCGATGCTCGATTGGAAGTTCTGCGTGCTCAAGGCGGATCCGTTCGACGTGGCGGTGTACTCGTCGATCGTGGATCAGCTGCTGGGCGAGGGGGCGTACACGGGCGCGTTCCATTTCGCCAAGCTGCATCGCCAGTTGTGCGCGGTGCAGAACCGGCCGCTCACCGAGGCCGAGGAGTTTGCCTACGACATCGCGGAGTGGAACGCGGTGGGTCCCGACGCGGTGATCCGTCGGCTGAGCGACCTCCTTGAGAAGGCCCGTCAACAGGCCTTTGAGCAACGGAAGATCGCGGCCGAGCGTGGCCAGCCGGTGGACGGCCTGGCGCGCCCCGAGGAACTTCGGCTGTCCTTTGCGCAGGACCGGATGCGGGCGCTCGCCGCGGCGTCGCAGGGGGATCGCGAGCGGGCCGCGGTGTTCATCGGCGAGCTCGGCGAGACGGTTCGCGTGCGAAGCGAGCGGGCGATGGATCCCGCGAGGCGACCGGCGGGCATCACCGAGGAACAGGCCCTGGGCGCCACGCGCGTTGCCGCCGTGGAGCTCGCGTGGCTGCGGCTGTGGGTGGGCGTGCAGGTGTCGGAGGCGGCGGCGACGGTCGCGCAGCTCGCCGAGGCCGGGGCGCTCGACGAGGCCACCCACGCGCGGCTGGACGCCTGGGTGGCCCTGCGGACGGGGGAGACGGAACGGGCGGATCGCGCGTTGCGGGCGATCGCCGACCGGGACCCGATGGGGGCTCTGGGCCTGGCGGTGCTGGCGGAGGTTCGGGGGGACGAGGCCACGGCGGTGGTGCGGTATCGCGACCTTGCGTCGCGTTCGCCGGGCACGGACGTCGGCGCCTTCGCGGCGAGGCGGTACGGGGCGTTCGCCCGCGAGAAGCCGCGGTCCAGCGACATCGCGATCGAGCTGGAGAAGAACGCCGCGGGCGTGCCGAAGTGGCTCGACGCGATGGTGGAGAATCCCCGCCGGATCATGACGCTGGAGGCGCGGGCGCTCCGCTCGGAGATCTCCCCGCTGGACCGGACGCCGGTGCGGGTGACGCTCCGCAACGTGTCTTCGATCCCGCTGGCGCTGGGGCCGAATCAGCCGCTCAACTCTCGCATCCTGTTCGGACCGGCCATCGAGACGGGCTCGGCCCGACTCCCGTCCAACGAGCTGGGGCACGTGGCCTCGCTGGACAGGCGGCTGCGGCTGCTCCCCAACGAGTCGGTGGACATCGTGACGTTTCCGGACATGGGCGTGCTGAGCTTCGTCGCCGAGCTGGCCCTTCCGGGGCAGTCTCGCATCCGGTGGCGGGTGCTCCAGGGCTTCCAGCTAGTCGATCAGAGGGTGTACGACGCGGGACCGCGGTGCCTGACGACCGACGTTGCGACGATGCTCCGCCGCCTTCCGAATCGGGCGGAGGCGGTGTTCACGGCGCTGCAGTACGCGTTGCAGACGGGCGGTCCACGGGAGATCGCCGACGCGGTGCTGTCGCTCAGGCTTCAGATGTCGATGGGCAGCAACCTCAACGCGGCGGACGTGGATCGCCTGATCGAGGTCATCGCCCGGCGGTTCGGCACGATGCAGCGTGCGTCCAAGATCATGGTGCTCTGCCTGGTGCCGTCGCAGGCGGACCTGCCGCAGGTGGTCCGGGTGGATCAGATTCTTCCGCAGGAAACCGACGAGGACGTGCTGTGCGTCGCCCTTGCCACGCGCGTGGTTCGGCCGGACGACCCACTGCTGCGGGCCCCGGGAGTCCTCAAGTCCACCCGGCTGGCCTCGCTGGCGCAGGTCGTCCAGGATCGTCTGGCGTCGGGGACCCGGACGTACGCCACGTCGTCGCTGCAGGTGCCCGCGCTTGTCGGGGGCATCGCCCCGCCCGCCGAGCCGGAGGCGCCCAAGCCGCTCAATCTGGACGGGGCCAAGCCCAACGATCCGAACGCGCCGGCCAGCCCGGGGCCGCAGCGGAGCGTCGCGCCCGTCGATCCGCCCGACCCTTCCCCGGTTCCCATATTGCCATGACCAAGGCCGGCGGGCAAGCCCGGGTCCTGCGCATCGCCGCGAACGTCGCCGGGTGTCTGCTGCTGGTCGCGGCGGTCGTCGTGGTGTACGGAAACCGCGGGATGCTCGCGGGCGCGTGGGGGGCGGCGGGCGAGGCCCCGGCATGGGTGTTTCCGGCGATCGCGCTGCTCCCGCTGGCGAACTGGGCGATCACGTCGGCGATCTTCTGGACGCTGACGCGCCGATACGGGCGCGTGGGCCTCTGGGAGATGGGCGCGCTGATCGGCAGCGCGTGGCTGCTGAACATGCTCCCGTTCAAGCCCGGCCTCGTGGGACGGGTTGCGTATCACAAGGCCATCAGCGGGATCCCGATCCGGACGACGGTGCTGGTGACGCTTGTCGCGCTGTTGAGCGGGGGTCTGGGCGTGCTGGCGGCCATCGGGGTGCAGGTCGCGGCGGACTCGTCGCTTCGGGAGGCGGTGCCCACCGATCGTCTGTTGGTGATCGCCATGTGCTTTGTGGCCGGGGCGGCCGTGCCGGTGATCCTCCTGTGGGTCCGCAGGGGCTGGGTGGTGGCGGGTTCGCATTCGGGCGATGTGGCGATCGCGGTCGCCCTGCGCATCGTTGACACCCACGTGTGGGCGTTGCGATATTGGCTGGCGTTCGGGCTCATCGGGCAGGGTCAGCCCTACGGCGTGTGTGTGATCGTGTCCGGGGTGAGCCAACTGGCGGGCCAGTTTCCCATCCAGGTGGGGGTGCGGGAGTGGGCCGTGGGAGTCTCGACGAGCGCTCTGCGGGGCGGCGCGGCCGTTTCCGCGGCCACCGTGGCGCCGGGCATGACGGTCGATCTCATCGGGCGCGCCGCGGAAGTGGTTTGTGCGATTCCTGTCGGGCTGGTGAGCTTTGTCTGGGTCCACCGCCGGCTGGCCCTGGTGGGCGGGGAGGCACAAACGCGGGCCATGGGGAAACTCCCTCCCCCATCCGGGCGTATGAACGATTGAGTTCCTGGAGCGGGGCAGGAGCCGATAACAGCCTTGGATTGAGTCGGAAGCCCCCGCACGCGGGGTGTCGGTGCCGGCGCGTCGAGCGTGCGCCGGGGCGGGTCGATGTCTAGTGGCGTGGGTGAATCAAGGTTGGTGGGCAGATCGCCAGGGTCAACAAGAGCGAACAAGACCACCAGCGCTTCCGCCAGATCGTGCGCGGCAAGATCCGCCACGACCTGAGGCGGTTCATCTCGCGCGGCGAGTTCATCGGGCAGGAGGGGGGGCGCTACGTCTCGGTGCCGGTGCACGACATCGACATTCCGACGTTCCGGTACGGGGACAACTCCGGCGGCGTGGGCATGGGCGAGGGGGAGGAGGGCGACACGCCGGGCAAGGGCAAGGGGCGGGCGGGCGACCAGCCGGGCAAGCACGTGCTGGAGGTGGACGTTTCGCTGGAAGAGCTCGCCGACATTCTGGGCGAGGAGCTGCGCCTGCCGCGCATCGAGCCCAAGGGCGAGCACAACATCACGACCATCCGGGACAAGTACTCGGGGGTGCGGCCGACGGGTCCGGCGAGCCTGCGGCACTTCAAGCGGTCGTACAAGGAAGCCCTGAAGCGGCAGCTGGCGCTGGGGACGTACAACCCGGAGGACCCGGTGATCGTGCCGATCAAGCGGGACCTGCGGTACCGCTCGTGGACGGAGGTGAAGAAGCCGCAGAGCAACGCGCTGATCGTGTACATGATGGACGTCTCGGGGTCGATGGGCGACGAGCAGAAGGACCTGGTGCGGCTCGAGGCGTTCTGGATCGACACGTGGCTGCGGCGGAACTACGAGGGCGTGGAGAGCCGGTACATCGTGCACGACGTGGCCGCGCAGGAGGTCGATCGGCGGACGTTCTTCACGGTTCGCGAGGACGGGGGCACTCGCATCTCCAGCGCGTACCAGAAGTGCGGCGAGATCCTCGAGCAGCACTACGACCCGGGGGACTGGAACACGTACCTGTTTCACTTTTCCGACGGGGACAACTCCTCCGAGGGGGACAATCGCACCTGCGTGCAGATCATCGAGAAGGAGCTGCTGCCGCGGATCAACATGTTCGGCTATTGCCAGGTCGCCAGCCCGTACGGCTCGGGGAGTTTCATCAACGTGCTGCGGGAATCGTTCGGCGCGGGGGGGGGGGGATCGGGCGCGGGGGCGGCGCCGGGGGAGAAAGTGGTGACCAGCCGGGTGAACGGGCGGGACGACATCTACGAGTCGCTGCGGACGTTTTTCAGGGCGGGCAAGTAGGCGGGCCGCCGTCGCCGTAGAGTTCGGTGCGAGGGGGCGTGGGGAGGGGTGGGGGGAGTTGTGAGCCGGCCCGTGCTGATCTTTCCGATCTTTGCCACGCTGGTGTGGGCGCTGGCCATGTACTGGCGGCGGCGGTGGCCGTCGTTTGCGATCGTGTCGGCGTCGCTGGTGCTGCTGCTGGGCGTGTCGCGGATATTCGCCGCGTGGCACGAGCACCTGCCGCCGATGAGCCACTTGTTCTACGAGTTGCTGTGGCCGTACATCGGGCTCATCGGCGCGATCGGGTATTACATTTGCCTCCTGCCGCGCCGGCCTTCGGGGGACCTGTATTGCCGATCGTGCGGCTACCACCTGGCCGGGCTGAATCCGGCGGGGCTGAACTGCCCGGAGTGCGGGGCGCAGTGGAGGGGCGCCGGGAGCGGGCTGGAGCCGCCGCCGGAAGCACTGATCCCGATTCCGCGCGGACCGGGGAAGAGGCGCGTGATGTAGCGCGGGCATCGTGCCCGTGCGGTGGATGCGTGCGCGGAGCGAGCGACCGGGCGCACCGGGCACGAGCGGGGGTGTCGGATCGCCGAGCGAGGGCGTTGCGGCCGGCACGGGCGGGACGTCCGTGCTACCCGCGTGCCAGCCGCCAGACCGCCCCGAGCAGGAGGATCAGCAGCGGCAGTCCGCCGATGAGGCCCCATCGCAGGGTGCTGAGCATGCCGTCGCTCAGGGCGGGGATTCGGGGGACCTCGCGGGCGGTTGCGCTGGCGCTGATGAGCGACTCCTGGCCGGCGAGCCAGTGGATGCTCGCGTCGAGAAGTTCCATGTTGCCGGGATACGCCGGCACACGCTGGCCGCCGACCTCGGCCTCGGCCCCGATGACCTCGGCGGAGATCCACTTGTTCGAGCCGATCACGACCACCCGCTGCTTCCCGCCTGTCCCCGCGGGCGCTGACCGCTCGGCGGCGACGACGATCGGCCACCCTTTCGGCGCGGCCGTGGGCCAGGATCCGAAGATGTCGTCGTGGGTCGGATCGGGCGAGGGCGGGTTGGCGAGCATGGCCTGCTGCTCGCTTGGAATCTGCGAGAAGCCGAGCCATTCCGACTCGGCCCAGACGTCGCGACTTGACGAGTCGATCACGACCACCGGTTGCACGCCTTGGGCTTTGTCGGCGATGGCCACGGGGACCGCCCAGGGCAGGTAGGTCGCCAGGCCGCGGATGGCCTTGGCGATGGGATGGTCGGTGTGCGGGTCGGTCACGATGGTGTCGGCCGTCACCACACGGCCTCGCGGGCCGGTGGTCTGGTGGAGCAGCGGTCGGCCGCTGTCGAGGCGGATGCCCAGGGGACCGAGGACCTCGGCCATCGGGTCTTTTTGCCCGAGGGACTGCATCGTCGAGGGAACCTCGCAGAAGAGCACGCGCTTGCCGGCGTCGATCAGCTTGGTGCAGGCCGCGACGAGCTTGCCGAGGCGGAGGGCGTCGTCGCTGGTGTTTGCGCCCATGGAGAGCACGATGTAGACCACCGGTCGCTTGCCCGGCGGATCGAGCGACTTGAGCACCGGGGGTTCTGCGTCGAGGGCGGCGGGCCACTCGGCCGCGTCGATGCCGCGAAGACGCAGACGCTCGACGATCGGGAGGACGGGGCGGAAGTCCGGGGCGATGCGGATATCGCGCCCGTGGACGAAGACGACGATCGGGGCGTCGTCGCGGGCGAGGGTGGTGATCGCGCCGGCGAGGAGCTCCTCGGTGCGGGCCCGCAGGTCGAGCTGGATGCCGTCCTGTGCGCCGGGGGAGCGGGGCGGGAAGATGGCCGAGAGTTCGACGCTGGTGACCGTCGTCCGATGGTCGGTCGAGGGGGGGGCGATGACGATGGCCGCGCTGGAGCGTTCGAGCACGCGGAGCACCGAGCCGATGGGGGTCCGGGGCAGGTCGTCGAGCAGGCCGAGGGACTGGCCGATGAGGGTGCGGAGGGCGTTGGCCTCGGCGGCGGGGGCGCGGGCCTGGGAGCGGACTTCAAGAGAGAGGAGTTTGTCGTCGGTGCTGCGAGTGATCTGCTCGAGGGTGTCGCCGGCTTTTCCCACGAGTTCCAGGGCGGCGGAGACTGGCACGCGCAGCGCGGCCACGGCCTCGTCGGTCGCGGGTGCGGGCGAGCGCGGGCCGCCCGCGGAGTGCGTCGCCGCGTCCCTGGCCGCGAGTTGGGCCTTGGAGAGGTCCTCGGCGGCGACGCGGCAGCGTGCGGAGAGGTCGGCGAAGAGGCGTTGCAGGCCGGGTCCGCTCGGGTCGGAGTCCTTGACGCTGTCCTTGAGGGCCGAGAGGCGGGTGGAGAGGGCGCCGAGGGCGGCGACGTGGCCCGCGACGGCCTGGGAAGCACGCTCGAGGCCGTCGCGCTGCTTGTCCAGCGCGGGCTTGAAGCGGGCGACGAGCCGGCCGACGAGCGCGTCGAGGTCGGTCAGGCCGCGCGGCGAGGAGACGTCGATGATCGTCGTTCGCACGTGCGACGAGGCCCGGGAGAAGTTGTCGAGCACGTCCTGGGTCCGGCGGGCGGCGGCGGGGTCGAGGGTGGAGAAGTTGGCGGTGACAACGACCTCGTACTCGCCGGTGAGCGAGGTGAGCAGGGCCTCGGTGCGAGGGGAGAGGTGGTGCTCGCGGGTGGAGGTGGCGTCGAAGCGGCGCGGGAAGCGTTCGGCGAGGATGCCGGCGAAGGCGCAGCAGGCGGTGACGGCGAAGACCAGCGCGATGGTCTGGAACGCGAAGCGGGTGCGCCGGATGACGGCGGGCTTGGTGAGCGTGTTGGGGGAGCTCATCGCCACCTCCGCGATTGCAGGACGACCGTGGCGAGCATGAGGAACCAGACGCTTGCGGCGAGGAAGAAGGTGATGTGGGCGGTGTCGATGAGGCCGCGGTAGAAGTCGGCGGCGCGAAGGCTGGGGGAGAACTCGAACGCGAGTTTGGCGATCTGCTCGGGCAGGCGGGGGGCGATCATGCCTGGGACGAGGTCGAGCAGGAGGAGGACGAAGAGCGTGCCGAGGAAGGCGAGCGTCTGGCTGCTCGTGCAGGCCGAGGCGAGCGTGCCGACGGCCAGGTAGAGCATGCCGAGGAGCAGGAGCCCGGAATAGCCCGACACGATCGGCCCGTAGTCGGGGCGCGACAACGCCCCCAGGACGGCCACGTAGACGAGGGTCGGCACGAGCATCGTGGCCAGGAAGAGCACCGCGGCGAGGTACTTGCCGATCACGAGCACGGCGTCGCCCGAGGGCGAGGTGAGGGCCGTCTCGATGGTTCCCGAGCGGAGTTCCTCGCTGAAGAGGCGCATCGAGACGGCGGGGCAGAGGAACATGAGCAGGAACCACCAGGTCAGGAAGACGTCGCGGAGCGTCGCGGGCGAACCGGGCGTGAGGGCCTTGGTGAAGAAGAAACTCGAGAGGCAGACGAAGAGCGCGACGACCACCCACCCGAGCGGGATGCGGAACATCGACGCGTACTCGCGCCAGGCGATCGCGCAGAGTGCTCTCATGCGGCGGCGCTCCCCCCGGCCGCGCGGGCCTCGGCCGCGGCGCGACGCTCGTCGCTCTCGATGACGCGCATGAAGACCTGCTCGAGCGTCGGTTCGGCCCTGCGGAGTTCGCGGCAGACCACGCCCATGCCCGCCAGGGTGATGCCGATCGGCTCGCGGACGTCGCTGGCCTCGGGCGTCGGCGTGACGACGAACCGGGACCACTGCTCGTTTGAGCCGTCGCCGGAGAGTTGCACGCCGACCACCCCCGGCAATCCAGCGAGGGCGCGATGGATCTTCTCCCGCCCCCCGGGGGAGGTCTGCACCTCGACGGTGTGGGCGAAGGCGTGCTGCACCTGCCTGACCAGGGCGGAGGGCGCCCCGTCGGCTCGGAGCCGCCCGCGGGCGATGATGAGGACCCGGTCGCAGGTCGCCTCGATCTCGGGGAGGATGTGCGATGAGACCAGCACCGTCCGGTTCTCGGCGAGGTCCTTGATGAGCGAGCGGGTCTCGCGGATCTGGGTCGGGTCGAGCCCGCTGGTGGGCTCGTCGAGGATGAGCACGGGCGGGGAGTGGACGAGCGTTCCGGCGAGGCCGACGCGCTGCTTGTAGCCCTTGGAGAGTTGCCCGACGCGCCGGTGGGCGACGTCCTTGAGCCAGCAGCGTTCGATGGCCGCGCCGACGCCGGCCTTGGCTTCGCGGCGGGCGAGCCCGTAGAGGCGGGCCCGGAAGAACAGGTAGTCGCGCACGCGCATCTCGGGGTAGAGGGGCGTGGACTCGGGGAGGTAGCCGATGGTCCGGCGGGCCCCGATGGAGTCGTTGATGGTGTCGAGGTTGTTGACCCGAATCGCCCCTGCCGAGGGGGGCAGGTAGCCGGTGATCATGCGGATGGTGGTGGTCTTCCCGGCCCCGTTGGGCCCGAGCACGCCCACGCATTGGCCTGCGGGGATCGTGAAGGAGACGTCGTCTACAGCAACGATCCCGCCTCCACCCCCCCCGGGGCTGCCTTGGCCTCCAAACCACTTGCTGACTCGTTGCACCTGGATCATGCGGGAAGGGACAGTAGGGGGAGGGGAGGGGGACAGGGAGCGGGGAACGGGAGTCGCGGCTCCTTGGCGTGGCGTGCCCCTTGGCCCATGGGCGCCCTGATGGGATTTCTTCGGGAACCCCAACCGGCAGGGGTTGCGGACGTATGACTAAAATGGGGGGCTTCGAATCGGGATGCCGATGAGCCCTCGCCGGTGTTCGGTTTGCCGATACGAAGAACGCATGAGCCTGCCTCGTCCAAGATTGCTGCTTGTCCAAGGGAACAAACCCCTTGCCGAACGCCTTGCGCAGGCGCTCTCCGGGCAGTTTGATGTGATGGTGACCGACGCGGCGGGAGTCAGAGTGCTCTCGCCGCGGGGCGTTTTGGGGGCGGCCAGCCAGGGGTACCAGATCGTGGTCGCCGATGCGGAGCTGCTGGCGGGGGTGTCGAGTTGCGCGCCGGTCATCCCCGGGGCGGTTCCGGAGGGAGAGGCGGCGGCCGCGCTGGCCGCGATCGGCGAGGGCGTGTGCATCTGCACGCTCGAGGGCTCGCTGATCTGGGCGAACGATCGGTTCAACGCGTTCGACGATCAGACTCGGGCCCGGATCACGGCGGTGTGCCGGCGGGCGGCCGCGCTGTACGAGGAGCAGATCCTCAAGCAGGAGCCGGCGGGGTTCAGTTTCGGCAGCCAGAAGTTTGACGTGGCCTCGCCCGACGAGAGCAAGTTCTACGAGGTGGTTGTTTCGCCGGTGCGGACGCCCCCCTCCGATCCGGTGTTCGACGGAACGGAGATGGCCGGCGGCGGGCCGGGCCGGATCGACCGTGTCGCGGCGGTGGTGTGGGACGTTTCGCAGTCCAAGCGCGTGCAGCAGAAGATGGACGCCATCGACCGGGCGGGCTCGGAGCTGGTGCGGCTCGACGCCGAGAGCGTGCGCAAGAAGCACGTGGCCGAGCGTCTCAAGGTGATGGAAGAGAAGATCGTCAAGTACAGCCACGAGCTGATGCACTTTGATCACCTGGCCATCCGGCTCATCGACGAGCGGACCGGGAAGCTCGAGCTCGTCATGGCCAGCGGCCTTCCGCCCGAGGCGATGGACGTGGAGCTCTTCGCGCAGAAGGAGGGCAACGGGATCATGGGGTACGTGGCGGCCACCGGTCGCTCGTACCTGTGCGCGGATATCGGCAAGGACCGGCGGTATGTGATGGGCCTGCACGGGGCCCGCTCTTCGCTGACGGTGCCGCTGCGCCTGCACGACAAGATCATCGGGGCGTTCAATGTCGAGAGCGAGCAGCTCGCGGCGTTCACCGAGGAGGACCGGCAGTTCGCCGAGATTTTCGCCAATCACATTGCTCTGGCGCTGCACATTCTCGACCTGCTGGTGGTGGAGCGGGCGGCCACGGGCGAGACCGTCACCGGCACCGTGCAGGGCGAGATCCGCGAGCCGCTGCAGGACATCATCGAGCACGCGATGTGGCTCAAGAACGCGGCGACGGCCGACCCCGCGTTGAAGGAGCACGTCGATCGCATCCTCTCGGACTGCTCGGCGATTGCCGAGAAGGTGAAGGACGCGGCGGCGGGGCCGCAGCACATCATCGGGGCCGAGCGGGCGCTGGCGGAGCTCATCGTCGATCCGCACCTGACGGGCAAGCACGTGCTCGTGGCCGACGACGAGCCGAAGATGCGGCACACGATCCGGGACGTTCTGCGGGGCAAGGGGTGCCGCGTCACGGTGTGCTCGAACGGCCAGGCGGCGATCGACGAGCTGGAGGCTTCGGTCAAGCGGGCCACGGGCAAGTTTGACCTGGTGGTGTCCGACATCAAGATGCCCGACAAGAACGGGTACGAGGTCTTCGCCGCGGCCCGCCGGGTGGGCATCCATGCCGGCACCAAGGGGACCATCCCGGTGATTCTGATGACCGGGTTCGGGTACGACCCGCACCACTCGATCGTGCGGGCCAGCCAGGAGGGGCTGCAGTGCGTGCTCTTCAAGCCGTTCCAGATCGAGCGGCTGATGGAAGAGGTCCGAAAAGCCCTCGGCATCGTGCCAAAGGTGCCCGCCAAGGTCTGAGGGGGCCCCGCGCGCGGGCGTTCGCCGGGGTGCGGATAGACAACCGACCCGAGCCCCCGTAAAGTCGTCCCCACAACTGAATATCCAAGGGTGTGTACCGAAGTGGTCAAACGGGGCAGACTGTAAATCTGCTGGCTTACGCCTTCGTTGGTTCGAATCCAACCGCACCCATTGCTTCGACCTCGCGGCCGTGGGCCGCGGGGTTTTTTCGTGTGTCGGGGGGCTGCCGTGAGTCCGCATCGGAAGCGCGATGCCCGGGCCGGTGCCGGCGGAGCGATCGTCGGCCTCCCGGCTGAGTCCGATTCCCGTGCGGGCGACGGGCGCGACCATCGGGCGAGGGGCGAGTCCGTTCTTGCTGTTTCGATGTGCCCCGTGCGCGGGTTGTCGTTCGGGAGCCGGACCCTCTGAACCCGCCGGGCGCGAAGCCGGGGGCGTGATTTGGGACTATTCTCCGGCCATGAGCGCCCTGGCAACCACGATCGCGGCGCCCGGAACCGACCGCGGGTGCGGAGCGCGGCGGGCGGGCCGGGCCCGGCGGTCGGCCGCACCCGCCCGCGCGATGGGGAGTGGTCGATGAGCACCGAGCCCGCACGCACGCCGCCGTCCGACTCCGGCGCGGGGAGGCTGGGCACGTTCGCCGGCGTGTTCACGCCGAGCATCCTCACGATCCTGGGCATCATCCTGTTCCAGCGTCTGGGCTTTGTCGTGGGCGCGGGGGGCCTGGTCGAGGCGATCGGGATCATCCTGTTGGCGACGGCCATCTCGCTGGTCACGAGCATCTCGCTGGCGGCGATCGCCACCAACATGCGTGTGCGGGGCGGGGGGGACTACTTCCTGATCTCGCGCACGCTGGGCGTGGAGTATGGCGGGGCGATCGGGGTGGTGCTGTTCATCGCGCAGGCGGTCTCGATCGCGTTCTACTGCATCGGCTTCGGGGAGGCGACGGCCGCGATGCTGGGGAAGACCGGCGACGCGGCGACGATCTCCCTCATCGCCGCGACGGCCACGCTGATCATCGCGGGCATCGCGTTCATCGGGGCCGACCTGGCGACGAAGTTCCAGTTCTTCGTCATGATCGCTCTCGGCGTGGCGCTGGGCTCGTTCTTCGTGGGCGGCGTGCTCAACTGGGACAACGCGCTGCTGGGCGAGTCGCTCCGGGCGTCTCCCCGGCGGGCCGCCCCGCCGTTCTGGCTCATCTTCGCCGTGTTCTTCCCCGCGGTCACGGGCTTCACGCAGGGCGTGAGCATGTCGGGCGACCTGAGGGACCCCTCGCGCAGCCTGCCGCGGGGGACGTTCCTGGCGGTGGGGATCTCCACGGTCGTCTACCTCGGCGCGGCCGTCGTCTTCGCCGCCAACCTGCCCCTGGATGTGCTCGCGAGCGACTACGGCGCGATGCGAAAGGTCGCCGTTGCGCCGTGGCTCATCGAGGTCGGGGTGATCGCCGCGACGCTCTCGTCGGCGATGGCCTCGTGCCTGGGCGCACCCCGCATCCTGCAGGCTCTCGCCACCGACAAGATCATCCCGCCGCTGAACATGTTCGCGGCCGGGGCCGGCTCCACGAACAACCCGCGGCGGGCCGTGCTGCTGGCCGCGGGGATCGCGCTGGCGACGGTGGGGCTGGGCAACCTCAACGCCGTGGCCGCGGTCGTGGGCATGTGCTTCCTGCTCTCCTACGGCCTGCTTAACTACGCCACGTTCGTGGAGGCCCGGGCCCACAGCCCGGCGTTCCGGCCGACGTTCCGCTGGTTCAACGCGTGGCTGAGCCTCGCGGGCGCTGCGCTCTGCCTGTTCGCGGGGGCGATGATCAACCCGTTCGCGGCGGCGATCGCGGGGGCGGCGTTGCTCGCGCTCTACCAGTATCTCCGGCGTGCGGAGCCGCCGGGAACGTGGGCCGACAGCCGCTACGCGTACCACTTCCGGCGCGTCCGCGACCACCTCCTCGAGATGCGCGGCGGGTCGAGGCACGCCCGCGACTGGCGGCCGTTCGTGCTGGCCCTGTGCAACGAGCCGATCGACCGCGTGCGGCTGCTCACCTTCGCCGCGTGGATCGACGGCGAGAGCGGCTTCACGACGGCCGCGCGGGTGCTCACGCCCGGCAAGGTCGAGGCCCGGGGGGAGGAATCGGAGCGGGCCCCGGCCGTCAACGGCAAGCGGCTGGCCGAGGCGGAGGAGTCGCTGCGGGCCCAGGTGCAGGAGGCGGGCCTGGAGACGTTCACGCGGATCGTCTGGGCCCGCACCGTGAGCGAGGGGCTGGCCCAGTTGCTCCAGGCCCACGGCCTCGGGCCGGTGCGCCCCAACACGATCCTCATGAGCGCGCACGAGCAGTTCGGCGATGAGCCCCGCATGGGCGACGCCCCGCCGCCGGAGGCCCTCGCCGCCGCGCTGGGCCAGCGGAAGAACCTGATCCTGCTCGAGGGCGACTCGAAGGACTGGACCGCGCTGGAGAACACGCCCGAGGAGGAGCGCCGCATCGACGTGTGGTGGAAGGACGGGGACACCAGCCGCCTGTGCCTGCTGCTGGCCCACCTGATGACGCGGGCCGAGGGGTGGCGCGACGCGGAGGTCCGCGTGCACGTCATCAACCCGGCCAGCGCGGGGCGCGATGAGGCCCTCGGGCGCGTGCGGGAGATGCTCGACGATGTCCGCATCGACGCGGAGGCGGACCTGGTGGACTTCACCGGGCCCGAGTCGCTCGTGGAGCACTCGAAGGGGGCCTCGGTGGTCTTCCTGCCGCTGCGCGTGCGCGGGGGCCGGCTCACCGGGCCGCGCGGCGGGCTGCTGATGGAGTCGATGTCGGCCCTGCCGGTGTGCGCGATGGTGGTGGCGGGGGAGGACATCGATCTGGATGCGCAGCCGGATGAGCCGGCGCCGGATGCCACGGAAGAATCGCCGGATGCGGCGGCGGCCACCGATGGAGACGCCGCCCCCGCGCCGGAATCCGCGCCGGTCTCCTGAGCGATCGGGCGGTGCTCGGGGCACGACGTGTACGGAGGGGGAACGGAGGGCACGGAGGAAGGCGGCACGCGGAGGTGCGCGGGGGTTTCGCGGGGGTGCGCGGGGGTGCGCGGGGGTGCGCGGGGGTTTTCGTGGGTGCATCGGGCGGTGGTGTGGGCGCATCGGCGGTTGGCGTGCCCAACTCGGGGGCTGGTGTGGGCACACCGACGGCTGTGGTGGGCGCATCGGGTCCTGATGTGGGCGCATCGGCGATTGTTGTGGGCGCAACAACGATTGTTGTGGGCGCATCAACGGCTGTTGCGCCCACAACAACCGTTGTTGCGCCCACCTCGCGCGCTGGTGTGCGGCCGAGAACCGTGCGAACGTGCGCCGGTCGCGCTGTTTGCGCCGGTGCAGGCCGCGTGCGTGCGCGGTGGGGGCGGGTTTGCGTGCGATCGCGCTGGCGTGCGGGCGACGACGGGGCGATCCCGGGGGCGACATCCGGCCCGGGCGCTCGCGGCGTGTCGCCGCGGCGCACAGAACGGTTCGTTCGACCGGGCCATCACTCTGTTCCCCCGCGCCCGCGTGGCCGGGGGTGAAAGGCTCGGTGCCCCATGGCCACGGTGTTGCCCTCCGACCGTCGCGAGATGGTCCTGTTCGGAAACATGCACGTCCAGCCCTGGACCGACAACAAGGCGGCCCTGCAGCTCGGCGATGCGCAGGTGCTGGCGATGAAGAATGTCGCCCAGGCGGCCCAGGATGCGCTCGACGTCGCGGAGACGACCCGGCAATCGGCCCGGGCCGCGACCGAGGCGTACTACGCGGCCGTCACCGCCCTGCGGGCCAAGGCCTCCGAGTGCGTCCGCGTGATCCAGAACACCGCGAAGACCACCAACAACCCCGCGATCTACGCCCTGGCCGAGATCCCCGCGCCCGACCCGCGCTCGGCCATGGGCCCGCCCCCGGCCCGGCCCACCGACATCCGCGCCGGCCTCAACCCCGGCGGCTCCATCACCTTCACGTGGAAGTGCGCCAACCCGCGCGGCGTGGCCAACGTGATCTACTTCGTCAAGCGCAGGCTCAACGGCGAGAGCGCGTACACGCTCTTCGACACCGTGGGCGAGAAGATGTTCGTGGACGCGACCATCCCGTACTCCGCGGGCGGGGCGTCGTACATGATCACCGCGCGCAGCGGCCAGCAGTCCGGCCCGTCGAGCGAGGTCTTCAGCGTCGCCTTCGGCATCGGCGGCGGCGGGGGCGTGGTGATGACCACGAGCGCCGATGAGGGCCTGAGGATGGCGGCGTAGAGAAAGTGCAAAGTGCAAAGTGCAAAGTGCACTTCAAGACCAAGGCCCCGGGCAGACCGCTCGGGGCCTTTTCATGTGCACTTTGCACTCTGCACTTTGCAATGTGCACCGTGCACTGTGCGCCCTCGCCCCGCTCACTCCCACTCGATCGTCGCGGGCGGCTTCGAAGAGATGTCGTACACCACCCGGTTCACGCCGCGCACCTCGTTGATGATGCGGTTGGAGATGGTCGCGAGGACGTTGAAGGGGACGCGGGCCCAGTCGGCGGTCATGAAGTCCTGGGTCTCGACGGCGCGGACGGCGATCACGCTCTCGTAGGTGCGGCCGTCGCCCATGACGCCCACGGACCTGACCGGGAGGAGCACGGCGAAGACCTGGCTGGTGGAGCGGTAGAGGTTGCTGGCGACGATCTCCTCGAGGAGGATCTCATCGGCGTCGCGGAGCAGGTCGAGTTTTTCTCTCGTCACCTCGCCGAGGATGCGGACGGCCAGGCCGGGGCCGGGGAAGGGGTGGCGCCAGATGATCTGGTCGGGCAGGCCGAGGACCTCGCCGAGCTTGCGGACCTCATCCTTGAACAGGTCGCGGAGGGGCTCGAGGAGGTCGAACTCGAGGTCGTCGGGGAGGCCGCCGACGTTGTGGTGGAGCTTGATGGCGGCGGAGGTTCCGGCCGCGCTGTGGCCGGATTCGATGACGTCGGGGTAGAGCGTGCCCTGGGCCAGAAAGTTGTGGCCGTGCAGGCCCATGCTCAGCTGCGTCTCCTCGAAGACGCGGATGAAGCGGGCGCCGATGGCCTTGCGCTTGGCCTGCGGCTCGGTGACGCCCTTGAGATCGGCGAGGAACGCGTCGGCGGCGTCGATGACCTTGAGGCGGATGTGAAAATGGTCTCTGAAAGTTGTCTCGACGAGTTCGCGCTCGTTCTTGCGGAGCAGGCCCGTGTCGATGAAGACGCACTGGAGCTGGTCGCCGATGGCCTTGTGCAGGAGGGCGGCACAGACGGAGGAGTCCACGCCCCCCGAGAGGCCGCAGATGACGCCGCCTTTCCCCACGCGCTCGCGGACGCGGGCGATCTCGGTGTCGAGGAAGTCGGCCATGCGCCACGAGCCGGAGCACTTGCAGATCTCGTAGAGGAAGTTGCGGAGGATGTCCACGCCGTGGGGGGTGTGGGTGACTTCGGGGTGGAACTGCACGCCGTAGAACTTCAGGCCGCCCGGCATGGGGTCAACCACGCGGGCGGCGGCGATGGGGCAGGTGTCGGTGGAGGCGAGGACTTCAAGGCGGCCGCCACGGAGTGTCGGGGTACCCGGAGCCGTTCCCGGGTGGACCTGGTCGCCGTGGCTCATCCAGACGGCGGTCTTTTCCGGGATCGCGCCGAAGAGGTCGCGACGATCCTTGATGTTGAGCGCAGCGCGCCCGAACTCGCGCGAGTCGCCCTTGTCCACGTGGAAGCCCATCATGTGGCAGGCGAGTTGCATGCCGTAGCAGATGCCCAGAATCGGGATGCCGAGTTCGAACAGGGCGGGATCGCACGTGGGGGCGCCCTCGTCGTAGACGCTCGCCGGGCCGCCGGAGAGGATGATGCCCTTGGGGGCGAGGGCCTTGATCTCGCTGGTCGGGGTTTTCGGCGTGATGAGGAGGGAGAACGCCCCGGCCTCGCGAACGCGGCGGGCGATGAGCTGGGCCGTCTGGCCGCCGAAGTCGAGCACCACCACGACCTCGTTGTGCGGGAGCGAGGCCCGGTCGAGGGGCTTGTGAGAAGCGGCGGGGGTCGGGGCGTTTGATTGGGGCGAAGCGGGTGTGGA
Source organism: uncultured Phycisphaerales bacterium (assembly GCA_937871915.1). Classification (GTDB taxonomy): domain Bacteria; phylum Planctomycetota; class Phycisphaerae; order Phycisphaerales; family UBA1924; genus UBA4658. Next base: position 45,580 of record CALMPG010000051.1, read on the forward strand.
CATGGGGAGGAAACGAGGGTAGCCGTGAACTTCCGTGATCCCGGGCGCGTCGTATGATCTGTCGAATGTCAACCGCTCCGGCCATGCCGATGCCGCGCCCCGCCCACACTTGTGTGTCGCGTGTGCTGGCGGCGGTGGCGTTGAGCGTGGGCGCCGTGTGGGTGGCGGGGGTGGCGGGGTGTGCCGATCCCGAGTCGGCCGTGGGGTTTCACGAGAAGGACCCGGCGGCCCGCTTGCGGGCCATCCGACAGGCGGCGGCGACGCGGGATGCGTCGGCGGTGCCGTCGCTGATCGGCCTCCTGCAAAGCGACGACCCGGCGGAGCGGCTGCTGGCGATCGGGGCCTTGGAGCGGATCACGGGCGAGACGCGCGGGTACGACCATGCCGCGCCGATCGACGAGCGGAACGCGGCGGTTGAGCGATGGGCTTCGTGGTACACGGGCACGAGTGGGGGGGGTGGGGGTGGTCGGGGATCGATGGACGCCAACACGCGGGCGCCGACGCCGGCGGGCGATGAGAGGCGCAGGACCGGATCATGAGCACCCCCACAAACGCAACCCCGGCCCATTCGACGCGAGCTTCGAGCGAGCCGCATCTGCGGATCGAGCTGCGGAGCAACCCGTTGCTGCTCAGCGGGGTGCGCGAGTTGATCGTGGCGCTCTCCCGGCGGCTGGGCTTCTCCGACGAGTCGGGCGGGCAGATCGCCCTTGCCGTGGACGAGGCGCTGTGCAACGTCATCCGGCACGGGTACCAGCGGCGGCCCGATCGTCCGATCTGGCTGAGCATCTGGGCCGAGGGGGGCGCGTGGGTGGATGGGGGCGCGCCGACGTCAACGGGCAGCGCGGGCGGGGAACGGCCGGATGCGCTGCGTATCGTCATCGAGGATGAGGCCAAACAGGTGAGCCCGGAGACGATCAAGAGCCGGTCGCTCGAGGAGATCCGTCCGGGCGGCCTGGGCGTGCACATCATCCAGACGGTCATGGACGAGGCCCGGTACGAGAAGCGGGGCACGACGGGGATGCGGCTGACGATGGTCAAGAAACGGGTCGGTTCGGTGGGCGACGGGGCGAGGGCGGCGGGCAACTGCGGATGTTCCGGGGCGGGTGCTCCACGGAAGGGGGCGTGTCATGAGTGATCTGCGAGGGCGCCATGGCGGGGCCGCGATGGCGGTGACGTTTGAGACGCGGGGCGCGGCGGTGATCGTGCGCCCGTCGGGCGACGTTGATCTTTCCGGCTCGCCGACGCTGCGCCAGGAGCTCCGGCGCGTGCAGGCGGGGGCTCCCGGGCGGCTGGTGATCGATCTTGCGGGCGTGCCGTACATGGACTCGTCGGGCGTGGCGACGCTTGTGGAGGCGATGCAGGTGGCCCGGCGCGCGGACACGAAACTGGTCCTCTGTGGCCTGCAGGACAAGGTCCGCTCGATCTTCGAGATCGCCCGGCTGGACACGGTGTTCGCGATCGTGGCGGATGTGGATGCGGCGATCGCCGGGTAGGCGCCGCGTCGCGTCCGGTCGTGGTACGCTCTCCCACATGGACCAGACCACCCCCCCCAGCGCCAAGCCCGGCCGCGCCCGGCCCCTGATGGGGCTGCTGGAGTTCCTCGGCTCGCGCACGCTGAGCATGCTCGAGGCGGTCGGGGCGGCGTTCTACCTGCTCGCGGATGCGGTCCATTGGATGTGGCGGGGGTTGACGCACCGGCGGACGCGATTGGGGCGGCCGGCGATCATCTCGCAGATGGTGCGTGTGGGCGTGCGCTCGGTGTTCATCATCGGGCTGGTGAGCTCGTGCGTGGGGCTGATCCTCGCGCTGCAGATGGCCCCGCCGCTTGATGATTTCGGGTCCAAGGACCTTGTGGCGAACATCACGGGCGTGGCGATCTTCCGCGAGCTCGGGCCGCTGATCGCGTCGATCGTGCTCACGGGCTTCGCGGGCGCGGCGATCGCCGCGGAGATCGGGACGATGGTGGTGGGGGAGGAGATCGAGGCTCTGGAGGCCCACGCGCTGAACCCGGTGCGGTTTCTCGTTGTGCCGCGCGTCATCGCGACGGTGATCAGCATGACGTGCCTGGCGGTGTTCGCGAATCTCGTGGCGGTGACGGCGGGGTGGGCCGTGGGCATCACCGCGCTGGGCATTCCCAGCGAGCGGTACATCGACAACATGCTCCAGCAGGTGAAGCTGGTGGATTTCCTGACGGGGATCGGCAAGGCCACGGTGTTCGGCCTGCTCATCGGGCTGATCGCGTGCACCAACGGCCTGCGGGTCACGGGGGGCGCGGCGGGCGTCGGGCAGGCGACCACCAGCACGGTCGTGCAGTCGATCGTGGCGATCATCTTCGCCGACCTGATGTTTACGGCGATCTTCTATTCGCTCGGCTGGGTGTGAGCGGCGGCGCTTGGACGGCGAGGCCGATCAGCGTCGGTACCCCAGGGGCTGCTCGATGAGCGCGACGACCTCTCGCAGCAGCGTCATCCCCAGCAGCCCGACGGCCGCCAGCGCGGTCAGCGCCCATCCGCCGGTGGTGAGCCCGACGGCGAAGAGCCACGCCGCGCCGTAGAGGGAGAGCCAGAGCGCTCCGTACCGGGCGATCTTCTCGGCCACGCGCGGGCCGCGTCCGAGCAGGTGGACGCGTCTCCAGACGAGCACGGCGAATGAGATGCCCAGCCCGAGGGGCACGATGCCGGCGTACCAGGAGACCCAGTCGGGCCACAGGCCGCCCTCGCTGCGGCCGCGCCACCAGCCGACGGTGAACATGACGGCGGTCCAGAAGATCCATCCGCCGAGGGCGAAGAAGGTGGCTCGTGCGGAGATGCCGGGGGCCTTGCGGCCGAGCACGTGGACGCAGGCGGCGACGAGCAGGGCGTGGGTCATCACGAGCCAGACGGGGATTACGAATCGGAGGTGCAGATTCGGCACCACCATCTGGCCCGCGTAGATGAGGCCGAGCACGATCAGGCCGACTCCCGGGACGTATTTGCCGGCGGCGTTGAAGAACAGGATCGCGCCCGCGACGAGCAGCGTGAGGAGGACGGCGGTGATCCCGAGCGGAGTCGCGCCGAGCACCGCGAGCCCGAAGGAGGCCACGACGACGGTGATCGCCCGGTCGTGGCTCAGGCGGCCCGAGGGGAGCGGCCGGTCGGGGTGCAACGCCTGGTCGCGGCGCCAGTCGAGCACGTCGTTGAGCGTGGTGGCGAAGGCGAAGAGCCCGAAGGCGTTGAGGCACCCGCCCGCCAGGAGCAGGCCGAGCGGCAGCGTGCGGAACGACTCGGTGCCCGGTTCGGGCGCGAAGCCGTGGGTCCAGAAGATGACGAACCAGACGTTCGCGATGGCCGCGAAGGCGGTGGTGACGCGCGCCAGTTGCAGCGCGGGGAGGACTCGGAGGATGAAACGTCGCATGGGCGGTTGGGGTCGCGGATGGTACCGCGTGCGTCACCCGACCGGGCCGTTGTCCGGCCGACCCGGAGGAACATCCTCGGGAAGGGCGTGGCCACGCGGAAACGTGCTCGAAGGCCCTCTACCATCCCGACCCATGCCTTCGAGCCCACGCACAGCCCGTTCGCGTTCGTCGGGGCCGGCGGCCGCGCCCGCCGTGGCGGTGGTGGTGAGCCGGTACAACGCGAGCATCACCGATCGCCTGCTGTCCGGGGCCCGCGAGGCCTGGGCGGAGGCGGGCTGGGGCGGGCAGCCGGAGGCGATGCGGGTGGTTCCAGCCCCGGGGTCCTTCGAGTTGCCTGCGCTGGCGTTGGCCGCGGCGGGCACGGGGCGGTTCCGGGGCGTGCTCGCGCTCGGGTGTCTGATCAAGGGCGAGACGAGCCACGATCGGTACATCGCCGAGGCGGTGGCCCATGGGCTGGTGAGCGTGACCATCGCCACGGGCGTGCCGTGTGCGTTCGGTGTGCTGACCGTGGACACGCCGGGGCAGGCCGACGACCGGGCGGGCGGTTCCGAGGGCAACAAGGGGGCCGACTCGATGCTGGCGTTGCTCGACACGATCACGCAGATCGATGCGCTGCGGGCGGGCGGCAAACGCTCCGGAGTGCCCGGGTTCGGGCGATCGATCCGTGACAAAGCCAAGAGACCTCGCACAGGGGGAAGGGAAGCCCGCTGATGTCCACACCGCGCGAAGTTCGCCGACTCGCATTCCAGATTCTCTACCAGCTCGACGCCATCGGCCCGGGCCACGACGCGGCCGAGGTTCTCGCGACGCTCGCCGAGGACGATGAGGAGGCGGGCCGGTACACCGCCGCGGAGCGCCAGAAGGCGTTCACGCTCGCCAGCGAGGCGTACACAGATCGGGCGGCGGCGGATGCGTTCATGAACGAGGCCGCGCCGGGGTGGCCCGCGCACCGGCAGGCGGCGGTGGATCGTGCGATCCTGCGCCTGGCCCACTACGAGATGACGAGCGGGAAGACGCCGCCGAAGATCGCGGTGAACGAGGCGGTGGAACTGGCGAAGGTGTTCAGCACGGAGAAGTCTCCGGCCTTTGTGAACGGGCTGCTCGACAAGGTGCTCAAGAAGGTGCTCGGGGAAGAGGGGACGGCGGACGGTGCGATCGCGGATGCCGGCGGCGTTCCCGCGAGCCCGGAAACGCCGGCAACGCCTTCGGATTCCGGCGTGTCCTGAACCACCCACATGGCCTCATTCTTCACCAAAGCCATCTCGAAGTTCAAGCAGGGGCTGGAGCGCACGCGCGATGTGCTCGTCTCCGGCGCGGGCGGGCTGAAGTCGCTTCTGCTCGGGCGCAGGCTCGATGAGGCGTTGATCGTCGAGATCGAGAAGGCGCTGTTGCAGGCGGACGTCGGCGTGGTCGGGACCAAGAAACTCATCGACGGCATCCGGGTGGACTACACCGCGGGCAAACTCACTCGCGGCGAGGATGTGCTGGACTATCTCAAGCGAGAGATGAAGGCCATGTGGCCGCCGGAGGATCGGGCTTTGCATTCCGCGCCGGCCGGGTCGGGGCCGACGGTGATTCTTGTGACGGGCATCAACGGGGCGGGGAAGACGACGAGCATCGCCAAGTTGTGCTCGATGCTCCGGGGGCAGAAGAAGACGGTGCTGCTGGCCGCGTGCGACACGTTCCGGGCCGGGGCGGTTCGGCAACTGGAGATCTGGTCGGAGCGGCTGGGCGTCGAGGTGATCAAGGGGCAGCAGGGGGGCGACCCCGCGGCGGTGGCGTTCGATGCGTGCAAGGCCGCGCTGTCGCGAAGGGTGGATGTGCTGATTCTCGACACGGCGGGCCGGTTGCACACGCAGGACCCGCTGATGCGGCAACTGACGAAGATCCGGGCGGTGGTGGCCAAGCAGATCCCGGGCGCGCCGCACGAGACGATCCTGGTGCTCGATGCGACGGCGGGTCAGAACGCGCTGCGGCAGGCCGAGGAGTTCTCGAAGTCGCTCAGGGATGAGACCGGGGGGGGCGGGGGCGTGACGGGGATCTTCCTGGCGAAGCTCGATGGGACGGCGAAGGGGGGGATTGTGGTCGCGATTCGCGCGGCGACGAACATCCCGGTGAAGTTTGTGGGGGTTGGTGAGACGCCGGAGGACATCGAGGCGTTTGATCCGGAGGCGTTTGTTGAGGCGCTCTTCGCGGCCTGACTCGCGTATCATCTGTCGGGAGCGACAATGACGTTTCGAGCGATCTATCGCGATGGTGTGGTGATCCTGCCGGAGAGCGCGGATATTCCCGATGGCTCGAGGCTGGATGTGCGGGTTGTCCGCGAGGCGAGGCCGAGGCCGAAACGCACCCGCACCACCGCGAAGAAGCCCGCCAAGGCTTCGAAGAAGCGGAAGTCGTCGCTGAACGATGCGTTGCGGGTGGTGATCGGAAAGGCGAAGGGCCTGCCGAGAGATGCGTCACGCAACATCGACCACTATCTCTATGGAGCGCCCAAGCGATGAGGGGGGCGAGATTCGTGGACACCTCGTTCTACGTGGCGTTGGTGTCGCCCTCGGACGAGCGCCACACACTCGCGCTCCACTTCGGCGAAGACGCCGGTCGCCGCTCGGTCACGACCGAGTTCGTGCTGATGGAGGTCGCCTCGTACCTCACTTCGCGGAAACAGGGGCGGCTGTTTCTGACACTCGCGGAGTCGATTGCGGCGAGCAGATCGATCCGCGTGGTTCCCGCGTCGCATTCACTGTTCGCAAAGGGTGTGGAACTCCTGAGGCAGCGCCCCGACAAGGGTTGGTGGCTCACCGACTGCACGTCGTTCGTGGTCATGGAGCGCATGAGGCTGTCCGAGGCTTTGACCGCCGACCATCACTTCCAGCAGGCGGGCTTCAAGGCGATGCTCGCGTGAGTCGATCGACCCCGGAGCCCGTGTGAGCACTCACTCCCACACTATCGTCATTGGCGCCGGCGGAGCCATGGGCTCTTCCACCTGTTATCACCTTGCCCGGCGTGGCCAGCGTGTTCTGGGCCTGGATCAGTTCCCCATCGCCCACGACCGCGGCTCCTCGCACGGGCTGAGCCGCATGATTCGGATGTGCTACTACGAGCATCCGGACTATGTGCCCCTGCTCCGGCGCGCGTACGAACTGTGGGGCGATCTTGAGCGAGAGAGCGGCGAGTGCTTGCTGCACATCACCGGCGGCCTGTACATGGGCCGCCCCGAGGACGAGGCCGTCGCGGGGTCGCTCCGGGCGGCCGTCGAGCATGGCTTGCCCCACGAGATGCTCGCGCGGGCCGACCTGGCCCGTCGCTATCCGCAGTTCGTGGTTCCCGACGACTTCGTCGGCCTGCTCGAGCCCGCCGCGGGGTGGCTGGCGCCGGAGCGGTGCATCGCGGCCGCGGCCCGTCTTGCGGTCGGGAGCGGCGCGACGATCCGCACGGGCGAGCGGGTGCTGGAGTGGCACGCCGATTCGACCGGCGTGGTGGTCCGGACGACCGCGGGCGAGTATCGGGCGCGGTCGCTGGTGATCGCGGCGGGGGCGTGGGCGAACCGCGTGGTGGGGGACCTTGGCGTGGCGATCACGCCGACGCGCCAGGTGCTCGGGTGGTTTCGTCCGAGGATGGCGCATCTGTTTGCCGCCGGCGTGCTTCCCGTGTGGGCCATGCAGGCCACGGCCGAGTTCGGCGGTGATCTGTTCTACGGATTTCCCAGCTCCGGTGAGGGCGAACTTGGTGAGGGATTCAAGCTTGCACGTCATGTCGCCGGTCCCGCGGTCGATCCCGACGGCTTCGATCGTGCATCGCGGCCCGGGGACGAGCGGGATATCCGCCCGTTTCTTTCTCGGTTCATTCCCGAGGCGAGCGGTGAGCTCCTCGGCCTGCGCATCTGCATGTACGAGAACAGTCCGGACCAGCACTTCATGATCGACCGCCATCCGACGCACCAGAACGTCATCGTGGCGGCGGGGTTCAGCGGCCACGGCTTCAAGTTCGCGTCGGTCGTGGGGGAGGTGCTGGCGGACCTCGCGACGCGCGGCGAGACGCGTCATCCGATCGGCTTCCTCGGGCTCTCCCGGTTCGACCGGCCCGGGCCTCGGGCGGCGTAGCCCGTGCGACCCTGCACGATGGTCCGCTCGATCCATCGCTCATCGAACCCGTACATGAGCAGGGAGAGCGGATCGACGGCTTTCGGCCAGTCCGGCTGCGCGGCCGGGCCTCGCGTCGGGTCGATCACGACCAGATCGGCCCACGCCCCGGCGGCGACTCGTCCAGAGTCTGTCCACCCCAGCGCATCGGCGTTCTTCCAGGTGATCTGCGCCCATGCCTCGGCGGGGGATGGCACGGGGGTGCGGCCGTCGGTCATGCGGCGCACCTTGGCCGTCTCGATCATCGCGCGGGCCACCCGGACCATGCACGGGTCCGGCCCTCCCGACACATCGCTGCCGAGCGCGACCCGCATCCCCGCGGCCATGCTGCCCGCGCGGTCCATCGTGCCCGCCTGCAGGAAGAGGTTGGCCGATGGGCAATGGGAGATGAGGCTTCCGGCCGCGCGGATCATGGCCCGCTCGGCGTCGCCCAGCCAGATTCCGTGGGCGAGAATGGTGCGGGGGGTGAGCAGGCCGGCTCGCTGGTACACCTCGGTGTAGTTGGCCGCGTTGTGCAGGCGCCCCACCAGTTGGCACTCGGGCACGGACTCGCTCAGGTGCGTCTGCACGGCCCACCCCGTTGCCTTCGCGAGCTCGCCGCTGCCCCGCAGCAGTTCATCGGAGCAGGATACGGCGAAGCGCGGCGTGACGGCCGGGCCGACCCGCCCGCGGGCCTGCAATGAGGCGGCCTCGCGGAGCAACTGGGGCGCGGGTCGGACCAACTCCGGGGGTGCCTGCTGGTCCATGAGCACCTGTCCGACCAAGGCGCGCAGGCCGACACTCTCGACCGCTTCGATCGCGGCCTGTGCTCCGGCGTGGTGGACGGTCGCGTACGCGGCGATGCCGGTGGTGCCCGCGGCGAGCATGCGCTTCGCGGCGCTGGCCGCGCATGCACCCGCGTGGTCGGAGTCGGCCCAGCGGGCCTCGGTCGGGAAGACCGCCTGGGTGAGCCACTCGAGCAGGGTCAGCCCGTCGATGCCGAGGCAGTCGAACTGGGGCAAGTGCACGTGGGTATCGACGAATCCGGGACAAATCAGGCATCGGTCGTGGCCGAAGTCGGGGGTTCCGATCCGGGCGGGGTCGAGGGTGACCTCGGCGATGCGGGGTCCGTCCAGGCGCACCTGCCCGAGGGCCAGCCGGGCGCCGCGGATTGGGTCTGGGAGGAGGATATGGCCAAAAACAAGCATGTTTTGCGGGTTCTTGAGGGCGGGGCGGGGGACGGGCGGGTGGGGATGGACGATGGGGGGAGGGGGATGGATCGTCCAAAGCTCCAGTTTTTCAGTCGAAATCCACCGACAGCCGACAAAAATGCGAGTTTTCCACATGGAATTTCGCGATTGTCGAGTTGAACCCACGACGGATTTCGGCTACAACGGTACCACAATCACGTGCGATGGATCGCACGAGTCCCTTTTTCGGAGAGAACGAATGGCGAAGAAATCGATGCCCGCAAAGAAGGCCCCCAAACTGACCGCGTCGTCCAAGCCCCGCAAGAAGGGCGAGCTCTACACCCTGCTCGCCGAGCACAACGAGCTGAGCCGCAAGCAGGTCGCCGGCGTGTTCGACACGCTCAGCAAGGTGATGACCGTCGATCTGGCCAAGCCCAGCGAAGGGCGCGACAAGATCTTCACGGTCCCCGGCCTGATGAAGGTCAAGGCCGTGTACAAGCCCGCCACGAAGGCCCGCGAAGGCAAGAACCCCTTCACCGGCGAGACTCAGATGTTCAAGGCCAAGCCCGCCAAGACCGTCATCAAGATCCGTCCCCTCAAGGCCCTCAAGGACGCGGTCTGATACGACCGACGCCGCGGGTCGCGAGTGAGGCTGCCGAAAGGCCCGGCCCGCCGACCCGCTGACGAGCTCACGCCCCGCCGATCCAGCCGCTCGCGGCCGATCGACGGGGCGTTGTCGTTGGATCCGGGTACCGCCGCGCTCCGCGTGGCGGACGAGGCAGAACACCACGCGGAGCGTGGTGGTACCCGGGAGGCGGGTCATGGCCGGGCCGGATGATCGTTCACGATGATCGACCCCAGGGGCGGGACGAACGTCCGGCCGTCCACGTCGAGGACCGCCATCCCGTGGTCGTTGAGGCCTTTGAGCACGCCCGAGACCTTGGAACCGTCGGGCAGAGAGACGATCGCGTCGCGTCCGAGGCCGTGGAGGAAGTGGCCGGCCTCGACGATGGTCTCGCGGTCGAGCCCGTCCGCGGTGATCGCGCCGCGGAGCTCGTGGTACAGATCGACTTCCAATAGCGCGGTGTCGACCCTTTGGCCGCGCTCCTGGGCGAGCGTTGTGGCGTGGGATCGAAACTCTTCGGGAAGGGCGACCGGATCGAAGTTCGCGTTGATGCCGACGCCGACGACGAGCCACGGTCGATTGCCCGGGGTCGGCTCGTGGACCACCTCGGTCAAGGCGCCGAGCACCTTGCGGCCGTGGGCCAGCACGTCGTTGGGCCACTTGAGGCGGACGAACGGATCGGTGGGGGCATCCTGGAGCGCCCGCCGAACCACGCGCAGGCAGGCGACGCCGACGCGCAGCCCCAATCCGTCGATCACCCTGGGCAGGTCCGCCTCGGCGCTGGGCCAGGCCAGCGTGAACCACAGGCCGCCGATGGGGCTGGCCCAGGCCCGGCCGAAGCGACCAACGCCGGCCGTCTGGCGTGCGGCCACGAACGCCACCGGCGCGGCCGCGAGCCGTCCGGCCTGGATCTCGCGGCGCGCGTGGGCGCTCGTGGAGTCGATCTCCTCGAAGCGCACGATCGGGCATGGGGCCTCGACGCGCACCGCGGCGCGAGCGGGGAGCGAGGAGGCGTGGGGCGTCTTCACACCTTGAGTGTACATCGGTATTGAGTTTGTGCCCGCCCGGCGCGTTTTCCACAATTCTCACATGAGAACGCGCAAAACCGCGTCCATGTCGTTGTCACAGAGCCGGTTTGGGCCGGAATGGAGAGGCGACGAACGGGCCGTGCAGGTCAGGTTTGCAGCACGCCCGTCCGAAACGGCCTGGAATAGTCCCACCCGTAGGTCGCCTCGAGGGCGCGGATGAGTTCCTCGCGGGTCTTGTGCGGTTCGATGAGGCGGTCCACCCAGCCGCGGGCCGCGGCGTGGCGGATGTCGGCCTGCTCGAGGTACGAGGCGTGCACCGCGTCGAGGATGGCCTTGTGGGTGGCCTCGTCGATCTTTTCGCCCTTGCGCTCGCGGCTGCGCTCCTCGATGCTCGCGAGCACGCCGGTGGCTTGATTTGCGCCCATGACGGCGCACTTGGCGCAGGGCCAGGCGTAGGAGAGGAACGGGTCGAAGGCCCGCCCGCACATGGCGTAGTTGCCCGCGCCGTACGAGCCGCCGAGGATGACCACGATCTTCGGGACCACGCAGTTGCTCATCGCGTTGACCATCTTGGCGCCCGCGCGGATGATCCCGTGCTGCTCGCTTTCTTTGCCCACCATGAACCCCGAGGTGTCGTGGAGGAATACCAGCGGGATCTTCCGCTGGTTGCAGTCCATGATGAACCGCGCGGCCTTGTCGGCCGAGTCGTGGTAGATCACCCCGGGGAGTTGGACCTGGCCGTTGCCGCCCGCCATGGACTTGGTGACCTTCTTCTGGTTGGCGACGATGCCGCAGGGCATGGAGCCGATCCTGGTATAGCCGCAGACGAGCGAGGGGCCGTACTCGGACTTGTACTCATCGAAGTCGGGGGCCTTGCCGTCGGATCGTGCATCGACCATGCTGGCGATGACATCGCGTACGTCGTACTGGCCTCCCGACTTGTCGGTGAAGGCGTCGAATACCGTCTCCCCCGGTCTTGCTCCCGCACTCCCCTCGGTGCCTCTGTGCCTCTGTGGTGAAGGGCTCGGCTGATACTTGGCGACAAGCGACTTCAGCCGCTCGATGCAGGCCTCATCGTCCTTCTCGCGGAAGTCGATCGTTCCGCTGACGGCCGCGTGCATCTTCGCGCCGCCGAGGTCCTCGTCGGTGACGACCTGTCCCACTGCGGCTTTCACCAGCGCGGGCCCGGCGAGGTAGAGACCCGATCCCTCGGTCATCAGCAGCGTGTCGCAGAGGACCGGGAGGTAGCCGCCACCCGCGACGCAGTAGCCCATGATGGCCGCGATCTGCGGGATGCCCTCGGCGGAGATCACCGCGTTGTTGCGGAAGATTCGCCCGAAGTCGTCGGTGTCGGGGAAGACATCCTCCTGCAGCGGGAGGAAGACGCCCGCCGAATCCACGAGATAGAGCAGCGGCAGGCGGGCCATCTGCGCCACCATCTGGGCCCGGATGATCTTCTTGCATGTCATTGGGAAGAACGCCCCGGCCTTCACCGTGGCGTCGTTGGCGATGATCATGCAGTCGCGGCCCTGCACCGGGCCGATTCCGGTCACGACTCCCGCGGCCGGGGCTCCGCCGTACTCGGCGTACATCCCGAACGCGGACCAGAGACCGAGTTCGACGAACTTCGACTCGTCGTCAACGAGTTTCGCGATTCGCTCTCGGGCGGTGAGGCGACCCTTTTCATGCTGGCGATCGGCCGCGGACTTGCCGCCGCCCTTGCGGATGATCGCCTCGTCGATGCGGAACAGGTCGTTCCGCTGGCGGAGTGTCAGGTCGGCGAGGTCGGGGTTGGCGGGCGCGGACGAGATTGACATGCGGTCCTCATGCAGCGTTGTCGGTCGGGAGGGTATGGGCGTCGGGCGCCGGCCGTCGGTGCATCCGGCATCCGATGGTTGCTCACAGCGTCGTCAGCGCCCGTCTGCCAAGCACGATCCCCGCGGTGGCCCACAGGGCCAGCGCGATCCCGCCGAGTATGGCCAGATCGCCGAGCGGCCACTTCCCGTTCATGAGCATCCCGACGGGCCGGTAGTAGTGCAGGAAACTCAGGAACGCGATCTGCTTGGCCGGATTCCAGAGCAACTCCAGGAAGTTCACCAGCAGGGAGCCGACGGAGACCACGAGCACGAGGAGCACCGCCCGGCCGCGCCGATCGCTCAGGGAGGACGCGGCCATTGCGGCCGCGCCGACGACCGCGTACACGAACCCGAGATTCACCAGCACCATGGCGAGGTTGCCCCAGTTGGGACGATGCTCGGGCAGGATGAAGCGGGCGCCGATGAAACTCCCCGCGTAGACCGCGCCGAGCATCAGCGCGCCGCCGAGCAACCACGCGGCGGTCTCGCTCAGGAAGAGTTGCCGGCGCGAGATCGGCAGGCCCATGAGCATGTCGATCGAGCCGCGCTCGATCTCTCCCGCCGGGACACGCGTGCAGGCGATGATCGTTTGCGTGAGCAGGAGGATGAGCACCACGGGGTGGGACCAGGCGATCGAGAAGGCGATGTCGGCGATGCCGCCGCCCCGGGCGTCCACGCCGAGGAGCACGTTGCGCATCTGCACGAAGCCGGGGGGCATGGCCCGCTGGATGACGCGGGCCTGGAACTGGGGCAGGGCGTAGGCGAGCAGGCCCGAGATGGTCGCCAGCAGCGCGGCGCACAGGAGTGTTGTCGGGAGCGTCTCCCGCAGGGCGCGCCGAACCAGGCCGATGTTGATCATGGGCGTTGCTCCGGCGCGGCGTGCTCCTCGTAGTACTGCTTGAAGAGCGCTTCGAGGTCGGGGCGGGCGATGGACAGATCCTCGATCGGCTTTCCCGCCAGCCACGCCAGCAGGTCTTCGATGCTGCCGCCGAAGTGGGCCGACCATGCCCGCGGCGATTGCTCGATGACGCGCAGGGCGGCGAGCCCGTTCGCGGGGGGCGTCACGCCCGCATTCCATCGCACGCGCACGACGTGCCCGGCCTGGCGCTGGAGCTCGCTGAGCACGCCGTCGAAGACAATCCGCCCCGCCCGCACGATCGCCAGTCGGTCGCAGAGCCGCTCCACCTCGCTGAGGGTGTGGCTGGAGAAGAAGACGGTGCGCCCCTGGCGCGATGCGCTGCGCAGATAGTCCAGCAGTCGGTCCTGCATCAGCGGGTCGAGGCCGCTCGAGGGCTCATCGAGGATCAGCAGGCGCGGCTCGTGGGCCATGGCCAGAATGAGGCCGAGTTTCTGGCGCATGCCCTTGGACATGCGCCGGACTTTCACCGACAGATCGAGCTCGAACATGTCGGCGAGGCGCGTGCCGCCGGGCATCAGATCGCGCCCCCGGACGCTGGCGAAGAGCCGCAGCGCGCTACGTCCATCCAGCCAGGGCCAGAGGCGCAGGTCGCCGGGGACGTACCCGACGTCCTGTTTGATGATTCGGGTCTCACGCCAGCAGTCCTTGCCGAAGATGCTCGTGCGCCCGTGCGTGGAGCGCAGGAATCCGAGCAGCACGCGGATGGTCGTGGTCTTTCCCGCCCCGTTGGGCCCGAGAAACCCGAAGAGCGTTCCTTCGGGTACGCTCAATGAGACATTCTCGATGCCGCGCCGCGGGCCGTAGCGGTAGGTCAGGTCGTCGATTTCAATGGGGTGCATCGAGAGGGTGGTCCCGCCGGGTCTTTGTGGGAGGGGAATCTATGCGTGTCGGTGTGATTCGCACGCAAGCCCTTGTCAGCACGATGTTTGGTAACTTATCCACAACTGAACCCAAACACTTGACGGCCTGTACGGTCTCTGGTAAAGTGATCCCCGATCCGGCTCGCGACCTGCGCCGCCCCGGATCCGAGGTGTCTGGGGTCATCTGACTCCGCCTCGCCCAGCGCATCGGCGTTCGAAGGCCCGACCGCTTCCTGCGTGCATCACCGCCCGGCGTCTGCGCGAGCAACCCGACCAGCGGCGCACCCAGCGAGCCAAGCCGGCCACCTTCGGCAAGTTTGAAAGGAGGGCCACTATGGCCCGCACTCCGCGCTCATCGTCCGAGTCCGCCTCCAGCAACGGCGTCGCTGAAGTCGAAGCGAAGCCCCAGGCCGCCGCACGCCCCGTCGTCGCGGCCCCCACCCCCCCGAAACCCACCAAGGAAAAACTGCTCGCCGTCGGCCAGGCCGTCGGCCAGATCGAGAAGGCCTTCGGCAAGGGCTCGATCATGAAACTCGACGAGCACGCCTATCTGGCCATCCCCGGCATCTCGACGGGCTCGATCTCGCTCGACCTCGCCCTGGGCGGCAAGGGCATCCCCCGCGGGCGCATCATCGAGATCTTCGGCCCGGAATCCTCCGGCAAGACGACCCTCGCCCTCACCGTCGCGGCCCAGGCCCAGAAGGCCGGCGGTGTCGCGGCGGTGATCGACGCGGAGCACGCCCTCGACCCGTCGTGGGCCCGCAAGATCGGCGTGAACATCGACGACCTGCTCGTCTCCCAGCCCGACTCGGGCGAGCAGGCGCTGGAGATCTGCGAGCTGCTGGTTCGCTCCAACGCCGTGGACGTGATCATCGTGGACTCCGTCGCGGCCCTGATCCCGCGTGCGGAGATCGAGGGGGAGATGGGCGACTCGGTCATGGGCCTGCAGGCCCGGCTGATGTCGCAGGCCATGCGCAAGCTCACGGGCATCATCGCCCGCTCCAACTGCACGGTGATCTTCATCAACCAGATCCGCGAGAAGATCGGCGTGATGTTCGGCTCGCCCGAGACCACCCCCGGCGGGCGTGCGCTGAAGTTCTACGCCTCGGTCCGCCTGGACATCCGGCGCACCGGATCGCTCAAGGAGGGGGACGTCGCCGTGGGCAACCGCGTCCGCACCCGCGTGGTGAAGAACAAGGTCGCGCCGCCCTTCCGCGACGCCGAGTTCGACATCATGTTCGACGAGGGCATCAGCGCCTCGGGCGACCTGATCGACCTCGCCGTGGAGTGCAACGTCGTGGAGAAGAGCGGGTCGTGGTTCTCCTACGGCGAGCTCCGCATCGCCCAGGGACGCGAGTCGGCCAAGAAGTTCCTGCGGGAGAATCCCGACATCTTCGACGAGATCCGGCGCAACGTGCTGGCCCTGAAGGCCACGCAGCCAGCCAAGGCGGGCGTTCCCGCGGCGGGCGAGGACATCGAGGAAGCCGAATAAGCACGGCGGATGCCGTGGTGGAGCCGCCGGGCTCCACCACGCTTCCCAAACACGAGCACCCGCCACACGGTGGACGCACGGACGTCCGTCGAGGTTTTTGTCCCTCACCCCAGCGGAAGGTCACGCATGTCCGAACGCGCCGACAATCGCATCGACTACATCGAACTCCCCGGCGCGGCCATGCCCGCCATGCAGGCGTTCTACACCAAGGTCTGCCACTGGACCTTCCAGCAGTGGGGGGACGACTACGCCTCGTTCAACGATGGTCGCCTCGACGGAGGGATCAGCACCGACGGGCAGGGCCGCACCAAGGCGCCCCTGGTCGTGCTGTACAACTCGTACCTGGAATCGACCCGGGAACGGGTGGTCGCGGCGGGGGGGACCATCCTGCGGGAGATCTTCGCGTTCCCCGGCGGGCGGCGCTTCCACTTCGCCGATCCGGCCGGGAATGAGCTGGCCGTGTGGTCGGACAAGTAGCCGCGATTGTCCGTTCTGGCGGCCGCGCCTATCGTCCGGCCACAACAAAATACGCGGCCGTGGCGGAATTGGCAGACGCGCTAGATTCAGGTTCTAGTAGGTTCACCCCTGTGGAGGTTCGACTCCTCTCGGCCGCACTTCGATAAGCGGGCAGCCCTTCGGGGTTGCCCGTTTTCGTTTCGCATGTCCGAGTTCGGGCGGACTATTTCAACTCCGCCAGCCCCGGAATGTCGAGTTCGACAAACACGCCGTCGATCCCGGCGCGTCGGCATTCCACCTCGCAGGCGATCATGTCGCTGTCCTTGGCGAGGAAGACCTCGGGTGCCACGGTGATCGCGGGCTTTCCGCCCTCATTCTTCAAGAGGCCGTTCGATCGCGAGATGATGGCGGGAGCATGGGATTTCCACGCCGCGGAGTCGATCCACACCCGGCCTTGCTTGACGGCGAGCAAAACGGCCGAGGGCTTGCCGACGAATGCTGGTCTGCGCGGTGGACGGAGAGTCCAGGTTGCAACGTCACTGGCGGGCAAGCCGCCGGTGCCACCCTTTGCGAGAACGAGCTCGGCGAATCGCGCGGCGACCTTCGCGGGCGGATCGGTTTTCTTGTATCCCTCGACGACCGCCGGCAGCGCCTTGCAGGCGGATTGCAGGATCTCCACCGCCCGGTCTTCGGTGTTGCCGCCGAGGCGGATGACCGCCGGGATGTTCAGGTTCATCTCCCAGAACGCCTTGGCGAGGCCGTAGGCCGACCAGAACTGCTCCTGGTTCGCCACGCCCGAGCCGGAGCCGAAGTACCCGATGAGCCCCGGCTGCGAGAGGATGATCCGGGCGGCGCGATAGACCTTGGCCGGCGACGGATTGCCCGAGGTGTCGCAGAAGTTCGCGATCGTGAACCCCTCGTTGGTGATCGCGTCCATGGACATCATCGAGCCGCCACCGCCCGCGCCGTGGAAGCCGATGAGGCCCTTGCTCCCCGGCGCGGCGGTCGTGTTCATCTGGGCGAAGAAGAACGTCCCGCGATGATCGTCCTGCTCGACCCGGTACGCGATGGTCTCGAGCGGGGTGGGGGGGTGGTCGAGCTCGCGGGCGATCTCGATGCCCAGATCGGGATGCCGGAACACGGCGTAGTCGTCGATCGTGACGCGGCAGTCCGCCGCCATCACCCGCCCGTCCCTCGTCACGACCAGGGGATTGATCTCCACCGATCGGGCGTCGTTGCCCTTGGCCACCGCGAATACCCGAGACACCGCCTCGGCGACCGGGGCTCTCGTGCCGGCCGGGATCGGCATGGCCTGCACGGCCCGCTGGAGCGCGTCCCGGTCCGGCCCGGTGTGGACGTCGCACGGGATGCGGCTCACGGCCGCCGCGCGTTCCTCGATGCCGGTGCCCCCGCCGAACGCGAGCAAGATGACGGGTGCGCGGGCGGCGTCGTCCACCGACAGGGAGACGAAGATCTCGGAGGCGATGGCAACCCTCTCCTCGACGAGCACGTGCGTGACGGGGAACTGGCCGACGGTCATTCCGAGCATCCGGGCCGCGTGCTTTGCGGCGTCGTCGGGCGTTGAAGCGAACGCCACGCCGCCGATTCCCGCTCGCCCCGTCGTCCACGCCTGGATCTTCACGACCACTTCGGTGCACCCGGACCCGAGCAAATCGGTCGCGGCTTGCCTGGCCTCCGCGGCGGAGGTCGCGGGCGACCCTCGGGGCACGGCGATTGCGGCGCTGGCGAGGAGTCTCTTGCCCTGATACTCGTGGAGTCTGGCCATGGGGGGGCCAAGTCTACCGGCGTTGTCTGCGCGGGGCCTGGGGACGGGACCGGGCGCGTGGCGGCAGAGCGCGCGAGGGCCGGCGCGGTGAGGCCGTTGCTGCGATCGACCGTGCCCGCGGTGATGGTCGGGCCTGGGGTAGACTCCGGCATGCCCGAAGCGCCGTGCCAGCACAATGCCGAGTCGTCGGTCCAGAGGGTCCGGGTGGTGCGGTGGAGGGGCGCGGAGCGGACGGAAGCGGAGGATCGGCTCGCCCGGGAGGAGCCGCTGGAGATACGAGTCCGGGGCCGGGCCGTGGCGGTGACGATGCGCACGCCCGGCCCGCCCGAGCACGACGCGGAGCTGGCCGCGGGGTTCCTGCTGAGCGAGGGCGTGATACGGGAACGGGCGGACATCGAGGCGATCGACGCGTGCGGGCGCAACGAGTGGGGCAACGTGCTCAACGTGCGGCTCGCGCCGCTGGTGCATGTGGACTTCGAGCGGCTCAGCCGCCATGTGTTCGGGTCATCCTCGTGCGGGCTGTGCGGAAAAGCGTCGATCGGGTCCTTGCGGGTGGGGATCGATCCGATCGCGTCGGGCGTTGGGATCGGGGCATTGGCGCTGGGGGAGATGCCGGCGCGACTTGGATTCGGGCAGCCGGCTTTCCGGCAGACGGGGGCGGTCCACGCCGCCGGCGTCTTCGACCCGGCGGGGATCCCGCGGGTGATCCGCGAGGACGTGGGGAGGCACAACGCGGTGGACAAGGCGGTTGGTCATGAGTTCCTGCGGGGTGCGACGCCGCTTGGGCGGTGCGTGCTGCTGGTCTCGGGCCGGATCAGCTTTGAGATCGTGCAGAAGGCCGGCGCGGCCGGGATTCCGATCCTCGCCGGAGTCTCGGCGCCGACCGCGCTGGCCGTGGAGTTCGCCCGGGAGGTCGGTGTGACCGTCGTGGGTTTCCTGCGCGAGGGCCGCATGAACGTGTACACCCATCCGCACCGGATCGAGGGCCCGTGAGCATCGCCGCGACGGACACCACCCTCGTCGTGATCGCCGGCGGCGCGGGGTCGCGCATGGGTGTGCCCAAGCACTCGATTCGGATCGCGGGCAGGCCGATCCTGGAAGATCTCCTCCGGCGGGCTGGGTGGGACGGTCCGACGATTCTGTCCCTCGATGTCGGCACGACCGGGCCGGTGGGCGGGGCGGAGGGATTCGGGGCGGTGGTCCACGACGCCGCGTCGGGGTTGGGGCCCCTCGCGGGCGTGGTGCGTGCGCTCGGGGCGTGTCGAACGGCGGCGCTGGTGGCGGTGCCCGTGGACATGTGCGAGTTCTCGCACGAGCATCTGGCGTGGTTCGTCGAGCGAGCCGCGAGGATCGGTGCGGAGGCCGCCATGATGCGTCGTCGGTTGGTTGCCGGAGAGCCGCTCGAGCCGTTTCCGCTCTATCTGACCCGGGCGTCTGGCCTGGTCATCGAGGGAATGTTCGCACGCGGCGAGCGGGCGCTGCGAAACCTGACGCGGGTTCCGGGGTTCGAGTGCATCGACGCCCCGGCGAACTGGCCCGAATCCGTCTGGACCAACCTCAACACCCCCGACGACCTGGCCCGCGCCGAACGCGCCCGTGGATACACTGAGCCGTCGTCAGCGTCGCGGCCGCGAAGGCCGGAGGTGGGCCGCCATGAAACTCCGCATCAAGGGTAGTTCGATCCGGTTCCGTCTGACCCGGCCGGAGGTGCGCACCCTGGCCGGGGCGGGTGTGCTGGAAGAGTCGGTCCACTTTCCCGACGGAACGACGTGGCGGTATCGGCTGGCCCGGAGTGCGGACGGCGCGTCGAGCGCGAGGGTGAGCGACGCGGGGCTCCATGTGGCGATTCCGGTCGGCGATGTGGAGTCGTGGGCCGAGAGCGAGCGCGTCGGGATCGATCTCCTGCTCCCCCTTCCCTCGGGGCGCTCGCTGTCGATCCTTGTCGAGAAGGACTTTGAGTGTCTGCACCCAAGGGCGTCGGAGAGTGAACGCGGGGCTTACCCGAATCCGGCCAAGGGCGCCCGCCCGTGAGCGGACAATCGTCCGATCCGACGGGCGCGTCCCCGCCGCCGGGGGCGCGTGGGGAAACGAGTCCCCCGCTGCTGGGCGAGAGGCCCTCGTACGCCACCGGCCTTCCGTCGGTGATGAATGCGCTTTGGGTCAGTCTGACCGCCATGGGTGCACGGCGGTCGCTCGGGACACTCGCGAACGTCAACCAGCTCGACGGCTTCGATTGCCCGGGGTGCGCCTGGCCCGACCCCGAGGGCCATCGGTCGATGGCCGAGTTTTGCGAGAACGGCGCGAAGGCGGTGGCCTCGGAGGCCACGCGGGCGCGGGCCGATCCCGCTTTCTTTGGCGCGCACAGCGTGGCCGACCTGGCCGATCGCAGCGACATGGGGCTCGAGCACGCGGGGCGGCTGACGCACCCGATGCTCCTGGACGAGGGCGCGACGCACTACCGGCCGATCGAGTGGTCCGAGGCGTTTGCGATCATCGCCGGCGAGCTGCGGTCGCTCCCGACGCCCGACGCGGCCACGTTCTACACCTCCGGTCGCACCAGCAACGAGGCCGCGTTCGTGTACCAGCTCTTCGTGCGTCGGTTCGGCACGAGCAACCTCCCCGACTGCTCGAACATGTGCCACGAGTCGAGCGGGGTGGGGCTCATCGAGTCCATCGGCGTGGGCAAGGGGACGGTCACGCTCGAGGACTTCGATCACGCCGACAGCATCTGGATCATCGGCCAGAATCCCGGGACCAACCACCCGCGGATGCTGGGCACGCTGGCCCGGGCCGCGCGCCGGGGGTGCGAGATCGTGAGCGTGAATCCCCTCCGAGAGGTCGCGATGGAGGGGTTCCGGCATCCGCAAGAGCCGCTCGACGTGCTCGGGCGCACCACGAGGATCGCTTCGATGTTCGTGCCGGTGCGGATCAACGGGGACATCGCGTTTTTCAAGGGCGTGATGAAGGAGGTGCTCGAGGAGGATGCCCGGCGCGGCGATGGAGCCGCCGTGGTGGACCGCGACTTCATCCGCGACCGCACGGAGGGCTTCGAGGCGTTCGCGGCCGACCTGCGGGCCGAGTCGTGGGAGGTGATCCTGGGGCAGAGCGGCCTGACGCGGGCGCAGGTGCGTGGCGCGGCCGAGGTGTTCATGCGTTCCAGGCGGGCGATCTTCTGCTGGGCCATGGGCATCACCCAGCACGCGAGCGCGGTCGGCAACGTCCAGACCATCGCGAATCTCGCGCTGCTCGGGGGCCACGTCGGCCGGAAGGGCGCCGGTCTCTGTCCCGTGCGCGGCCACTCGAACGTGCAGGGGGATCGGACGATGGGCGTCTCCGAGCGGATGCCCGGCTGGTTCCTCGACGCCCTCGGGAAGGAGTTCGCGTTCGAGCCGGCGCGCGGGCACGGTCTGGACGCGGTGGAGTCCATCCGGGCCATGCACGAGGGGCGTGTCCGGGTGTTCGTGGGTCTGGGCGGCAACTTCGTGGGCGCATCGCCGGACACGGCGCTCACCGCGGCGGCGCTGCGCCGCTGCTCGCTCACCGTTCAGGTCTCCACGAAGCTCAATCGGAGCCATCTGGTGACCGGCCGGCGGGCCCTCATCCTTCCGTGCCTTGGGCGCACCGAGCGGGACCGGGGGGCGGGGGGCGAGCGGTTCGTGTCGGTCGAGGACTCCATGGGCAAGGTGCACGCCTCGCGCGGCGTGCTCGAACCGGCGAGCGAGCACTTGCTGGGCGAGGTGGCGATCGTGGCGCGATTGGCCCGCGCGACGCTCGGTCCGTCCGATGCGCTGGAGTGGGAACGGTTCGAGGCGGACTACGACCGGATCCGCGATCGTATCGGGCGCGTGGTGCCGGGGTTCCAGGGGTACAACGGCCGCGTCCGCCAGCCGGGCGGCTTCTATGTGCCCAACGGTCCGCGGGACGGCGTGTTCACCACGCCAACCGGGCGGGCGAGGTTCGTGGCGCACCCGATTCCGCGCTGGGCGCTGGAACCGGATCGGCTGCTGCTGATGACCATCCGTAGCCACGACCAGTTCAACACGACCGTGTACGGCGACGGCGATCGCTACCGGGGAGTGCGCGCCGGGCGGCGCGTCATCTTCATGTCCTCCGAGGACCTGGCCTCTCGCGGGCTCCGGACGGGAGATCGGGTGGACATCACGAGCCACTTCGGCGGGAGGGCGCGAACGGCGCACGGATTCACGGCCGCGGAATATGACATTCCCAGGGGGTGCGCCGCGGCGTACTTCCCCGAAACGAACGTGCTTGTCCCGATCGACAGCGTTGCGGCGGGCAGCAACCAGCCCGCGAGCAAGTCGATTGTCGTCACCGTGCATCGCGCCTCGGCCCCGGTTGGGGCGGCTAGCGAGAACACCCGGCGAACCAGCCGTTGAGGAAGTCGAAGATGTCCTGCACGGAGATCTCGCCGTCCTCGTTGAAGTCCGCCGGATTCACGATTTGACCGGGAACGGGGGACGCCAGCCATGCGTTGATGAAGTCGAAAATGTCCTGCACGGAGAGGGTTCCGGAGGCGTTGAAGTCTCCGGGGCAGGAGACCTGGCCGTGGAAGAACTTCCGGGCCGTCGCCCACGCGGTCTGGCCGATGCGGGCGCCCATGATGCGGCCCTTGAAGTCGTCGCTGGGGATGTGGATTCCTCCGTAGAGGCGGGAGATGCCCGCGTCGTCGGCCGCGTCGTAGTAGGTGGCGTACTGCAACGAGACCGGTTGCGACGGGCCGACCTCGAAGGTCAAGAACCCCGGGGCAAAGTTGAAGATGCCAAGCCCGCCCGGGAAGTACGGTGAGCCGGTGATCCCGGCGAGCACCTCGGCTCCGCAGCGGCTGTAGGTGCTGTGCCCGGACGTGTAGCCGGCGAAGGGCGGGGTCACGAACGTGCTCTTCTGGTAGGGCATCCATGTCTTGGCGCGAATCCAGCCCACGCCGTAGGCCTGCGTCGGCGGCTCCGGGGCGTTGGCGGGCTGCCCCTTCCAGGTATGGATGGCGATCTCACCGACGTACGCGGCCAATGCCTCGTGGCGCTGGCCCGGGGCGGAGGAGGCCTCGGTGATGACCTCGATGAGCCCGGGATCCAGCGGGATGCCGTTGGCGTTGAAGGACGGCTCGCTCGGGTTGGAACATTGGCCGAGGCCGCACATGTAGCGAATGGCGGAGATGGGGCGCACCGAGTCGTAGAAGCCCTTGGCTCCCCAGCAGCCGACGGCCGCGTCGTGCTCGCTGCCATTGAGGGCTAGATACATCTTCACGTCCCATTCGAGGCGGTTGACCACCGGCCCGACGCCGCCGATGCGCAGCACGGCCTGGGGATCGTCGGACGCGAAGTTGGCGATGACATTCCAGTGCCCGGGGGGAGTTTCCGAGTGCGGGCCGTCGGCCCAGTATTCGGCCATGATGCGGCCGAAGTCGCCGCGCTTGACGAAGTTGTTTGGCGCGTAGGGGAGCCCCGTGACCGGATTCACCGGATGCCCGGTGCCGGCGTTGGTTCCCAGCGGGTTGTTGTACCTGGCGGCGGGCGAGATGTTGATGGTCACCCCGTCGTCGGCGTCGAGTTGGCCGCTCAGGCGGATGACCTCGGTGAAGTCGGCCTTGAACTGGGCGTCGGTGGCGCCGCCGAGCAGCGGCGGGGGACCGGGATCGAAGTATGGGTGCGTGGTATCCGGCCGTCGGATGCCGAACGGGACGACTCCCGCCCAGTGCGGACAGACAAAGTTCTGGATGGCCGCGCCGACGATGATGCCGTTCTGCAGGACGAGGTAGTCGAACGCGAGGGGCTGCCACCGGTTCGGGTCGTTCATGGTGACGCCGGGCAGCTTGAAGATCAGGGGATCGTTGACCGGCGCGTAGCCGTTGTTGGGGACGTAGTTGGCGCTCTCGTTGGCGCCGTCGCCGAGAGCGAGCGTCTTGATGGTGGTGTAGATGCGATTGCCCAGCGCGGCGGGGGTGTTGCCCGCCGTGTCGGTGTTGTTGATGTCGTACCCCATGGACGTGAAGGTGTTGTCCAGGTTGGTGAAGGTCGTGGCCGCGTTCGGAGAAACGGTGTACCGCCAGCGCAGAAGCCGGTACGCCGCGTACGACATCGCCTCGGCCCGCGAGGCCTCGATGTTCGAGGCGCCGGTGATCTTCTCGTGGTGGAACACCTGGTCGGCGATCGGGTCGTACGCCGCCCACGCGTCCCACATCGCCGCGGAGACGTGGTACAGATTCCGGGCGTGGATGGGCGGGCGCGGCGTGTCGATGCGAATGGCCGCGAGCATTTGCTCGTCCCACACGCGTGCCGCCGACATCTGGGCCGAGGCGGTGGAGGCGGCAAGCGTGCAGGCGGTCGCGGCCACGAGGCCGGTCGTCCGCAGGGGGTTGAAACGTCGGCGCATGAGAATACTCCTGTCTTCCGGGGTCGCGACCGCGAAGCCCTGACTTGGGCGTCGAGCGGTGGATTGCGGCGGTTCCGCGTTCTCTAGAATACTGGCATCCGGGCCTGGTGCGAGCCGTTTTGCCCGCCGGAGGCCGATTTTCATCGCTTGGAGCCGTCCAGCCGCCCCTGCGAAGCATCCCAACGCCCCGGCTTCACGCTCCGGGCTCGGGGAGACTCCTGGCAAGCCGAGTCAACTCCGGTGCGGTGGGCGGCGGGCGGGTGGCTTTCGAGGGATCGAGCAGGGCAACTCGGAACTCTTCTAAGTACCACCGATATCGGTCCACACTCTTCGGGACATTTCCGGGCCGCGCGGCCCACTCTCCTGCATCCAGATTCACGTTCGGCGCGGCGCGCCGGGCCTGGGGGAGCGGGGCTTTGGTGCGCCGCGGGTCCGGTTTCGCGTTGGCAGCGGTTGCATCGCCGGATTGCTCCTGCGCGACCCGTTCCGCGGCCATCGCGCCCGCGACCCACCCCGTGAAACGTTTCCAGTGCGGCGCGATCGCCGCCAGCGCCGCGCTCTCGGTCTGCGAGCCCTCTTCGCGGAGCGTGAGCAGGCGCTCGCGCATGACCTCCGCGTAGACGGGGTAGCGTCGGAGCCGCTCCCATCCGACGGCGGCGATGAAGCCGCGGGGCATGAGATACGCCGCCTGCTCGCGCATGTCGGCCACGCTCGCCGCCCACAGACGCGGCGTGCCGCCGGAGAAGCGTCGGGCGACCTGGGCCCGCGCTTCGAGCACGCGGGCCACCGCCTCGCACACCTCCCGGCTTGCGGCCGAGAGACGGCCCCAGCACACCGCCGTCCGCTCCTCGAACGCGGCCCTGGTACGTAGCGCACCCTGCTCGAACAGGAAGACCCGGTCTGCGATGATCAGCGTCACCTGGTCGCGGAGCTCCTCGGGCGAGCCGAGTTGCCCGTACTGGCGTGTCATCTCTCCCCACGCGGGGAACGCCTCGAGGTAGTACTTCACCTCGTCGGCGCACGCCAGCACGAGGAGCCGTCGAACGCCCAGCCGGGTCTGGATCTCCGCGAGTTCGGCGCTCGGCGCGAGCGTGAGCGAAACCGAAGCGCCCGCGTCCACCAGCGTCGGGACGCCCGAATCGCCGGTCGCGCCCGGGCCGGGCAGATCGCCGAACGTCCAGCCCGTCAGGCCGCGGCGGTCGAAGTCTTCGCGGGAGTCCGCCTCCCGGGCCTGGCGCAGGCGTCCCTCGAAACGCTTCCGCAGGCTCGCGAGGTCTCGGTCGGCCCCGATCTCCTTCTCTGTCCCGTCAACGACGTCCACCACGCGCACGCGCATCCGCAGGTGCGACGGCAACGCCCCGAGAGACCACGCGCCCGGATCGACGTGGACACCGTGCAGAACGTCGAGGGCCTCGCTGAGCGCGACCGCGAGCGACCCGGCCGCAAATGCCATCGCCTGGGCACACTCTCTCGCGATGCTCGGCGCGTCGCCCTTCGCCTCGACCGCCGCCCGCGTGGCCTTCGGCAGCGTTTTGATCAGCCCGGCGACGACCTCCGCCAGCAGCCCGGGAACAAGCCAGGCCGCCCGTTTATCGGTCAGGCGCGGCAGGTCGCGCAGCCCCACCGTCACCGTCACTCCGTCCTCGTCCTTGCCTGGTGACAGCGCGTACGTCACGCGAGCCATTCCTGTGCCGTTGCCCTCAAGGGCAAACTCGGACGGGAACGCCCCGGCATCCAGCGCGGGAGCGGCCTCGGGCTTCACTACGTCCGTGAGGCCAAGCACGAGCACGCGAGGATCCGTCCGCTCGGCCTCCGCGCGCCAGGCCTCGAACGCCACCGGCTCACGGATGACCGCCGGAATACGGGCCTCGAACCAGCGAGCGAGGTCATCTGCTGGCCTCAAGACGTTCTTTCGCCGAAGCCGGGCCTCGACCTCCGCCGCGCGGCTGAGGGTCTCCCGGTTGGCCACCATGAACGGGGCATCTGTCTTCCACTTGCACGCAGCAAGGCCCTCGTGGATGAACAACTGCCGGGCCGCGGCCGGATCGAAGGGGGCCAGGTCCGCCCGCCGGCGCGGCACGACCACGATCCCGCTCATCGTCAGGCGCTCCCACGCGCTGGGGGTGCCCGTCTCCGCGTCGAGGTGCGGGTCGGAGAGTTGGCGCCGGAACATGTGCCCGGCGAGTTCCTCCATCCACTCGGGCGTCACGCGGGCCACGGTGCGGGCGTACAGACGGGTGGTCTGCACCACCTCGGCGGCCATGATCCACTTCGGGCCTTTCTTGAACAGGGCGGAGCCGGGGAAGATCTGCACGACGTTGCCGCGCACGCCACGGTAGTCGAATGAGCCGTCCCCCTCGCGGCAGGCCACGTTCGAGATCAACCCCGTCAGCAGCGAGCGGTGGATCGCGTCCGGTTTCGCGGGCACGCCGTTGAGTGAGAGTTTCAAGTCCTCGGCCACATCCCCGATCTGCCGGACCATCTCGAGCCACTCCCGCAGGCGCGCCGCGGAGACGAAGTGCTCCCGGCACCATGAGAGGAACGCCCCCGACGCCATGGTGTCGCCGGCGTGGCGGGACTGGTCCCAGAGTTTGAGCAGGGTGAGGAAATCGCTCGACTCGTCCTTGAAGACCGCGTGGGCCCGATCGGCGTCTGCCTGGCGCGACATCGGGCGTTCGCGCGGGTCCTGGATCGAGAGCACCGCGGCGAGAACGACCGTCTCCCGCAGCGCCCCCTCGCGCTCGGCTCCGAGGAGCATTCTCGCGATCCGGGGGTCGAGCGGGATCCGGCTCACGCGCTCGCCGATGGGTGTGAGGTGTCCCTCGCGGCCCGGTGCGTCGATCGCGCCGAGCTCGAAGAGCGTCTCGTACCCGTCCTTGATCGCGGGCACATCGGGTTTGTCCAGAAACGCGAAGTCCTCGATCGAGCCGACGCGCAGGGACTTCATCTGCAGGATCACGCTCGCGAGGCTGGTCCGCCGGATCTCGGGATCGGTGAACGCCGGGCGCGATGCGTACGACTCTTCGGAGTAGAGCCGGATGCACACGCCCGGCCCGAGCCGCCCGCAGCGTCCGGCACGCTGGTTGGCCGAGGCCCGCGAGACCGGCTCGATGGGCAGGCGCTGGATCTTCCTCGCCGGGTCGTAGCGGCTCAGGCGTGCCAGGCCGGTGTCCACCACGTACCGGATGCCCGGCACGGTCAGCGAGGTCTCGGCGACGTTGGTGGAGAGGATCACCCGCCGCCGCCCTAGTGGGTGGAAGATCCGGTCCTGCTCCTGATTCGTCAGGCGTGAGAAGAGCGGCAGCACTTCCGCATCGACGCTTCGCCGTCGCAGGGCATCGCCCGCCATCCGAATCTCGCGCTCGCCGGGAAGGAACACCAGCACATCCCCTGCCTCCAGCCGCGGCGAGAGCAACTCTTCTACCGCATCCGCCACGTGCTCGACTTCCACACGTTCCGGCTCATCCTCGTCATCCCGATACGGCCGATACCGCACATCCACCGGGTACCCGCGCCCGGAGACCTCGATCACCGGCGCCACGGCCCGCCCGCCGAAGTAGTCGCTGAACCGCCCCGGATCGATCGTCGCGGAGGTCACGATCACCTTCAGGTCCGGGCGCTTCTTGATGAGGCCGCGCAGGTAGCCCAGCAGCAGGTCCACGTTGAGCGAACGCTCGTGGGCCTCGTCGATGATGATCGTCGAGTACGCCCGCAACTCGGGATCGCCGCCGGACATCTCGGCCAGCAGCATGCCGTCGGTGACCAGCTTGATCCGCGTCTCCCGAGAGGTCGTGTCCTGGAACCGCACCTTGACGCCCACCAGCCCGCCCAGGCGAACGGCGCGTTCCTCGGCGATCCGGGCCGCCACGGCCCGGGCGGCCAGCCGGCGCGGCTGGGTGTGCCCGATCATGCCCGTGTGGGCCAGTCCCATGTCGAAGCAGATCTGCGGCAACTGCGTGGTCTTGCCCGAGCCGGTCTCGCCGCAGATCACGACGACCTGGTGAGAGCGGATGGCCGCGACGATCTCCTCCTTGCGCAACAGGATTGGCAGTGGGGGAGTTGTTGGGGTCGGAGTCAAGGACGCAACGATACAACCCCGCATCCACCCGCATCGGGCGATCGCCTGAACGCGGCGGCCACGATCCGCACTCGCACGCACCGGACCGGGAACTTATCCGGACGGGGCGATGTCCCACGCCGCGCGATCGCCGATGTGTGCCATCGGATCGTCGATCTCATGGCACAGATCGTCGATCTCATGGCACGCACCGTCGATCCCATCCCGCGGATCGCCGCCGCGTGCCATGGGATCACCCCCCGCTTGGCATCGATCGTCGATCCACGCCATCGAGTCGTCCATCTCGTGGCACGGTTCGCCGATCGCGTGGCACACATCGCCGATCCCATGGCATGGATCGCCCGTCCATGCCATGAGATCATCGCTCGCGCGGCCCGACGGGAGGCCAACCGCCCCGATTCCTCTTGTCACTTCGGCTCGCCGAGCTTCTCCTTGAAGAACAGCGCGATTCGCGAGTACAGGCGCGTCGTCACCACCGGGTCCGGGACCATGTGCGTGAACCCCGCCAGCGGGAGGAACTCGAAGGGCTTGCCCTCGCGGAAGAGGGCCTGGGTCATCTTCAGGCTGTGCATGAAGTACACGTTGTCGTCGGAGGTGCCGTGGATGATCATCAGCGGGCGCTGCAGGTCCTTGCAGTAGGTCAGCACGGAACTCTTCCTGTACACCTCATCTTCGGGCCCCTTGGGCACGCCGAGATAACGCTCGGTGTAGCAGGTGTCGTAGTCGAGCCAGTCGCAGACCGGCGCGCCGGCGCACCCGGCGTGGAAGACATCCGGTCGCTGCATCGTGGCCATCGCCGAGAAGTACCCGCCGAACGACCACCCGTAGATGCCGACGCGCTCGAGGTCCATCTCTTTGTGCTTGGCGCCGAGGGCCTTGAGCCCGGCGACCTGATCTTCGAGCGCGGGGCCGATGAGGTCGTCCTTGATGGCCCGCTCCCAGTCGCGCCCGCGCCCCGGCGTGCCGCGCCCGTCGATCATGGCGATGATGAAGCCCTGGTCGGCGATCCACTGCTGGAGGTAGTATGCCTGGGGCGTGGCGCGGACCATCTGGTGGTGGGGGCCGCCGTAGACGTTGACGATGACGGGGTATTTCCTGGTTGCGTCGAAGTCGCGAGGCCGAATGACCCCAGTATGGAATCCCCGCTCGCCGACCACCTCCAGCTCCAGCTTCGGCACCCACGGCGGGGCCTCGCGGGTGGCGCGGATGGCGGTTCCGGATCCGCCGCTCGCCATGGTGCGGATCGTCCACGATGACGAACCGTCCATGAGCGCCGCCGTCTGCACGCACCAGTCCGACTTGGGCGACACGATCATCCCATGCACGCCCGCCGCACTTGTCAGTCTCTTGGGCGCAGGTGGATTGATCGTGCCGAACGACACTCGATAGAGATGCGATTGTGTGGGGTCCTCGCTCGCCGCGACATACAGCGCGTCCGGCGCTTTGCCACATCCCAGGATTCCCTGCACCGGCAGTCCGTCAGGCGAGATTTGGCGCGGCCCGACACCCGGCGTGCCGGTCGCGATGATCTGCGCGCGCCCATGCCGCTCGGAGATCATCAAGACCTCCCGCCCCGCCGGAGCCTTGCTCGGCGTGTTCGGAAACAGGTTTACCCACGCGGCGTCCCGGTCGCGAAACATGGGCTCGAGGCGACCGGAGAGTCTCGGACTCCCGAGGTCCATTCCGTCAGGTCTTGCGGCTGCCCAATCGTTCTCCCCGGTGTCGTACATCAGTGTGAGCACGGTTTGCTCACGATTGAGGCAGACGACGTAGAGCTGCAGACCGGCCTCCCATCGCACATCCGCGATGTATTCGCCCGTCGCCCGATCCCACTCAAGCCACATCGTCGGGCCGCCCGCGGCGTCGATGACGCCCAGTTTCACGTCGGCGTTCTTCTTCCCCGGGCGCGGATACGGCCACGACTGCGGCTCCTTCTCCGGGCTCATCGGGTCGGCGATGTGGAACACCTCCATGCCCGCCGTGTCCGCCTGCTCGTAGACAATCTGTTTGGAGTCCGGCGACCACCAGAAGCCGTGGAAGCGGTCCATCTCCTCCTGCGCCACGAACTCGGCCAGCCCGTTGGTCACCGTCTCGCTGGTCTTGGTGGTCAGGCGCGTCTCGGATCCGCTCGCGATGTCCATCACATACAAGTCCCCATCCCGCACGCACGCCACCTTCATCCCATCCGGCGAGAACTGCGGGTCGATCGGATACCCGGCCGTGGACTTCAACTCCGTTACCGCCCCCGCCTTCGCCCCGTCCCGCTCGACGACAAAGACCCGCCCGCTCAGCGGGACAAGCACCCGCTTGCCGTCCTTCGACACGCTGTACGACGCGATGCCGCGGCTGGCCAGACGCATGCGCTCGCGGCGGGCGAGTTCCTCGGCCGTCAACTTGTCCTCCCCGCCCGCGAGAATCTGGTCTGCCGTCAGGAACACGCTCTCCTTGCCGGTGTCCGTGTCCACGACGAACAAGTCTTGCACGAACGACCGAGGGCCGGATCGAAGGAAGAACACCGCCGCGCCGTCCGGCGTGATCGAGATGTTCTTGGGCGTCCCGTGGGTGAAGCCCCGCGTCGCCGCGTATTGCTCGAGGAACTCGACGTTCTTCAGCGACGCCGTCCCGGTCCGCCCATCCGCTGCGGCCGCGCCCGTCGAAAGCCCCGTCGCCAGAAGCCCAAGCCCGACACACGCCAGAAGGATCGAAGTGCTCATGCCCTGAGCATATCGGGACACCGGCGGCCGCGCCTCGCGCTCTTCGCCGCATCCCGGCACCGCTGCTCCCATGCCCACCCCGCTGCTCGGTCCTTATCCTTGCTCATGTCCACCCCCGCCCCTCTCACCCTGATCGAAAAACTTGCCACCCGCTTCGCCGTCGGGTTCGCCCCCGGCCAGCCCGTGCGACAGGGCGACTTTGTCACCATCCGCCCCAAGCACGTGATGACCCACGACAACACCGGAGCGGTCATCCCCAAGTTCAAACAGATCGGGGCAGAGAGGATCCACGACCCCCACCAGCCCGTCTTCGCCATCGACCACGACATCCAGAACGTCACGCCCGAGAATCTCGGCAAGTACGCGAAGATCGAGTCGTTTGCCAACGAGCACGGCGTGGACTTCTACCCCGCGGGCACGGGCATCTCGCACCAGGTGATGGTCGAGCAGGGGTACGTCGTCCCCGGCTCCATGGTCGTCGGTTCCGATTCGCACTCGAATCTCTACGGTGCGCTCTGCTGCCTCGGCACGCCCGTCGTCCGCACAGACGCGGCCTCCATCTGGGCCACCGGCGTCACCTGGTGGCAATGTCCGCCCGTCGCCAAGGTCACGCTCAAGGGCACGCTTCGTCCGGGTGTTGTCGGCAAGGACGTCATTGTCGCCCTCTGCGGCCGCTTCAACACCGACGAGGTTCTCAACCATGCCGTCGAGTTCGCGGGCGGCGGTGTGGCCGCGCTCTCGATGGCCGACCGCATGTCCATCGCCAACATGACCACGGAGTGGGGGGCCCTCGCGGGCGTCTTTCCGTTCGATGAAACGTGCCGCGACTATCTCTATGCACGCGCCGACTACTTCGCGAAGGGCCGAAGACCCGGCACGCGCCGCCCCGGCTCGCTCGGCTTCTATTCGCGAGCCGATGTCGATCGCTGGTGGTCCGAGCGGGCTGCGCTCGCATCCGACGCTGGTGCGAGGTACGCGCTCGAACTCGAGCTCGACCTGGACTCCGTCGTCCCGCACGTCTCCGGCCCGAACGACGTCAAGACGATGCACGCGCTGCCGGAGATCGAGGCCCGCCGTGTGAAGATCAACAAGGCGTGGCTCATGTCCTGTGTGAACGCCCGCTACGAGGACCTCGCCGCCGCGGCCGCGATCGTCAAGGGGAAGAAAGTCGCCCCCGGCGTTGAGTTCTACCTCGCCGCGGCCAGCGCCGATACGCAGGCCAAGGCCGAGGCCGACGGGTCGTGGCAGGCCCTGATCGGTGCGGGCGCGATCCCCCTCCCCTCCGGCTGTGGCACCTGCATCGGCCTCGGCGCGGGCACCATCAGGGCGGGCGAGGTCGGCATCAGCGCGACCAATCGAAACTTCGAGGGCCGCATGGGGGACCGCAACGGGCTGGTGTACCTCGGTTCGCCGGCCGTCGTGGCGGCCAGCGCGGTGGCGGGGTATATCTGCTCGCCGACAAAGTATGGGGACGTGGCGGTGCGCGGGGAGGCCAGGCGGTCGCACATGGCAAATGGCAAATCGCAAATGGCGAGCCAGGACAACGCCGCGTCGGTCATCGACGGGTTTCCGGCCGTTGTTCGCGGGCGCGCGTGGTTTCTTGATCGGGACAGTCTGAACACCGACGGCATCTACGCCGGCAAGCACACGTACAACGACGCGCTGACTCCGGAGCAGATGACCGCGTTCATCTTCGAGAACTTCGACCCCGACCTTCGTGCCCGGATCAAGCCCGGCGACGTCGTCATCGGCGGCCTGAACTTCGGCACCGGCTCCAGCCGCGAGCAGGCCGCGACGGCCCTGAAGTACTCCGGCATCCCTTGCGTCATCGCGGCGAGTTTCAGCGAGACGTACAAGCGCAACGCCTTCAACAACGGGTTCGTGTGCTTCGAGTGCCCGGAACTGATCCAATCCCTGAGGGCCCCGAGCGCAAGCTCGGGAGTCGGCGAGTCGGGGGCACAGAAGTCCCGACTGGTCGGCGACATCGAGATCGACTATCAGCGTTCCACCCTCACCATCGGCGGCAAACAGTTCCCCTTCCCCGCTCTCTCCCCCGTCGCCCAGGATCTCGTGGTCGCGGGCGGAGCGGAGAGCGTCATCAAGCGCAGGCTCGCCGCGGGTTGACGGGCCCGCTCACACCGGGACGGCCTCGAACGTCAGCACGCCGTCGTTCAAGCGGGCGAAGAACGCGTCGATCCGGTCCAGCCCCGTCACGCGGTGCGTGTACGCGGCCGCCCGCACAAGGTCCGCCTTCTGCAGCAGCTCCAGCCGGGGCTCCTTGAGTTCCAGGCGCGTCCCGTAGAAGGCGCACGCCTGGTGCTGGATGAGCACGATCCGCTTGAGCTTGTGGACCTCCACAAGGAACTGCAGCTCGTCCACGACGCCCTTTTCCTCGAGGGTCGCCTGCGGGTGCCCCGCCAGGCAGGCCGGGCCGCCGGGGAGGGCGATGCGGTCGTAGCGCGGCAGGGAGAGGCCGTTGTGCAGGAAGTCGTCGAACTGTTCCCCGATTCGGCCGTCGGAGCAGTAGAGCGCGGCCGCGTGGATACGGGCGGAGTCGTACCTGAGGGGCGATGTGTACCTGGCGGAGGTTGGGGGGTGGGTCACGCCGAGAGCATACCGGCGCGGCCTCGGGACAGCAACTTTGACATCCCGCTCCGATCCCTCAACCCTCTCGGGTCCGGTTTCCCGTCCTGGTCTTCCGTGCTTGCTCTGAGTTCCCGCCTTTCTGGAGCGACCCCCCATGGCCAAGTTCTCGATCGCCTGGATGCCCGGCGACGGCATCGGCAACGACGTGATGGAAGCGACCCGCATCGTGCTCGACGCGATGAGGCTCGACGCGGAGTACATCCACTGCGACATCGGGTGGGAGTTCTGGTGCAAGGAGGGGAACCCGCTCCCGGACCGCTCGATCGAGATTCTCGGGAAGACCACCTGCGGCTTGTTCGGCGCGATCACGTCCAAGCCGCAGGATGAGGCGAAGGGGGAGCTTGCGCCGGAGCTGAGGGACAAGAAGCTGGTCTACTTCTCGCCCATCGTCAAGCTCCGCCAGATGTTCAATCTGCACACGAACATGCGGCCGTGCAAGACCTACGAGGGGAACCCGCTCAACTACCGCGGCCAGCGCCTGAACAACCCCGAGGGCAAGGACGTCCTCATCGACCAGGTCGTCTTCCGCGAGAACACCGAGGGGATGTACGGCGGCGTCGAGTTCTTCCCGCTTCCCGAGCCGGTGTACACCGCGTTGTGCGCCAACCCGAAGATGAAGCCGTGGAAGGACAAGGGGCTCGAGAACGTCGCGCTCTCGACGCGCATCGTGAGCGTGCAGGGGTGCACGAACATCTGCCGCCAGGCCTTCGAGTTCGCCAGGAAGAACGGCCGCAAACGTGTCACGCTCGTGGAGAAGCCCAACGTCCTCCGCGAGACCGGCGGCCTGATGACGCGGATCTTCAAGAAGATGGGCAAGGAGTACGAGGCCCACGGCATCTGGGCCGACGAGGCGAACATCGACGCCATCTGCATGTGGATGTTCAAGAACCCGCAGGACTACTCGGTGATCGTCGCGGAGAACATGTTCGGCGACATCGTGAGCGATCTGTGCGCCGGCCTCGTCGGCGGCCTGGGCTTCGCCCCGAGCGCCAACCTTGGTGACAAATACGCCGTCTTCGAGCCGACCCACGGCTCGGCCCCAAAGTACGCCGGGCAGTACAAGGTCAACCCGCACGCGATGCTGCTGACCGCCAAGATGATGCTCGACTGGCTCGGCGCGGGCAACGGCGGCGGGGGCCAGGCCGAGAAGGACAAGGCCCGGCGTCTCGAGGCGGCCGTCGCCCGCGTCATCAAGGAAGGAACCGTTCGCACCTACGACATGGGAGGGAAGGCCAGCACGCTCGATGTCGCCAAGGAAGTCGCCAAGTACGCGGCGTGATCCCGCCCCTTGTCTGTCGCTGCGAAGTCCGATTCTGGAAGGAGATCCCATGCCCCGAGTCATCGCCGTGCACAGCGTCGGAAACATGGACACCTGGCTCGCCGGCGGCGCGGAGCGCGAGGCGGTCTTCAAGAACTTCTCCTCCTCGTACCGCATCTTTCGGCAGCCCGACTCGAAGAGAATCGCCATGGTGTGGGAGAACGCCGATATGGCCAGACTCCGGTCCACGCTCTCGAGCCCCGAGACGATGCGGTTGCGGGCCAAGCACACCGTGAGCGAGGACGTGGAGATGTTCGTCGAGATCGAGGGGGCGAGGTAGGCCCCTCTCCTCCCGTTCCCACTTCCGCCATGCGCACGCGGGCGGCCCGACCGCAAGGGCGTTCTTGGTGGAGGGGCGAGGTGGGGCGCCGTGCGCGATTCAAGGCACGCAGGTCGGGGAGGGGGACCCATCGGCACCGAGGGCAATCCCGGAGGGGCGGGTGTGGGTTGGTGTGGGGAAATGCGGGGGGAATCCACACTTGTGCTTGTGCGCGGGCGGCGATGCTGTAGGCTGAACCACGCATAGAGCGGTGCGGCGGGTGTGGGCGTGTGCGAAGGAGGTCGGAGACATGAAGATCCAACTCGGCGCGGTGGCGGCGATCGCGATGCTGGCCGGGCAGGCCTCGGCGACCGTGTGGACCATCAACGACAACCTGTCGGGCCTGCAGGAGGTTCCGTCCAACGCCAGCCCGGCCTTCGGGACCGTCACCGGGACCTATGACGACGCGACCAACTCGCTGGCGTACAACGTGATCTTCAGCGGGTTTGTCGGGACCACGACGGCGGCGCATTTCCATGGCCCGGCCGCGCCGGGCGTCAATGCGGGCGTGCAGATCGCGCTCCTGGGCCTCCCGGTCGGCGTGACCAGCGGCTCGCTCGGCGACACGATCGCCCTTACCGCCGTGCAGGAGTCCGACCTGCTCAACGGGCTGTGGTACATGAACATCCACTCGTCGGCGTTCCCCGGCGGCGAGATCCGCGGGCAGATCAACCCCGTCCCCGCGCCGGGCGCGGGGGCGCTGGTCGGCCTGGCGGGCCTGTGCGCGGCCCGCCGTCGGCGTCGCTGAGCGCGGGGCGCCGAGAGGCGTTGACAACCTGCGCCGCCATGTGCAATGCGAGAGGGGCGGGACGTCAAGACGATGGCACCCGTCGCCCACCGGTTCCCGGCACGCCGACGGGCTTCGTCGTGACCCTTTGCAGAGCAGCGCGATGATGCCGAGGTCGAGGTGCGGCGGGTGGCCGCGCCCAGACCCGTGCCATGACCCCGGCGCTTTGCCGGGGCGATGCCGCGTGGGTTTGCACGCCCGCCCCTTGTTCGCGGAGGCACCGCGAAGGGGTTGGCGTTGCAATCGCGGGGCCGCCCGTCGGCCCGGGGCCAGGGGGCAGGTCGTGAGTCGCAAGTGGCAAACAGCAGATCCAGGCCGGGGCATGGCAGCTCCGAGTCGCGTGGGTCGGGGCGGTTCATTTGTGCCGTGTGCTGTGTGCTTTCCCCCGCGCCTCGCCAACAATCCCCGGTCCACCCATCCCTCCGGAGCCTTCTTCCCATGCCCCGACGATCGCGCAAGACCAACGAGCCCATCGAGTTCAGGCTGCGCCGGCTTCGGGCCTCGGACTATCCCGCGGTCGTCGAGCTCCAGCACCGCTGCTTTCCCGGGATGATCCCGTGGAGCAGGGAGCAGATCGAGAGCCAGTTGAAGCTCTTTCCCGAGGGGCAGATCGTGCTCGTGGCGGGCAAGAAGATCATCGGGAGCTCGTCGAGCCTGATCGTGTCGTTCGACCACTACAGCGCGTGGTCGGACTGGAAGGCCATCACCGACCACGGCATGATCCGCAACCACGACCCCACCGGGGACACGCTCTACGGCATGGAGATCATGATCGACCCGGACTTCCGGGGGCTCAAGCTCTCGCGGAGGCTCTACGACGCCCGCAAGGACCTGGCCAAGGAGCTCAACCTTCGCCGCATCATCATCGGCGGGCGCATCCCCGGCTACGGCAAGCACGCCAAGCGGATGTCGGCGGATCAGTACGTCGAGCGCGTGCGCCGGAAGCAGCTTGTGGATCCCGTCCTCACGCCGCAGACCTCGAACGGCTTCGTGCTCAAGGGGCTGCTGCCGAACTATTTGCCCAAGGACCTCGAGTCGGCCGGGTACGCCACGTTCCTGGAGTGGACCAACCCGGACTACAAGATCCAGGGCGTGGCGAGATCGCACCAGACGGCGCAGATCAGGCTCTGCCTGGTGCAGTATCTCATGCGGCGGGTGAAGTCGTTCGCGGAGTTCGAGGCGATCGTGGCCAACTTCGTGGACCTCTCGTCGGACTATCGCTCGGACTTCATCCTGTTCCCCGAGCTCTTCAGCACGCAGCTGCTCTCGATCATGAAGCCCGAGCGTCCCGGGGCCGCGGCGAGGTCGCTGGCGCGGTTCGCCCCGAGACTCAACGAGATGTTCTCGCGTCTGGCCGTCCGGCACAACGTGAACATCATCAACGGCTCGCACTTTGCGATCGAGGGCGAGCATCTGTACAACGTCGCGAGCATCTACCGGCGCAACGGCACGGCCAGCCACCAGAAGAAGATCCAGATCACCCCGAACGAGCGGAAGTGGTGGGGGGTCTCGCCGGGCAACGACCTGGGCGTTTTCGAGACCGACCGGGGCAAGATCGGCGTGCTTGTCTGCTACGACATCGAGTTCCCCGAGCTCTCGCGCATCCTCGCGGCCAAGGGGGCGAACATCATCTTCGTGCCTTTCAACACGGACGAGCGGTACGGGTACCTGCGCGTCCGCCACTGCGCCCAGGCCCGGGCCATCGAGAACCAGCTCTACGTGGCCATCGCCGGGTGCGCCGGGCTGATGCCGGGCGTGCCCAACGCCGACCTGCACTACTCGCAGCTGGGCATCTTCACCCCCTCAGACTTTCCCTTCGCCCGCGACGCGCTCGCCTCCGAGAGCATGCCCAACATCGAGACCGTCATCGTGCACGACGTGGACGTGGAACTGCTGCGCCGCAACCGCCTCGAGGGGACCGCTCGTCCGTTCTCCGACCGCCGGCGCGACCTGTACTCCGTCGTCGCCAACCTCGGCACGGGCCGCGAGGAGATCTGACCCATGCCCACCCCCCCCTCCGGGCTCCCCACGCTTGCTTGCCCGCCGATCAAGGTCATCCTCGTGCCGACGGCGTTCAGCGACCTGTCGCGCCACGCCGCGCGGTACGCCCGGGCCGTCGCCCCGGCCTTCAACGCCCGCATCATCGTCGTCCACGCCGTGGAGCCGCCGCCGCCGGCGGTGGAGGCGATCGCGATGGTCCCCTCGGCGACGCTGGGCACCGACATGGTGGCGCTCATGGAGAGCGCCAGGCAGGGCGTGGACCTGTTCATCAGGGAGAACCTGTCGGGCGTCGAGGTGGGCTCGGTGGTGACCGTCGGCCCGCCGGATCACGAGATCGTGCAGATCGCCAGGCGCGAGGGCGTCGATCTGATCGTGATGGGCACGCACGCCCGCGGCGTGCTCAACCGGCTGGTGTTCGGCTCGATCAGCAAGTCGGTGGTCGAGTCCTCGCCGTGTCCGGTGCTGCTGGTGCCGCTGCATCCGGCGCAGACGCAGCCCGAACCCTCCGGCCGGTCTGGATTCGGAAACGCGCCGCTCGCGCCGGCCTAGCCTCCGAGCGCTCGCGCGAATCACGCCTCCCGGAAAGGACCCCCATGAAGTACATGATCAGCTGGTACGAACGCTCGCAGGGCTCGCCCAGGGAGTACGAGGCCGCCCAGAAGCGGATCCTCGAGGTCTTCGGGCAGTGGAAGCCGCCGGCGAGCTTCAAGATCGAGGTGTTCGTCGTCCGCGTCGGCGACTGGGGCGGGCACATGCTCGTGGAGTGCGACGACCCGCTGACGGTGCACAAGGTCTGCTCCACGTTCCCGGCGTTCGAGTTCACCGCCCACCCGGTGGTTCCCGTCATGGACGCGGTCCGCGTCGAGCTCGAGGCCATCGCCTGGCGCGACGGGCTTCCGGGCAAGTAGTCGTCCGGCGCGCCCGATTCGCGCGCACCGGTATGCTTGCCCATGCCAACCCTCCGCATCCGGGGCGTGCATCACATCGCCATCATCTACTCGAACTACCCCGCGTCGCGCCGGTTCTACCACGAGGTGCTCGGCTGCGCGATCGTCCGAGAGGTCTATCGCGCCGAGCGAGACTCGCACAAGTGCGACCTTGTCATTCCGGGCGGGGCCAACGTGCAGATCGAGCTCTTCTCGTTCCCCGACCCCCCGGCCCGCCCGTCCCGCCCCGAGGCACGCGGCCTGCGCCACCTTGCGCTGGCCGTGGAGGCGATGGACGAGGAGGTCGCGCGACTGGGCGCGCTCGGGATCGACGTCGAGCCCGTCCGCACCGATCCCGCGACGGGCGCGCGGTACACGTTCATCGCCGACCCGGATGGGCTTCCGATCGAGTTGTACGAGGTTGCCGGGTGAGGGAAAAAAGAGAGGAAGAGCGGGGACGTCTTGGTCCCGGCCCCTCCTCCTTGGTTCTCGGCGGCCCCCCGGAGTTGCGGCACGCTACCAAATGCGGGGTGGGACTGCAAGTGGATTCTGGAAATCCACACGGGCGTCGCCCGGCGCGACCGAACTTCGGTCGAGAGTGCGGGAGTTCCCCGTACGGGGAGCCCGTCTCAACCCTCCCTCGGCCCGAAGAGCTCGACCACCTCGCCTTCGCCCGCTCCGGCGCGCCCCCCAACGGCGATGACCCGGTCGCCGGGCAGAACTTCCACGCACCGCGATCCCGTAAACGTCCCGAACGCGGGCAGCACGCCCACCCGATCGCGGGACCTGAACCAGAAGCACCGGGCCCGAACGCCGTGCGACGGCCCCGCCAGCGAAACGGCCGGGTGGAGGTGGCCGCAGAGCACATACGCCCGGCCGTTGGCCTCATCCGGTTCGTGGGCGAACGCCAACTCACCGTCCCCGGCTTCCTGGTGCGGCCCCGGCACCACGCGCACGCGCCAGTCCGGGGGTGGATCGCCCGCCCGGACATCGTGATTGCCGCGCACCAGCAGCACGTCGAGCGAAGTGTGGCGTGCCCGCCACGACGCCACCGACTCCATGGTTGCCGGCGCCCGCCCGCTTGCGGCGTGGATGAGATCGCCGAGGATCACCAGTCGGCGTGCCGAGAATCGCTCGATGAGCAGGCTCAGGCGCGAGAGGTCTTTCGTCGTGGCTTGTTCGGGAACCGGCACCCCGCCCGCCCGGAATGCCGCCGCCTTGCCGAGGTGCGGGTCCGCGATGCAGAGCGTTGCCCGGCGCGGCCACCAGAGGGCGCGATCCGCGAGCGCGTGGAGTGTCTCACCGCCCCAGTCGAGCGCGGCCGCGTCCGGCGCGCCTCCCGGTGCTTCCGCCGCCGCTCTTGGTTCTGCCAGCGCCATTCACGTTCCCTCGCGAAGCCTTGGGACTCGCACGCTCTCCCTCGCCGGGCGGACTTCCCGGGTTGTCTTCAAGTCTACGGGCCATCCGCTTGACCATGTCCGCCCACTTCTCGCTCGAGAGCGTCGTGGCCCGCAGGTGCTCGGCCCAGATGGGGAACGCGAGGGGTGTGAGTGTGTGGGGCTCCTGCAGCACCAGCCGCTGCGAGGCGGCCCGCTCCAGACCTTCCTTCAGGCGCGCGATCTCCAGTTGGTTTTCCAGCACCTCGCGCCGGGCCTGGTCCAGCAGCATGTTCTCCGGGTCGAACTCCTCGAAGACGTCGAAGAACATCTCGCTCGACGCTTGAAGGTGGCGGGCGGGTTTCTTGGTGCCCGGGAAGCCGGGGACGACCAGCCCCGCGATCCGCGCGATGTCGCGGAACTGCCGGCGGGCCAGTTTCGAGATGTTCAGGCACGCGGCGAGGTCGTCGAGGAGGTTGTCCGTCGAGAGCAGGGCGGCCCACTCGGCGGCGTCGATCGCCATCGGTGAATCGGACCGAAGCCCGATGCCATAGTCATTCGCGACGGAGGTCACGGTGATGGGCGAGCACTTGGAGAGTCGATACGCCAGCAGCGCGCCCATGCCCTCGTGCGCGGCCCGTCCCCGGAAGGGGAACACGAACACGTTGTGGACTTGCTCAACCTTGATGGCTTCGACAAGCAACTCATCCGGGGCAGGGATCACCGACGCCGCGGCTTGCATCTCCAGGATCGGCCGCACCGCACGCATCTCCGCGTCCTCGTACACGCCTTGGCGTGCCGCGTCGAGCTTGCTGCGCACCGCCGCGGAGAGCTGCGTGGACAGGCTGAACCGCCCGCCGTCCCAGCGCGGCACGATGCCGGACTTCTTCGTTGAGCGCTGGACGTACGCGGTCATCTCCCGCACGCGAAGAAGTTCCAGCACCCTTCCCGAGAACACGAACCTTGCCCCGACGCTCAGCCGGGCGATGAAACTCTCCTCGATGTGCCCGAGGGTCTTGCCGGACTGGTACTTGACGCTCATCGACGTCTCGCCGGTGATCGTCCCGATGGTCATCCGGTGCATGCGGGCCAGGCGATCGTCGGGCACGACCCAGCGCCCTTCGCGGAAGGTGATCCGCGAGAAGTGCGGATAGGCGGTGAGCGCCGGCCCGCCCTGGTGCACGAAGTCCATGGCCCAGTTCCACTCGCGGTCGCCCAGCCCGGCGTAGGCGTTGGTGGTCATCACCTCTCGTCGCATCTCGCTCTCGACGAACCCGCCGGCGCACGCCATCGTCGCCAGATGCTGCACGAGCACGTCGAGCGCCCCCTCGATGGGCGGGCGCGACTCGATGCGGCCCTCGCGTGCGGCGTCGCGAGCCGCCGCGAACTCGATCAACTCGAAGGCGTGGGCCGGGACTCCGAGGACACGGCTCCTCGCGCCCGGCTGATGCCCCGATCGCCCGGCGCGCTGCACCAAACGGGCGATGCCCTTGGGGCTTCCCACCTGCAGCACCTGATCGACCGGCGCGAAGTCCACACCCAGGTCGAGGCTCGAAGTACACACCACGCACTTCAATCTCCCCGCGTCGAGCATCGCCTCGACCTTGGCGCGAAGGGAGCGGTCCAGCGACCCGTGGTGGATTGCCACCTGTCCGAGCAGGTCGGGCGCTTCGGTGATGAGCCTCCGGAACCACAACTCCGCCTGCGATCGGGTGTTGGTGAACAGCAGCGTCGAGGTCGCCCCCCGCACCGCCTCGATCACCTCGCCCACCGACCGCGTCCCGAGATGCCCGGCCCACGGGAATCGCTCGATGTCCTTCGGGATGATCGTGTCGATCGCCAGGTCCTTGGGCAGATCGCCCCGAATCAGCACGGGCTCAACGCCTTGGCGCGCGCTCCCGGTGCGCATTTCAGGATTCGTGCGCCCAAGCAGCACGTCCCGGGCCTGTTCCAGGTTTCCCAGCGTCGCCGACACGCCCCATGTCCGCACTGCGGGCACGAGCGACCGCAGGCGGGCGAGTGCCAACTCGGTCTGCACGCCGCGCTTGGTGCCGATGAGTTCGTGCCACTCATCCACCACCACGCACCGCAGCGACGCGAACCTCTCCCGGGCATCCGGGTAGCTCAGGAGCAGCGTCAGGCTCTCCGGCGTGGTCACCAGCGCCGTCGGCAGGCGCTCCTTCTGTCGCCGTCGCACGGACTGGGCCGTGTCCCCGGTTCGCATCTCGACCGTCCACGGCAGGCCCAACTCCGCCACGGGCTCGGCCAGCGCGGCCGTCGTATCCCCGGCCAGCGCCCGCAGCGGCGTGATCCACAACACGCGGAGCGGCGCCCCGACCGCCGCCGATCGCCCTCGCTTCACGAGCCCGCGCCCGGCCTCCCCGGCTCGCACCCCCTCGATCACCGGCCCCATCCACGCCGCCCACGTCTTCCCGACCCCCGTCGGAGCATTGATCAGCCCGCTCCGCCCCGCAAGGTACGCTTCCCAGGCACGCACCTGAAACGCGAACGGCGTCCAGCCGCGCGCATCGAACAACCGTCGGAGTGTGTCGGGCAGGTGTTCCATGTCGTGCTCGCCCCCGTCTCCCGCGGGGAGATCATAAACGCGGCCGCGCACCCTACGCTGGTGCGATGTCCGCAACCGCACCCGCACCCATCACGCTCGATCCTCGCACCCCGCCGATCGACCTGCTCCCGCTCATCGGCCCCGCCGAAGAACGAACCGGCGATCTCCCGCCCATCTCCCCCGCCGAGGCCCTCGCCTACTGCCGCGGCCTCGCCACGACCCACTACGAGAACTTCAGCGTTCTGACGTCGCTGGTGCCGAAGCACCTCCGCGACGACTTCGGCGCGATCTACGCCTTCTGCCGCTGGGCGGATGACCTCGGCGACGAGACCGGCAGCACCCCCGAGGCCCGCGCGCGCTCCGAGCGGCTGCTCGCCTGGTGGCGCACCTCGCTGCACGAGTGCTTTGCACCCGAGGGTCCCGGGCCCGCCCACCCCGTGTACATCGCCCTCCGCGAGACCGCCCGCCGGCACGAGCATCTCACACCCAAGCCCTTCGAGGACCTCATCGACGCCTTCGTGCAGGACCAGCGCAAGGGCATCGCTTCCGACCCCTCCACGCACTACCAGACCTGGGCCGAGGTGCTCGACTACTGCACCCGCAGCGCAAACCCCGTGGGACGCATCGTCCTGACCTTGGGCGGCCACGCCCCGCCGGAGGTCGATCCCGCGAATGCCCACCTGTACGCCATGTCCGATGCCACCTGCACGGGCTTGCAACTCATCAACTTCTGGCAGGATGTCCGGCGCGACCTCCGCGAGCGAGATCGGGTGTACATTCCCATCACCGGCCCGGACGGCGGGCCGACGGGAATCACCCCCGACCTGCTCAAGGACTGCATCGACCGGCCTGACGACCCACGCTGCCGCGTCCCGTTCATCCGTGGCGTTCGCCCGCTGGTTGACCGTACCCATGAGATCCTGGTTGCGGGCAGCCCCCTCCCGGGCTCCCTCGATTCGGGGCTTCGGCCGGTGGTTTGGCTGTTCGGTGCGGGGGGCGACGCTATCCTCAGGGCCGTTCGGCGGATGGGGTGTGCCACGCTCTGGGATCGTCCAAGGCTGGATTCAACCGAGAAAGCCCTGCTCGTTGGCCGGGCATGGCTCATGAAACGCTTCGGGGCTTCCCGTCCCTGAGCGGCGGGGGGCGGGGGGGCGGGGGGCCGAGCATCAGCGGAGTCGAATGATTGGGCAGTGCCGGCGTCGCCACTTCCAACCCCCTGCGTCCCCGCGTGGGCCCGACGACCTCGGTTGTTCCGGCCCTGCCCGGGATTGAGGACGCGCGGCTCCGCCACTCCTTCGAGACCTGCGCCCGCATTACCCGCGAGCGGGCACGGAACTTCTACCACGGCCTGCGCCTGACGCCCGATCCCCGGCGCGGGGCGATCTATTCCATCTACACCTGGATGCGGGCGGCGGATGACCTCGCCGACGAGCACAAGCCTCTCGACGAGCGTCGGAGGAATCTCGCCGAGTTCCGTGGGCTCACCGAACGCTGCCTCGGGGGCGAAGCGCCCGGCGCCGACATGGACGCGTGGTGGCCCGCCTTTGCCGCCACGTGCGCCTCGTACCCGATCGACCCGATCATTTTCTCCGAGATGCTCGACGGCCTCGAGAGCGACCTCGACCACGACACCT
Source organism: uncultured Phycisphaerales bacterium (assembly GCA_937871915.1). Classification (GTDB taxonomy): domain Bacteria; phylum Planctomycetota; class Phycisphaerae; order Phycisphaerales; family UBA1924; genus UBA4658. Next base: position 90,059 of record CALMPG010000051.1, read on the forward strand.
ATCCCGACGACGATGCGCTGTCCCTGTACTGCTATCGCGTCGCCGGGACCGCGGGTCTGGCCTGCCTGTGGATCTGGGGCCTGCGCGAGGGCGCCGACGCGGCGAAGGCCCGCGAACTCGCCCTGCGGCGCGGCCAGGCCTTTCAGCGCACCAACATCCTGCGAGACTTTGCGCAGGACTTCGATGAAACGCCCTCGCGTGTGTACATCCCCGCGTCGGCTCTCGGTGCGAATCGCCTCACCGGCGAGGATCTCCGTCTGTGGCGCGACGACGGCCGTTGCACCCGGCTCGTGCTCGACCAATGCCGCATCGCCAGGGAGCACTACGACGCCTCGGCCGATCTCGAGTCGATGATCGACCCCGCCTGCGCCCCGACGCTCTGGGCCATGACCCGGATCTATGCCGGCATTCTGACGCTCATCGAGCGGGAGCCGTCGCGCATCGCCGGCGAACGTCGCGTCCGCCTTGCGGGCGCCAAGAAGGTCTCCATCGCCCTCGGCGCGGCCCTGTGGGCCAAGGTTGGTCGCTGGTGAGCGCCGCCCGCTCTGCTCCGGGCGGCACGGGCGGCTGGCCCGCCCGTGCGTGCTGCAACCGAGGTGAACGGTGAGTGGGGAAGCCCTGATCATCGGCGGCGGCCTCGCGGGCATGGCCTGCGCCATCCGCCTGGCCGAGCGCAACGTCCCCGTCACGCTGCTCGAAACCCGCAAGAAACTCGGCGGACGCGCGACGTCGTTCCAGGATGTCCGATCCGGGCGCTGGCTCGACAACTGCCAGCATGTCGTCCTCGGGTGCTGCACCAACTACCTCGACCTGCTCGGCCGATTGGGCGTCCGCGACAAGATCGTCTGGCACCGGGAGCAGCACTGGATCGAGGAGGGCGGGCGCACGAGCACCATCGGGCCGGGCGCCCTCCCCGCCCCGGCCCACTTCACTCGCTCGTTCCTCGGCGCTTCGTTTCTGTCGCTCGGCGAGAAGCTCCGCATCGCCCGCGCCTGCTCGCGCATCCTGCGCGTCGATCGGCGAAGCCACGCGGGCGAGACCTTCGCGGCCTTCCTCGGGGTCGCCGGCCAGACCGACCGCCTCATCCGCCGCTTCTGGTCGCCCATCGTCGTCAGCGCGTGCAACCTCGACACCGATCGCGTCAGCGCGGCCGTTGCCCTGCACGTCTTCCAAGAGGGCTTCCTCGCCAACACCGTCGCGGCGGACATCGGCGTTCCCGGGGTGCCGCTCCTCGACCTGTACGAGAACGCGGGCGCGCTGATCGAGCGTTCCGGCGGGCGCGTGCTCCTGGGCGAGGGCGTCGAGTCCATCGACCGTCACGGCGCGACCACCACCTCCGGCGAGCGTCATGCCGCCGAGTTCGTGGTCTGCGCCGTGCCCGTGGAGCGTGTCAATCGGATGATCTCCGACGGCTGCCGCGCCGGCGACGACCGGTTCGCCCGGCTCGACGCCTTCACCCACAGCCCGATCCTCGGCGTCCATCTCACCTTCGATCGCCCCGTTCTCCCCAACCACCCCCACGCCGTCCTCGTGGATCGTCCGACGCAGTGGCTCTTCCGCAAGGACGCCGAGGGCACATACCTGCACGCCGTTATCAGCACGGCCGACGCCTGGCTCCCCCTCACCGAGGAACAGATCGGCCAGCGAGTCCTCGCCGACATCCACGCCTGCCTTCCCGCCTCGCGCGACGCGACCCTTGTGAGCGTGCGGGCCGTGAAGGAAAAACTCGCCACCTTCGCCCCGACTCCCGGTATCGAGAAGATCCGTCCCCGGGCCACCGGCCCCTCCGGCATCATTCTCGCCGGCGACTACACCGACACCGGCTGGCCCGCCACCATGGAGGGGGCCACCCGCAGCGGATACACCGCGGCGGCCGCGGTGCTCGGCCAACACCCCAACACCATGCTCATCCCCCCGCTCCCCATCGCCACCCTGGCCCGCCTTGCGGGCCTGAGAGAGCCTCTCGCGTAGACGCGAGGAGACTCACATACCATTCCTTAACACGGAGCACCCCATGGGCCATTCCTGCTGCGGCAATCACAACCACCACAAGGACACTGGCGAGGAGTGCCGCGGCCAGTCCGCCAAGGCCTCTCGCTCATCCATCGGGGCGCTGTGGATCACGGTCCTCGTGGTCGCCATCGGCGCCGGCGCGGCGACGATGTACGCGCTCGACCAGCCGACCGCCGCCCCGGCAGCGTCCGCGAAGCCCGCGGGCGCGGCGCCCCCCGCGACGCCCCCCGCCGCCGAGCCCATGAAGGGCGTCGTCCGCCACGGGCGCGTTGATCCCATCGCCAAGCCGACCACCGGCGCGCCCGTCCGCATCGCCACCTACAACATCGAGAACTTCTTCGACAACGCCCTCCCCGCGGGCGGCTCCGGCGGCGGAACGGCCGTCAAGCCCGCGGCCCATCGCCGGGCCGCCGCGGAGGCCATCCACAAGATCAACGCCGACATCATCGCCTTGCAGGAGATCGAGTCCAAGGAAGTTCTCACGAGGTTCCGCGATGAGTACCTCAAGGACATGGGCTACGCCTACGTCTGCTCCCTCGACGCCGGCGACGGGCGCGGCATCGAGCAATCCCTGCTCTCGCGATTCCCCATCAGCGATGAGAAGAACTGGCCCGGCGTCGCGCTCGACGCCGTCCACCCGAACAACCTGGGCAACAAGAAGAACCCGGAGGCGGGCAAGCCCATCGTCCTGCACCGCTCGCCGCTGCGTGCGACGGTCTCGGTTCCCGCACGCGAGGGGGCCAAGGCCGTGGACATCACGTTCTTCGTCGTCCACCACAAGTCCGGCCCGTACTACGGCTACGAGCGAGAGGCCGAGGCCGCCAAGGTCCTCTCGCTCGTTCGCGAGTTCGAGAAGGACCACCCCGGCCGGCCCGTGCTCGTGCTGGGCGACTTCAACGCCCGCATGACCGAGTCGCCCGTCGAGATCTACACCGGCGGCGGCCTTGTGAGCGCGATGACGGGCGTTCCCGGCGGCGTCGAGTCCACCGAGTTCACGTCCCACGTCTCCGGTCGGACGATCGACCACATCCTCGTCAACGCCCCCGGCGCGGCCATGGTCGCCCTGGATTCCCGCTTCGTCCTTGGCACGCTCCAACGCCCCGAGGGCGTGGACTGGCGCAAGACCCAGCCCCCCGCCGGGTATTGCAGCGATCACTACCCGGTGGTGGTGGACCTCATCGTCGCCGACTCCGCCGGTGCGCCCACGCACGGGTTGACCCCTGCCGTCCGACCGCCGACCGCACCATAGGTGAGTGCTTTGCATCAGAGTCGTTCGGGTGGTTCGGCCATCGTTAGGATTATTAGCGCGGACGCCACCGATTGGAATCTCATCCCCAGTCGGTGGATAGTCTGTCGTCTGCGTTCTACGCAGAACGCCGATTGAAGAACTTGAGTCGAGTTCTGACAGACATGGCTGTGCACTTGCACAGGAACATCCCTTTAGGTATGCTGCGCGATGTTGGGTCATGTCATTCCTTAACCACTCTCCAATGAACAAGGGAAAACACATGCACCGAGTGCTCGTCGTCCTTCTGTCGTTTGCCATCTGCGCCTCCGCTGGCGCGCAGCTTCGCCGCGAAACTCTAATCTTGCCGGCGTCGGGCACTCTGACGATGACGTATAGTCAAGTTTGTGCCATCGCGATGGCGGTGGGATACGCCGAGTTCGCTGGACACATGTGCGGTTATCCTTGTTACGACTCGTGTGACACGATCTACACCTCTGCGGGGGATGGACAGTGTGACACCGAAGTGGCTGGCGGGGCCGTTAGCGCTACGGCTTCTGCGCCCGCAGAATTGCACGGGGCGTACAACGCGTATGCTCAGGGAAGCATCGGCTTCTACTCGGGTGGAATCCTCATCAGCAGCGTTCAATACGTCTTGCCGGGCGAGTGGTATTGTACCCCGCATGTGGTAGGATTTGGCGGAGGCTACGCCGGGGTTGGCCCGACGGTGTACATCGAACCTCTCGACGTTGTGATCGGTGACGTGATCGAGTACCCCGTTCCGATTATTCCAGGCACGACTCCTCGCCTTATCAGTGCCATTCCGCGGCCGGGCGGAGTTGGTTGGATAATCGTCACTCCGAATGGGGTAGCAACCAGCACTGGGCTTTCGCTGGACTTGTCGAATCCGGCAATTCCGACGATTCGAGGGAACACAACGTATGAGGTTTCTGGTGCGACCACGCTGGGGTGGGGCCAAGTTGTCGCGTTTACTGACGCCCAAGTTGATGTTAATGCCGATGGCCGATTTACCTCAGCAGATGCGACGGCACTGTCCGCCATTGTCGGAACGAGTGGCGCCACCGAAGCAGCGAACTTGGTGAGATGGGACTTTGATCGCGACGGAGCCATCACCGCAGCGGATGTGACAACTATGCAATCATTTCTCTCGGCAGGTTTGGGCTCTGGGTCGTTTGGCGACGTTGATAATGATAGTGATGTTGACTGCGTCGATGCTATCACGGCGTCTTCAGCATGGGGTCATGCGATTGGTGATTCGGCCTACCGCGTCGAGCTCGACTTCAACCTCGATGGCATTCTCGACGCTGCCGACAAGGCCCAGTTCGATGCCATCGTCTCCTGCACCCAGACCGCCGCTACCTGCGGCCCCGGCTGGATCGGCGGCGCAACGCCCCCATCGTCAAGCACCGTTGTTCGCTCTGCCATCACGTGGGACCACGACGGCGCGTCCTCGAGCGGCCCACTTCCGGCCGCGCTGGTGATCGCCTACGCCGATGGCGGAACCTCCGCGATCGCCCGTTGGAACGGTGCGACTTGGACCACCATCGCCTCCGGTATCTCCGGCAGCGTAGATGTGCTCTCGGTGGACTCGAATGACAACACCTTGCTGGCCGCCGGTTCATTCTCCAGCATTGGGGGAACGTCCGCTTCCAACATCGCCCGGTTCGACGGAACTTCTTGGACGGCCCTCGGCGCAGGAACCAACGGCCGAGTGCGGGCCATCGGGACCGATCCGATCGATGGGTACTTGGCCATCGGCGGCGACTTCACTCAGGCAGGCGGATCGACAGCCAACCACCTTGCACTGTGGGACGGCTTTGCATGGTCGCAAATCGGTGGCGGCACCAACGGCAATGTCCACGCGCTCGCGGTCGATCCAAACGGGGCCCTCGCCGTGGGCGGCTCATTTACGCAGGCCAACGGATCGAGCATCGGCAACGGCATCGCCCTCTGGGACGGCTCTTCCTGGTCCGCGATGGGCACCTCCGGAGTCGGCAACAACGCCGTCCTTTGTTTGGCCACCTCCAACCCGAGTGGCTACCTGATCGTGGGCGGTTCCTTCACATCAGTGTCCGGCGTCACCGGCGCATCGGGCATCGCCCAGTGGGACGGCACCGCGTGGTCCGCTCTGGGTTCCGGTTTCGATGGATCGGTACAGGCAATCCTCCCATTGACCAGCAATAAGCTGATTGTCGGTGGGGCATTCGCCGCCAGTGGATCCTCTTCCATGAATCGGGCGGCCAAGTGGACGGGCTCGGCGTGGACCTCCCTCGCCGGTGGTGTTGCCGGTTCATCCTCTGAGATACTGTCTCTTGCGAGACTTCCCAGCCAGGAGATCGTTGCGGGCGGCGTGTTCTCAATCGCCGGCGGCGTGTCCGCCACGAATCTCGGTCGCTGGTCGGACTCTGGCAAACCGTGGATCGCCGTCCAACCTCCGCATGGCCAAATGCTCGTGGTCAGCGGTTCAGCATCCATGTCCGTCACCCCCGCGTCCGGCTACGACTACGCCGCGCCGCTCTCCTTCGAGTGGAAGCACGCGACGTCGGTGGTCTCGGACGGCGCGGGTGGCGCATCCACCGGCGGCGGAACCGTCAGCGGCGCGACGACCAGCGCACTCGCGATCTCGTCGCTGGCCAGTTCTGACCGCGGTATCTACACCGTGAAAGTCTCAAACGGGTGCGGGTACGTCCTGAGCCAGAACTCGACGCTTGGCGACTGCCCCGCGGATCACAATGGCAGCGGTTCACTCGAAGTTCAGGACATCTTTGACTTCCTCAACGACTGGTTCGCCGGGTGCGTCGGCACGCCCCTCCCCGGCGGATGCATCGCCGACGCCGACTTCAACGGCGGAGGCCTCGCGGTTCAGGACATCTTCGACTTCCTGAACGCCTGGTTTGCAGGCTGCTCCTGATGCTCGCGAAGATCCCGTACCCAAGCCTGCGGCGGCTCGCGTCCTTCGGATGCGAGCCGCCGTTGTCTTGAGTGTCGTCAATGGGCCGACGAAGTGTTAGTAGAATGTGTGGGTACTAGTTCCGCTGCTGATCATCCCGGCCGGATACGCTTGCTTCGGTTCGGAGTGGCCACCAGTCTTGTGGAGCATCAAACGATGGCGAATGCGCGGCCGTGGCAAATTGCGGTAATCGCTATCGGGCTCATGGGAGGAGCTGGTCTGATTGCGTGGACATCGATGTCCGGCGATCGATTGGAAATCCAGTATTCGATGACGCTTATCGACGCTGAAACCGGAGTCGTGTATTCGATTCCCGATTACCGGGACGCGGGTTTGATCTTGCCCGCGGGTCGACCGGGCGCACAGTCGGAGATCGCGCTCATTCAGATTTCAAAAGACGAGCAAACCGGAGCCTGGAGGGTGTCGGAAAGCGGCAAGCGCATGATCGGGGCGCTCAACGTACCCATCAAGGCTTTCGATCGGGACTCGGGAGTACTGACAGCCCAGCCCGCAAGTTTTCAGAAATATCCCAAGCAATGACCAATCGACACCCACGATTCAGGACGAACTCCGCCATGAAGCCAGCACGAACTTCGGCGTTCACGCTCATCGAACTCCTTGTCGTGATCGCCATCATTGCACTCTTGGTCGGCATCCTTCTTCCGAGCCTTCGTAGCGCTCGGGAGGCTGCTCGCGCCGTCGCCTGTGCGTCAAATGTGCGCCAGCTCGCCACCGGGCAACTGGTCTACGCCTCCGAGAACAAGGATCTTTACGCCTCGCCAACAACCTCCGGAGCGGAGGCCCAGGTCAATCCCAATAGCCTCGCGTTCGACAAGACCGAGGAAACGCAGACCCAGAGCCATGACTGGATCAGCCCGATCATGGGTGTTTCGCTCGGCCTCCCGATCAATCGCGCCAAGCGCATGCGAATGATCTTCAACAAGCTCGGATGTCCCTCGGCAAACACGCTCTCTCAACCGTACTTCGACAACCCGGCTCCTCCCGATCTGCCGGACTTTCAGGCGGACTTCAACCCCGTCAAGGTTTCGTCGTACCTCAGCCCGGGGAGTTTTCACTGGTTGCCGAACAGCACCGTGGCGAACTCGCTTCGATATCGCGGATCGACTCTGTACTACAACTTCACTGCGCCCGTGGAGTCGACGACCAATTTCTATCCGCGAATTGACAAAGTCGGCACGCAACCCGCCCAAAAGTCTGTCGCCCTGGATGGCACCCGGTATTTTCCCGATCAACCCGACACCCACATCAACCTGAACCCTTCGCCCGCCGGCGGCACGTTCATCGACTCCGGCCCCACCTTCAACGGATCGCGGGCATACGGCCGCAATACCGTCGCCCCGAACTCCTTCCCCGTCAACGTCCAACTCACCTTCCGCCACGGCAACAAGGACTCGATCAACGTCGGGTACTTCGACGGCCACGTGGCGCTCATGAAGAACCAGAAGGCGTGGTCGGACCCGATTCCCTGGTATCCCTCCGGGAGCAAGTGGGTCGGCGGCTCCAACGGCACGCCCGAGGTCAACGCCAACTCGGCGTATTCGGCCAGCGGTCCCAATCACGGGTTTATTCCGTGATCTCCCTTGCCCAACCCCGCGGAGACGGTGCGGGGGCGGGGCCCGAACGCCGATAGCCCGGGCTCGAAGTTGCCCAAAGCCCCAGAGTCCATCGGATGGGCCAGCGGTGGCCGCGGGTGCGTTTCCCCGCGACGGCCCCGGGGCCGTCTCTGCTTGCGCAATCTTGGCCGGCGAAAGGTCTCTTCCGACAGCAGTTTCGGTGGTTTGCGGGTGGTTTTCCGGTAGACTTGAAGATCGGCTGCCAACACGCCGCGGTTCGGTCACTACAAACGCCTACCGGACGTTCCGCAAAGAGGTCGGCTGCACCAGTCGGTTTCGCTCGATCGCGATCCCCCGCCATTTCGACACGGGATCGGATTTCCGTTCGATTCGTTCAACCAGTTTGTACCAGCACAGAAACCTGTATCAAAGGAGTTGGAGTACACCATGAAAGCACTCAAGTGTATTGGCGCGGCGATGTGTTTGTTCGCCGCCGCCCCGGCTGTCAACGCGGACACCATCGCAAACTGGACGTTCGAGACCAGCGTCCCCGCGACCGCCGGGCCGCACATCGCGGAGCTCGGCATCAACGCAGCGACCGCCGAGGCCAGCGGGTTTCACACCGATGTGGCGGTTGTGGTCTCCCACCCCCCCCGCGACCGGGGGGCCGCGGCCGTCCGCCGCCGGGGGGGGGGCGTGTTCTTGCGAACACGAGCCGCAATTCCGCCTGTCAGCTTGAAATCGTGGGGTGTGTGGTAGACTCGGTGCCTGGGCGAGACGGGCGGGGGGCTCGTCTGGCTCGGGCCGGCCCGGAGGATGCGATGCGTAGTTCATGTGCGGGAGTTGATCGTGCGGTAGGGACTATCCTGGCGGCGGCGGGTTGCGTCGTGGGCGCGGCCGCGGTGGTGAGGGGGGATCCGGTGCAAATGGTGATCGCGATCGTGACGCATGCGCCGACATCGCCGAGGTCGGCGCTGCCCATGACGATACCCGGTGGCGCGGGGGCGCAGGCCGATCCGCGGTTCTCGAATCTGAATGTGCGGAGTTATCATGCGCCGAGCGGGAGCGTGTGGGTCGTGGGGGCGTCCACGAACCTGTCGCCGAGCCCGAACGTGGTGGTGATCGGATCCGGGCTGAACATTCTCGGCAATGCGATCGCGGCGCGCGACGGCGTGTCGGCCACGACCACGGGGGATGTGCTCGGCACGAACCTCCTTCAGAGCATCCCGCGGATCAACGCGGCGGGGCAGTGGGCGATGGCGTCTGGCTCGAGCGCGGGCGGACAGAAGATCATCAGATGGAACGGAACGAGTTTGGACACCCTTGCCGCGGCGGGCGACACGCTTCCGGGCGGCGCGGGCATGGCGGGGGGCACGGTTACCAGCGCAAACATCTTGAATGACGGGAGCGTGCTCTTTGGCGCGGTGTCCGACGCGACGGGCACGACGGCCAACGGGCCCTATGGGGCGTACTCCACGGCCGGCGCGGGATCCTCGCTCCTGCTGGCGGGGACGACGGTGGCCGGCGAGCAGCCCGGCGGAGCGATGCTGCCATGGACGACGGTGAACAACCTTGTGGGACTCACCACGAGCGCCGACGGCGCACATTGGCTGGTTCTGGGTCGCATCTCCGGAGTCGCGACGGTGGCCGTCGATTCCAACGTGAAGGTTCAGGTGGGCACACCGATTGCGGGTTCGGCGTTCGCCTCGGCCGTGGGCGGGATCGGGGACGCGTACATGGAGGCCAACGGCGACTGGTACGCGGTCGGCACGAATGCCGACGGTGCGGCGTGGGCGGTGCGCAATGGCGTGGTGATCGCGTCTTCCGGGCAGCCGATCGTGGAGGGGTCCGCGGAGTTGTGGAAGGCGAACACCGCGTTCCAGATGCTGCGAGGAAGCCCCATCGGATACTTCGTGCTCACGGGCACGACCGACAACGCCGACACGTCGAGGAACATGGCGATCGTGCTCAACGGGCTGCGGGTGCTCGCGAGGCTCGGCGATCCGGTCGATCTGAACGCCGATGGGACGTTCACCGGGAGCCTGTACCTGCATACTCCGCAGGACAAGGGGACGTATTGCGCGGACGGGTACTACTACTTTTCCTTGCGTCTCAAGGCGGTGCCGACGGGCACCACCACGACGCTGGGAAACAACGCGTCGTTCCTGAGGGTCCGAGCATGCCCGGCCGACTTCGGGGGCAACGGTGTGCTGGAAGTTCAGGATATCTTCGACTTCCTGAACGTGTGGTTTTCCGGATCGCTGGCGGCGGACTTCAACCGTTCCGGCGGCCTGCAGGTCCAGGACATCTTCGACTTCCTGAACGCGTGGTTCGCCGGATGTTGACACCACAACGCCAGATTAGCTCAAGCGGTTTCGGCCGGGGAGCCGAGAAAGGGTGCTGGGGAGATAGGGTGTGAGCA
>CALMPG010000052.1 GCA_937871915.1 uncultured Phycisphaerales bacterium
GTGGTCATCATCCCCGAACCACCGCAATCCCTGCGCCATCATCGCGTCGTTCTTGCTCGATAATGCGATGGCCCTGCGGCATCGCCGCGGCCCGCCCACATCTGGACTCAACACTCATTCACCGGCGGCGACGACGCATCGCGACGAGCCCGGCCAACCCGGCCAGCACGCCCGCGCCCGGCGTCGGGATCAACTGCCCCGGCACCTTGTCCGACCCGCCGTTGGCGAAGCCCTTGAACCGCACCAGCGGCGCGGGCGAGGAGCCGCCCACAAGAAACGAGTTCGCCGTCAGGCTCCCCGCGTCGGCCGCGGTGATCGTCCACGTGAACGTCCCCGTCTGGCCCACGCCCACCCCACCGTTCGGCGAGCCGCCCCCGAGCCACGATCCGCCCAGCGCCGCGCCCGCCTCGTACGTGCCATACGGCGACGCCGAGGCCGTCGGGCCGAGCTGCAAGAACCCGGACGGATTCGCGCTCGCCAGCGCCGAGTTCGCCGTCGCGTCGATCCCCGGAATGTTGAACACCACGCCCGTGATGTACCCGCCCTCGACCGGCGTGTTCGTGTTCGTGAGCGAGATCACCAGCGTCCCGCTGGTCACCGTGTTGGCGGTGTACGTGATCGAGCCGACGTACTTGCCCAGCCCGTCGGTGCTCCCCGGAGAGTTGGACTGGATCTGGACGAAACTGGCCCCGGCAACGCCGGACAACAACGAGACGGTGGTGATACCAACCGCCAGCGCGAGAGATGAACGCATGGCAACAACCCTTCAAGATGTGCTTCGGGGCAGGTGAGAGAATGCCCCACGACCTCGATAGTCACATAACCACCGACTCTCGCAATCTAGCACGCACCCGCGGAATGTCCAAGCAAAAACCGCCTTTCGGCGGTTCGCGTTCATGTCAGGGTGTTGTTTGCAGTGAATCTGGGTGGTCTGGCGACACTCGGTGCGATCGCCTCCCAAACACAACTCACTTCCGACGACGGCGGACCAGCAGAAGTCCGCCCATCCCCGCCAGCGCCACGGCGCCCGGCGCCGGTATCAGTTGCACCGGCACCTTGTCCGAGCCCCCATTGGCGAATCCCTTGAACCGCACCACCATCGTGCTCGCCCCGACGAACTGCTCCGCCATCAGCGACGACGCGTCCGCCGCGCTCACCGTGAACGTCATCGTCCCCGTTGTCCCCGCCGCGATGCCCCCGTTGGGCGAGCCGCCGCCGAGCCACGCCCCGCCCAGCGCGGCCCCCGCGTCGTACGTCCCGAACGGCGCGGCCGATTCCGAACCGAGGTCCAGAAACCCCGAGTGCGCCGTCGTTGCCAGCGTCGCGCTCGCCAGCGCATCCGATCCCGGTATGTTGAACACCACGCCCGTGATGAACCCGCCCTCGATCGGCGTGTTCGTGTTCGTCAGCGAGATCGAGAGCGTCCCCGTCGTCATCGTGTTCGCCGTGTACGTCACCTGCCCCGTGAAACGCCCAAGGTTCTCCGTGCTCGCCGCGCCGTTCCCCTGAATGAACACAGCCTGCGCCGTCGAGGGAGCCAGCATCGAGAGGGCCAGCGGCGCGGCAAGGGCAGCAAGGAGTGAACGCATGGGGAGACCTTTCTGAAAAGCGCACGACCCGTCCGGCCGCGTCACACTCTCAGAATGCCACCCCATCGTCCCCCGCCCAGCGCACCCCGCGCCAAACCCTCCCCCATCCCCGGCGGCCCCCCGCACATCCCGCACAACCGTTGCAACCCACACCCCGCGCCGCGTTATGGGTTCGGCTCGCTCAGTTCCCGCCGCTTCTCAAAGATCGCCGAACTCCCCCCGATCCCCGCCCCCAGCCGCACCGGCCCCGCCTGAATCCGCTCCACCGCGTGCTTGGCGTTCTCGGCGCTGAACTCGCACCCAATGAAGTTCCGCCCCAGCGCGTGTGCCATCACCCCCGTCGTCCCGCTCCCCAAAAACGGATCCAGCACCAGGTCCTCGGGATTCGAGCACGCCCGCACCACCCGCTCCAGATACACCTCCGGCAACTGGTTGTCGTGATAGTGCCGCCGCTCCGTGTTGTTCCCCTGCACACGCCCCCAGAACTGCCCATACCACACATCCATCGGCACCCGCATCTTCGCCGGCATCCCATCCTTCTTGCTCAGCGTCCGCTTGTCCCCATAGATCGCGGCCCGATCCGACATCTCCGCGATCGCCTTCGGATTCCACGTCCGGGTACCCCGCCGCTCCGCGCCGGGCTCGGTGTGGGTACCCCGATGCTCCGCGGCGGGTGCGGTCTGGGTACCCCGACGCTCCGCGGCGGGTGCGGTTTGGGTACCCCGACGCTCCGCGGCGGGTGCGGTTTGGGTACCCCGACGCTCCGCGGCGGGTTCTTCCGGCTTGGTGAAGTACAGCGCATGCACCTTCGAGTTGATGAACCGCTCCACCGCGTTCTGCCCGAACCGGTAGTGCCACACGCACCAGTTCTGCATCTCCACCGCCGCCGCCGGCTTCCGCGACATCCGCCCCTTCAAGAAGCACACGATCTCCGCCGCCCAGTCATCCGGAATGTTCACCCACAGCGCACCCCCCGGCCGCAAGCCCTTGATGCACAAGTCCAGCCAGTCGAACGTGAACGCAACGTAGTCATCCTCCGCCAGCGCATCGTCCCACTTGTCGTACGCCCGGTTCCAGTTGAACGGCGGATCGGCAAACACCAGGTCCAGCTCCGACCGCTTCGCCTCCGGCAACTCCGCCAGCGTGTCCCGGCAATCCCCAACGATCACCCGACACCGCGCCTCCACGCCCTCCTTCCTCGCCGTGAAGTCGTACTCCTTCTTCCCCTTCTTCTTCGACGCCCCCGCCGACTCACCCTCCCCCGCCTCCACGCGCACGCCATTGCGCACATACGTCCGCGTCGTCATCCGATTGGCAGGCACGGCAGGGCTGGGCATATCCACCAATGGTAACGCCCGCATCCCCCTCGCGCTACCGACACCACCGTTCGGCGCACGTTCGGCGCGGCCGCCGCCCCCACGCCTTCGGCACGGAGTGCCCACGAGAGTTGCCCGGGGCGCAGCGAGCCTCGGGGGGGGGGCGAGCAAGCCCTGGGTGTCCGCGATCGGACTCCCGGCCCGGAGCGCCGACGACCCTTCGTCACCCAACCCCTACCGCCCCCGCAGAGGATCCACCCGCGGCCTCGGATCGCCATGAACTCTCACCGCAGCGGTCGTCTGCTCCCACAGCCATCTTCGTATCCACCGCATGGTGCGATCAATCTGCTGCGCTGGGCCTCTCTTCTGCAGGGCTTCACGCGCAAGTTTCTGCGTGGGTCGCTGGAGAAACCGAACGGGCGGGAGTTTCGGGACATTCATGCGGGGGGCCGCACTTTCAACTACCCGCGCCATGAGCGTCCGCCGCGGGGCAACTCCGCACCCCATCGCCTCCACCACAAACGTCTTCAAGACCCCGGGCACGCCCCGCCACATCAGCGGCTGAAACACCCCAACACTGTCAATCACCGCGATCGTCGCATCCTCCTCATCCGCCGACACCACGACGAGATTCGACGGCTTGTAGTCCCGGTTGGCGATCACACACCCAAACATCCCCGCCTGCCGCCCCACCGCGCGTGCGATCGAATGCTGCACGCGCACCGGCGGCCCCTCTCCCCTCGCAACCTGATCCAGAACTTCCAGCACCGTCGGCCCGGGCACAAACTCCAGCACCAGCATCTCCCAAACGATCCCGCCGATCCGCGCTCGTGCCAAGACCAGCGGAACGCCCGTGGCCACGTTTGCCCGTCGCAACAGTTCAGCCCCGTCCCACTGCTTTCGCCCATGCCCCCATCCCAGCCCGGCCTTCAACCGCCGATCCCACGC
>CALMPG010000053.1 GCA_937871915.1 uncultured Phycisphaerales bacterium
GCTGTACAACGTCACGCTGGTGCAGGAGGCGAGGCTGCAGATCGACATGCGGTTCAAGCGGATCGCGGCGGGGCAGGTCCTGCCGGGGGGGGTGGGGGCGGGGTCGCCGGCGGGGGGTGCGGTTGGGGGCGGGGCCGCGCCGGGCGGAGGGGGGGCAGGTGAGCGTGGTGCTGAAGAACTCGGCGGTCGTCGCCGCGGGAGCCGATGCGCAAGGGCCGCGGGCGATCGTGGTCTCGGACGTCGCCGAGGTTGATCCGCCGACGACGCCCGAGGGGACGGCGATCGGGCAGATCGAGGTTGGGCGGCTGGATAGGTCGGCGGGGTTTGTGATGATCTCCATCTCGCAGGTGCGGGCGGCGATGGACGCGGCCGGGGTGATGTGGGCGAGGACGACGCTGCGGGGGTCGAGCTGCCGCGTGACGGATGGGAACGGGGCGATGGAGCCCCGGCCTTCGGGCGGGCCGACGGTGGACCCCGGGCCGCTGTCGGCGGTGCCGGAGGCGATCGGCGGGGCGGATGCGGGGACGGTTCGCGGGGCCATCGGGGCCAGGCTGGCCGCGCTGTACGGGGTGGCGGGGGAGGACCTGCGCGTGGCGTTCGACTCGCCGGATGAGGCGTTCTTGTCGCAGGCGGTGACGAGCGGGGCGGGGGACCGGCGGGTGGATGTGCAGCCCTCGTCGGGCGGGGCCTCGGCCCGGACGCCGGTGAACGTGTTCATCTACGAGGGGGACCGGCTGACGCAGACGCGCCTGGTGGGGACGCGGGCGCTGGTGAACCGGACGGTGGTGACGGCCCGGGCTCCCGTCACGCGCGGGCAGGCGATCGCGGAGGAGATGGTCGAGGTCGGGCGGCAGTGGCTGCCGCCCAACGCGCGGCTCTCGGTCACGCTCGAGGAGGCCGTCGGGCAGGTCGCGGCGCGGCCGATCGCAGCGGGGGCGATCGTGACGACCGCGGATGTGACGGCCCCGGTGGTGTGCAAGCGGGGGGACATCGTGTGGGTGCATGTGCTCTCGGGAGGGATGAGCGTGAAGGCCAAGGCCCGGGCCATGGCCCAGGCCCGGGACGGGGAGCGGGTGCAGCTCAAACTCGACGGATCGGACCGGACGTTCACGGCCCGGATGTCGGGGCCGGGGCGGGCGGTGATGCTGACCGACGACGGAACCGACCAATCGTCCATCCCCCCCACCTCGTCGCCCGCGTCCGATGGCACGGATGCCGCGGGCGTCGGCGATGCGGTCGGGCGGACGGGGGCGGACCCGTCCATCCGGACCCTCGGCGGACGGGTCGGATCCCGCCGGGACAGGTGATCGAGGCTCGTGTGCTCAAGGAGACCAGCATGGACAGGAACCACCCGCTCTGCCGCCCGTTTGCGTGCCTCTTGAGCGCGATCGGATCGCTTCTGGTGCCGTGCTGCACGACGGCGTTTGGGCAGAACCTGGTCACGCAGCCGGCGGCCCAGGCGCCGGCGGTGCGGCCGATCCCGGCCCTGCCAACACCCGGAACCCCCCCCCCCCCACCCCCACCACAGCCAGCCCCGCCTGCGCAGGCGCCGGCCGCGCCTATGGGGTATGCGGCGGAGCATCTGGAGGGGGTGAGCCTGTTCGTGGTGAGCGCGCCGCCGCCGAAGAAGTACGCCAAGCACGACCTGGTGGAGGTGATCGTCAACGAGTCGAGCGTGCAGAACCTGGCGCAGACGGTGGACACGAAGAAGGACTACAACCTGACGGCGGAGCTCTCGAAGTTTCCGTCGCTCAAGTCGCTCATCGAGAGCGCGACGCTGGAGGAGGGGATCGGGAGCGTCAAGCCGGGGCTGGGGGTGAAGAGCGGGAACAAGTACAAGGGGGACTCGAAGTTCAACCGGAAGGACCAGGTGCAGGCGAAGATCACCGCGACGGTGGTGGACGTCAAGCCCAACGGGACGCTGGTGCTGGAGGCCCGGGAGTCGATCCAGACGGACAAGGAGATCACGACGATGGTGCTCTCCGGCTCGTGCCGCGAGGAGGACATCACGCGGAACAACACGGTGCAGTCGAGCCAACTGGCGGGGCTGGAGATGCGGATCATGCACGAGGGGGACGTGAAGAACAACGCGGAGAAGGGGCTGATCCCGCGGGTGCTGGAGACGATTTTCAACTTCTGAGGCGGTGAGAGGTGAGAGAAGTGAAGGGTGAGAGGGCGGCCGCGGAGCCGGTCGGCCGGGCGGAACGGTTGGCACTCGGGTTGCGAGCCGACCGGCGGACATTGCAGGATGCACCTCCTATGGCACGATGCCTGTTTTCCATCATGATCGGTTGTGCGCTGGCGAGCGCGGGATTTGCGCAAACGGCTTCGCCGCTGGGGGCCAATCGGCCGGCGGCGGTCGCCCCGGTTGTGGCGCCGGCGCTGGTGCCCGGGAGCCTGATGCGACCGCGGCGTGAGAACCCGGTGGTGAGCATCCAGGAGTTTGTCCGCCTCGACGGGCAGATGACCAACACGCTTCGGGGGATCGGGATCGTGACGGGCTTGAACAAGACGGGGGACAGCGGCAAGGAGCTGGCCCTGGCGCGGCCGCTGGCCGAGGTGTACAAGAACAACGGGAACCCGATCGGGGAGCTCAAGGACCTTGCGAACTCCAAGTCGGCCGCGCTTGTAACGCTGAGCGTGACCGTGCCGGAGGGCGGGGGGCGCGAGGGGGATGCGCTGGATGTGTTCGTGCAGGTGTCGCACAGCGCTTCGAGCCTGAAGGGCGGGACGCTGATCATCAGCCCGCTGCTGGGTCCGACGCCCAAGTCGCCGATCTTCGCGATGGCGTCCGGGCCGATCATCATCGAGGAGACGGACGTTCCCACGTCCGGGCGGATCCGGGGCGGGGCGGTTCTGACCAGGGACATCCGGCCGGCGCGGGTCGGGGAGAGTTTCAACCTGATCCTGCGGCCGCCGTTTCGGTCGTACCAGGTGGCGCGGACGATCGCCAGCGAGATCAACGACCTGCACGCGAACCTGGACGCGACGGAGGGGTCGTTCGAGCCGATCGCGGTGGCCGTGGACGAGACGATGGTGCACGTGACGATCCCCGCCCCCGAGCAGCGGAACACGACGGGGTTCATGGCGAGCGTGATGGGCAAGAAGTTCAGCCCGTCGCTGCTGGACCTGCCGGCGATGGTGGTGGTCAACGAGCGGACGGGGTCGATCGTGGTGACGGCGGATGTGGAGATCTCGGCGGTGACCGTCGGGAACGACAAGCTGGTGATCACGACCACGACGCCGCCTCCCGTGCCGAGCGCCCAGGACCCGCGGGTGAGCCAGCAGAACTGGGCGGAGTTCGGGACGACGGGGACGGGCGCGGATCGGGCTCGCATCCAGGACCTGCTGGAGGCGTTCAAGCAGTTGAATGTGCCGGCGAAGGAGCAGATCCAGATCCTGGCGCAGATCCATCAGGCGGGGCGGTTGCACGCGCGGTTTGTCAGGGAATAGGCACACAGACATGGACGCACCGACGCTCAATGTTGATGCCCGCAGCGCCGTTCAGGCGGGGGATGGCGCGCTGTTCGGGCGCGGGACGGCGTCCACGGGGGCCTCGGACTTCGGGTCGGTGCTGGGGAAGATGCAGCAGGCGGGCGATGAGACGCCCGCGGCGTTCGCCCGGCGAACGGCGGAGAACTTCGTGGCGATCGGTCTGGTGCAGCCGCTGCTCAAGCAGATGCGGGAGAGCAACCACGCCGCGCCGCCGTTTGCACCGACGGAGGCGGAGAAGCAGTTCCAGGGATTGGCGGATGCGGAGCTGGCGCAGCGGATGGTGCGGGCGGCGCGGTTCCCGGTGGTGGACAAGATCGCGGAACGGCTGATGGACAGGTACCGGGCCGGGGCGGCATTGCGGGCTGAAACGACCGGCGCGGGCGTGGAGGTGGCAGCGTGATCCAGGCCCAACCCAAATCGACGGCCGGAGCGGCGCCCGCCATGGGCGCGTTCGAGCAGCTCGAGGCGACACTGCGGTTGATGGTCTCGGAGCATGAGCGGCTGCTGGTGCTGACCGGCGAGCACAAGGCGGCGATCGGCGCGGCGGACATGCGGCGGCTTGGGGTGTGCATCGGGAAGCAGAACGAGGTGGTGCAGCGGATCGCCGCGCTGGAGCGCCAGAGGCAGGGGATCGTGGGGGCGATCGTGCGGATGCCGGCGGTTCAGGGGCCGGCGCGGCTGTCGCAGGAGCAGCCGACGTTCTCGGGGGGGGCGCGGCAGGCGCCCGAGCCGGTGCGGTCGCGGCTGACGAGCGTGGCGGCGGCGCTGCGAGAGATCCTGCATCGTCTGCACGGCGAGCACATGGCCGTGCGGAGCGCGGCGGAGACGCTCTCGTCGCACATGGAAGGCCTGGTGCGGCAGGTGTGCCAGCGGATGTCGCACCCGGGGACCTACGGGCGCGGCGGGCTGGCGGGGGGGGGGGGGGGGGGGGGGGGGGGGGGGGGGGGGGGCGTGCAGGTGGTGTCGTCGGTTGATGTTCGGTCGTGATCGCCGGAGCATTCCATGAGCCTTACCAGTTCGCTCGCCATCGGACGCTCGGCGCTGAACGCCAGCCAGGTGGCGATCCAGGTCACGGGCAACAACTTCGCCAACGCGTCCACGCCCGGATACTCGCGCCAGATGGTGTCGATGGTGCCGCTGGGGGACCAGAACTACGGGCAGTTCTTCACCGGGCGTGGCGTGGGGATCAACGGGATCACCCGCCGGGTGGACGCCGGGCTGCAGAATCGGCTGTGGAACGGGTACTCGCAGGAGGCCTCGACGAGCGCGAGCCAGCAGTTTCTGGGCGGGCTGGAGTCGGTGCTCAATGAACTGGGCGACAACAACCTGTCGGACGGGTTCAGCAAGTTCTTCTCGTCGTGGAGCGATCTGGGCAACAGCCCGAACCGGGACGGGGCGCGGGCGCTGGTGGTGTCGCAGGGGGGAGCGCTGGCGGGGCAGATTCGATCCATGAGGACGGACCTGGTCAACGGGCAGACGCAGCTGGACCAGCAGACGGGCGATGCGGTGACGCAGGCGAACAACATCCTGAACCAGATCGCGTCGGTGAACGTGCAGATCGTCAACAGCGAGGGGGGGGGGGGGGGGCAGTCGAACTCGCTGCGCGACCAGCGGGACCAGCTGGTGACGCAGCTGTCGCAGCTGATGGATGTGACGGTCGTGGAGCAGCCGTCGGGGGCGTACAACATCCTGGTCGGGTCGGTGCCGGTGGTGCTCAACGGGGATTCGCGCGGCCTGCGGCTGGACAAGACGACCAACGGGGCCTCGACGGACGTCTCGATCCACGTGGCGCAGGATGGCACGCAGCTGAACATCACGGGCGGGACCGTGGGCGGGCTGCTGTCGATGCGGTCGGGGTCGCTGGACCGGACGATCAAGAAGCTCGACGCGGTGGCGAGCCAACTGATCTTCCAGGTCAATCGGCTGCACTCGCAGGGGTACGGGTCCACGCCGCTCACGAGCGTGACGGGTACGCGCGTGGTGACCAGCGCGGACACGACCACGCCGTTCAACGATCCGGCGAACCAGTCGTTCGCGAGCCTGCCGTTCCAGGCGGTCAACGGCGGGTTCCTGGTCACGGTGAAGAACACGCAGACGGGGGCGAGCCAGTCGGTGCGGGTCAACATCGACCTGGACGGGATCACCAGTGCCGGGGCGCCGGGAACAACCGACGACACGTCGCTGGCCTCGCTCAACGCGGACCTGAACGGGATTCCGAATCTCTCGGCGACGATCAATCCGGACGGAACGCTGAAGATCGACGCGGCCACGGGGTACACGGTGTCGTTCGGGGAGGACACCTCGGGCGTGTTGGCGGTGCTGGGGATCAACACCTACTTCACGGGGACGGACGGGACGAACATCGGGGTGCGGTCGGAACTGTCGAGCAATCCGGGGCTCCTGGCCACGGGCGCGACCAAGGACGGGCAGCCGACGGACAACGCGACGGCGCTGCTGATCGCGGGGTTGCAGACGGCCGCGAACGGTGCGCTGGGGGGGCAGTCGATCCTGGGGGCGTGGCGCGACACGGCCCAGCAGATCGGGGCGGAGTCGCAGGCGGCAACCACCAAGGCGCAGTCGTCGAGCCTGGTGCGGCAGAACCTCGAGGCCCAGCGGGCGGCGATCAGCGGGGTGAGCATGGACGAGGAGTCGATCAACCTGCTGAACTACCAGCGGCAGTATCAGGGGGCGGCGCGGTTCATCACGGTGGTGGATCAGATGACGCAGACGCTGTTGGGGCTGATTGGGTGAGAAGCGAAGAGCGAAGAGTGACGGAGTAGAGCGCAATGTCTTCAATCCCTGCCAACCTGGGCCGAGTGCCGAACCTGCTGGCGAGCCAGTTGCTCCTGAGCACGATCACGCGCACCAACGTGGACCTGCTGACGGTGCAGACGCAGATGGCTTCGGGGAAGCGAGTGTCGCGGTTTTCCGACGACGCCATCGCGGCGGGGGCGATCGGGCTGCTCCAGCAGCGGCTGGCGAGCGGGTCGCAGATTCTGGGGAATCTCTCCTCGGCCCAGAACTCGCTGGATTTCCTGGACTCCTCGATCGGCGACGCGACCAACCTGGTGCGGGAGGCCAAGTCCATCGCCTCCGGGCAGATCGGCGTGACCTCCGACGCGACGACGCGGAACAACCAGGCGGTGGTCATCGACGGGATGCTCCGGTCGCTCTTCCAACTGGCCAACCGGGAGACCAACGGCCTGTACGTCTTCGGCGGGTCCACCGCGACGCGGGCGCCCATCGAAGAACTCCACGGTGGATACCGGTACGTGGGGCGAGGATCGGGGCTGAGGGCCGATCTTGGTCCCGCGGCGGATGTGCCCATCACGATCGGGGGCGACAACGCCATCGGCGAGGTTTCGGCCCGGCTTCGGGGGACGGCGGACCTGAACCCGGTGCTGACGGGCACGACGCGCCTGGGCGATTTGGCCGGGGCTCGGACGCTGGGGATATCCAAGGGCTCGATCACGTTCTCGTTCAACGGGGGCCCGGCGACGACGGTGGACCTGTCGCAGGTGGACACGGTGCAGGATGTGCAGGCCGCGCTTGCGTCGGCGATCCAGCAGTATGAGACGGCCAACTCGGTGACGATCCTTGGCCCGGGCGGGGTGTCCCTGAGCGGCGGGTCGATCAGCCTGGACGTGGCGGGGGCGGGTTCGCTCACGTTCGGGGATGTGGGGGTCGGGCAGGTCGCGGCGGACCTTGGCCTGAGCCAGGCGGCGTTCACCGCGGGCAATGCGAACGGGGCGGACCTGAATCCGCGGCTGAACCTGCTCACGCCGGTGTCGGCCCTGTCGGGGGTGACGGTGCCGATGGGGACGATCCGGTTTCGGTTCACCTCGTCGCAGGGGGCGTCGATCGCGGATGTGGACCTTTCCTCGGCCCAGACGCTGGACGATGTTCGGAACCTCATCGAGACCCGTGTTCCGGGGGTTCGGGTTCAGGTGAATGCCGCGGGGAGCGGGATCGACCTGTTCAACGAGATCGCGGGTCCATCGCTGTCGGTCGAACCGACGGGGACGGGGCCCAATACGGCGTCCGAGCTTGGGATTCGCTCGCTGGACCTGAGCACGCGGGTGTCGGAGTTCAACGAGGGGCGGGGGATCGGGATCGTGGACAACCGGACGGACCCGATCACGGGGACCGTCACGCGGGCCCTGAACACCGACTTCCGCATCACGCTGGGCAACGGGCAGGCGTTCGACGTGGACCTGCGGCCGCAGGACATGGTGGACGCTCAGTCGATCCTGGCCCGGATCAACTCCGAGTTTTCGACGGCGATCGGGCAGCCGCCGCTGAACGCGTCGGCCCCGCCGCTGGCGCCGGGGGAGTTCTCGGCGGGGCTGGCGACGACCGGCAACGGATTCGCGTTCACGCAGACGCTGGGTGGCACCCCGTCGGAGATCAAGCTCGAATCCCTGAACAACTCGGGTGCGGCGGAGGACCTGGGCCTGCTCAACGGCACATACGACGCGACGAGCGCAACATTTACCGCGCAGGACACGGCGGGGATCCGGGTGCAGAACATCTTCACGGCGCTGGTACGGCTGCGGGATGCGCTCCGGGCCGACAGCTCGGCTGGCATCACCGTTGCTGGAGGGGCTTTGGACGACCAGGTGAATCGGCTTGCGCAGGCGCAGGCCCTGGTGGGGGTGTATGCCAACCGCGTGCAGCAGGCAACGCAGAGACAGACCTCGGTGAACACGACGAACGAACAACTCCGATCGCAGCTCCAGGACGTGGACTACACGGAAGCGGCGATCCGGTACAGCAACCTCCGGACGCAGCTCCAGGCGGCGCTGCAGACGGGGGCGCAATCGCAGAACTTGAGCCTTCTGGACTTTCTCAGGTAGCCCAAGGCGGGGGCGGGCGAGTCGGTTGAGCAGAGCGGAGCCATCTCACTTCGGAGGATCCCGATGAACGTCAGGACGACACGGTTTGGCAATGTGGATATCGCGGACGACCGCGTGATCAGCTTCCCCAAGGGGCTGCTCGGGTTCAGCGAGCACAGGCGGTTCTGCCTGCTCGAGCCGGCGGACGACTCGGCCTTCTTCTGGCTGCAGTCGATCGACGATGCCGCGCTGGCGTTTGTCGTGACCGACCCCTCGTTCTTTGTTCCCGACTACTCGGTGCCGATCCGGGCCGAGCAGATGGGGGAGCTGGGGATGTCCAAGCTGGAGGACGCCCAGGTGTTCGTGATCGTGAACAAGGTGGACCAGACCCTGACGGGGAACCTGCAGGGGCCGCTGGTCATCAACACACTGACGCGCTCGGGCGAGCAGTTCGTGCTGGCCGAGAAGCGGTGGAACACCCGCCACCCGCTGGTGACCCTGGGCGTGAAGTCGGCCACGGGCACGAAGGCCATGAGCGCCTGAGGGATGAACAGGTGAGAAGGTGCGCGGGTGAACAGGTGATTCACCCGCTCTCCCCCGGCACCCACTACGCACCGCTACCGACCGCTTCATCAGTTCACCTGCACGTGTCTACCCAGTCGGTCATGGATGACCGAACGAGTCCAACGAGGAAGGAGCCTCCAGATGCTGGTGCTCAGCCGCCAACGCGACGAAACCATCATGATCGGCGACGACATCGAGATCACCGTCGTCGATATTCGAGGAGACAAGGTGCGCCTGGGCATCACGGCCCCCACGCGCATCGCGGTGCACCGGAAAGAGGTGTACGAGTCGATCAAGGCCGAGAATCTGCGGGCCAGCCAGATCTCGGGCACGGACCTGTCGCAGTTGCCGTCGCCCGGGCCGATGAAGCGGCCGCGCCCGGCGGCGAACGGGCTGGGTCCCGCGGCCCGCATCAACCCCCACCAGTTTCCACAGTCGCCGCCCGGGCAGATCAAGCCCGGGGACGCGAAATCGGCGTAGACCGGTTTCCACCCTCCCCCCCACTTTCCTGAGTCCCGTCTCGAGACGTGTCCAGATTCCCCAGAACCCTTTGTTGAGTTCAATCGCCTTTCCACGAAGCCCCCCGCCCCCAAACGGCCCAGGCCCAGCCAAGCGAACACCGGAAGCGTGACCTCGCCGCCTGCCGCCGTCCAAGCCTCAATCACGGAGGATTGCCATGGCTCGGATCAACTCGAACATACCCAGTCTGATCGCCCGATCGAACCTGACCTCGGCCAACAACGATCTGCAGCTACGCCTGCAGCGCTTGTCCACCGGCCTTCGGATCAACCGCGGCGCGGACGATCCGGCGGGCCTGATCGTCTCGGAGCGTTTGCGCTCGGAGATCGGCGGGCTGAACCAGGCGGTGGACAACTCCAACCGGGCCTCGTCGGTCATCTCGACGGCGGAGGGTGCGCTGGCGGAGGTCTCGAACCTGCTCAGCTCGATCCAGGGGCTGATCGTGCAGGCCGCCAACACGGGCGCCGTGTCGGACGAGGAGCGGGCGGCCAACCAGGTGCAGATCGACTCGGCGATCGACTCGATCACGCGGATCAGCAACTCGACGTCGTTCGGCGGGTTGAAGCTGCTCGACGGCTCGCTGGACTACACCCTTTCGGGGGTGAACACGGCGGCGCTGGGGAAGATCGCGGTGAACTCGGCGAACTTCGCGGGGCGGTCGAACATCCGGGTGGATGTGGCGGTCGTGAACTCGGCCCAGACGGCGAGCCTGTTCCTGTCGGCGTCCACGGGGGCGTTCCTGTCCACGACGACGTTCTCGGTCACGGGGCCCAAGGGCGTGCAGGAGATCTCGATCCTGTCGGGGCAGTCGCTGGCGAGCGTGCTCACGGCCGTGAACGCGTTCAGGGAATCGACGGGCGTGTCGGCCTCGTACGTCAACGCGGGCAATCCGAACTCGGGGCTGCGGTTCTCGTCCACGGGGTATGGGAGCAAGCAGTTCGTGTCGGTGCAGCGGATCGGCGGGCCGGCGGGCGGCGGGTGGTTCAATACCTATCGCGTGCCGGACTCGTACAACTTCCCCGCGAGCGTGTCGCTGGCGACGCTGCAGGCGGGCGGGAACCTGATCTCATCGAACCGGGACAGCGGGCGGAACGTCTCCGCGATCGTCAACGGCAACCTGGCCAACGGGGACGGGCTGAACGTGTCGGTGCAGAACACGTCCTCGACGTCGCTGGCGGCGACGCTGAACACGACGTTCGCAACGACCAACGGATCGTCCACGACGTTCTACGTGACCGGCGGCGGCGCGCTGTACCAGCTGGGCGGACAGATCACCAACAGCCAGCAGACGAACATCGGGATCCAGTCGCTGGCGGCCTCGCAACTGGGCGGCTCGATCATCAATGGATCGCTGGAGTACCTCTCGAGCCTGAAGACCGGCGGGACCAACGACCTGGCGGCGAGCCGGACGCGCAACGACTTCTCGCAGGCATCGACGGTGCTGACCTCATCGATCGACGAGGTCTCGGTGCTGCGGGGCCGGCTGGGTGCGTTCGAGAAGAACACGCTCCAGACGAACGTGCGCTCGCTGCAAGCGGCGGTGGAGAACCTCACGGCCAGCCAGTCGACCATCCGCGACGCGGACTTCGCCGCGGAGACGAGTGCGCTGACGCGGGCCCAGATCCTGACCAGCGCGGCGACGAGCGTGCTGTCGCTGTCGAACTCGCAGGCCCAGCAGGTGCTGCAGTTGCTGAAGTAGCGGACGACGGTGACGGGATGATGGCGCGGCGTGCCGGCGCCGGGGATCCCGAGAGCTGTGTGCGGTCGCGGGGGCCGGGCCGGGCGCTGTAGTAAGGATGGGGGCACATCGGAACGTCCTGATAACAGCGTGTCGGAGCCCCCCGGAAGGGCTCCCGGCACGGTTTTTTTGTTTTTTCCGGCCGACTCGTTCAACCCTCGCTCAACTCACGGCCCGGAGACTCCGATTTCCCAGTCGGCCCGTGGCTCTTGTTGAGCCCCGGGTTGAATCGATCCCGGCATGGAGGCCGGGCGAGCGCCACGGCCGGTCTCGACCGGACGCTCCGGAACTCAACCGCCGCCTGGAGTTTGCGGCCGGCGCCCCACGGTCGGGGCCGAGCGATCTTCACAAGAGTCACGGACGCTCGGACAGAACGGTGCACGGAGGTCAACACACATGAGTCGTATCAACACTAACGTTCAGTCCCTCATCGCTCAGCGGACGCTGACGCAGAACAACTTTAACCTGGGCCAGTCGCTGGAGCGGCTGAGCACGGGTCTGCGGATCAACCGCGGCAAGGACGACCCCGCCGGTCTCATCGCGAGCCAGCGGTTGGACTCGGAGGCGAAGGCCATCGGCGCCGCGATCAGCAACGCCAATCGCGCCGACCAGGTGGTGAACATCGCCGAGGGCGGCCTGAACGAGGTGTCGGGCCTGCTCACCGAGCTCCAGGGCCTGGTAACGAACACCGCCAACTCCGCCGGCCTCTCGGACGACGAGAAGAAGGCGAACCAGTTGCAGATCGACTCGATCCTGCAGACCATCGATCGCGTCTCGGGCGCGACCGCCTTCCAGGGCAAGAAGCTGCTCAACGGCACGCTGGACTACACGACTTCCTCGGTCGCGGCGGGCGTGAGCACCTACAAGGTGAACGGCGCCAAGCTCTCCAACGGCGGCACCCTCGCGGTGCAGGCCCTGGTGACGCGCTCGGCCCAGAACGCCGGCCTGTTCCTGTCCACCAACGGCGCCCTGAACCTGGGCGGCACCAACGGCTCGTTCTCCGTCGAGGTTGCGGGCGCCCAGGGCTCCCGACAGTTCACCTTCGCGTCCGGCACGACCGCGGCGTCGATCGTGACGGCGATCAACTCGTTCAAGACGGTCACGGGCGTTTCGGCTCTGGCCTCGGGCACGGGCCTGAAGCTGGCGAGCACGGAGTTCGGCTCGAGCCAGTTCGTCTCCGTCAAGACCATCAGCACGGGCGGCATCACCGGCACGGGCGTGGGCATCTACGGCCTGACCACGACCAACTTCGCCACGGCCAACACCGGCTCGGCGACGACGTTCGCCAACGCCACCAACGGAGTTCGCGACGCGGGCCAGGACGTGCAGGCGACCATCAACGGCATCACCGCGACGGCCAACGGCAAGACGGCCCGCGTCAACACCGACTTCCTCGATGTTGAGCTGACCTTCACCAACTCCGTGTCCCAGACGCTGGGCTCGGTGAACGCCCTGACCATCACCGGCGGCGGAGCCGACTTCCAGCTTGCCGGCAACGTGGACATCGCCGGCAAGGTGAGCCTCGGCGTGGGCAACGTCGCCATCCGGAACATCGGCGGCAACACCAACTCCTCGGGCGTGCTCGAGTACCTCAACAGCCTCGGCTCGGGCCAGACCAACAACGTGGTCACCTCGACCGACCTGGCGCAGGCCCAGAAGATCATCGGCAACGCCATCACAGAGGTCTCTACCCTCCGCGGGCGCCTGGGCGCCTTCCAGAAAAACACCATCGGTGCGACCGTTCGCTCGCTGGGCGTCGCTCTGGAGAACACCACGGCCGCCGAGTCCTCCATCAAGGACGCGAACTTCGCCGAGGAGACCGCCTCGCTGACCCGCAACCAGATCCTGGTGCAGGCGGCGACCAACGTCCTCGGGCTGGCCAACCAGGCCCCGCAGCAGGCCCTGCGTCTGCTCCAGTAAGGTTCTCATCCGATTCCGTGAACTCGGCCGCCCCGGGGATTTCCTCCCCGGGGCGGTTCTTTTTGGTGTTTGGAAGTGGAAGTGGGATGTCGGATGGGGTGCGTGCATCCGATAATCGGTGCATGCCCCGAGCCGCTGTCCAGCCTGATGCCTCGCCGACGCCGGGCGCGGAGGCGCCGACGGCGTTTGACGGCCTTGGCAAGCGGTTCGAGACCTTCTGCCGGATCGAGTGCGGGCTGGCGGCCAACTCGGTGGAGGCGTATGGGCGGGATCTGCGGGACTTGTTCTCGGACCTGCGCGCGGCGGGGCGGGGATCGGTCGCGGAAGTGACCCCCCGGGACCTGGTGGGACATCTGGCCGCGCTGAAGAACCAGCGGCACATGGCGAGCACGAGCATCATCCGGCACTTGGCCACGATCCGGGTGTTCTTCCGGTGGCTGGAGTCCACGGGGCTGATCACGGAGAATCCGGCTGGGGATCTGGACAGGCCGACGCGGTGGAAGAAACTCCCCGGGGTGCTCTCGCCGCGGCAGATGAAGCAACTGGTGGAGGCGCCGAGGCCGGAGGCACAGGCGAAGGCCGGGAAGGGCGCGCCGCTGCCGCTCTGGCTGCGGGACAAGGCGATGCTGGAGTTGATGTACGCGTGCGGGCTGCGGGCGAGCGAGGTGGCGGGGCTGCGGATCGGGGACTTCCATCCGAACCTGGGTGTGGTGACGGTGACGGGGAAGGGGGGGAAGCAGCGGCTGGTGCCGGTGGGGAAGCCGGCGCAGGTGATCGTGCGGCAGTACCTGGATGAGTGTCGGGCGACGCTGGTGAAGGGGACGGGGAACGCGGCGCGGCCGGATCGGTCGGAGGGACGACTGCTGCTGTCGAAGACCGGGCGGCCGCTCGAGCGGGTGGCGGTGTGGCAACTGGTGCGGAAGAACGCGAAGCTGGCGGGCCTGCCGCGGGTGCATCCGCACCTGCTGCGGCACTCGTTTGCGACGCACCTCGTGGGCGGCGGGGCGGACCTGCGGGTGGTGCAGGAACTGCTCGGGCACGCGGACATCGCGACGACGCAGATCTACACGCACGTGGATTCGGGGCGATTCCGGGAGATCCAGAGGAAGTTTCATCCGAGGCCGTGAGGATGGATCACCGCAGGGTCGCGGAGGACGCAGAGGTGAGCCATGAAACACGGAGGGCCACGGGGCCGGCCCGCCACGGAGTGTCGGGGTACCCGGCGGAGCGGGCGGTGAAACACGGAGGGCCACGGGGCTCGGCCCGCCACGGAGTGTCGGGGTACCCGGCGGAGCGGGCGGTGAAACACGGAGGGCCACGGGGCTCACGGAGGATGACACGGAGAGAGGCATGGTGTTCAAACCATGGCGATTTCTCCGGGGTCTTCTCCGTGGCTCTCGGCGGTCCTCCGTGTTTCATTGCGGTTCGCGCTGGCGGGATACTCTCAGGCCATGGCGACCAATGAAACGCATGATCCCGGGATGAAGTCGTGGGTTGAGTCGGCGAACGATCCGGGGACGGACTTTCCGATCCAGAACCTTGCGCTGTGCTCGTTCGAGAAGTCGCACGATGGACACACGCACGACCACATGGGCGTGCGGATCGGGGATCAGATCCTGGATGTGTCGATGCTGCACGAGGCGGGGTTCTTCGCCGAGGGGTCGCCCGGCGGCGGGGATGAGATGATCGACATGTGCCTGGAGATTCCGTGTTGGATCGCGATCGCGGATACGCCGGCGACGTGGCCGGTGCTGCGGCGGATGCTGCAGAAGTTCCTACGGGCCGACTTGCACGTGGGGCAGCAGGGGCGGCGGCTTCGGCAGAAGGCGATGCTGGCCGCGACGGATGTCAAACTCGGCCCGCCGGTCTCGACGTTCAACTACACGGACTTCTACGCGAGCAAGCACCACGCGAGCAACGTGGGGGCGATGTTCCGACCGGACAATCCGCTGCTGCCGAACTACACGCATGTGCCGATCGGGTATCACGGGCGGGCGTCGAGCATCGTGGTGTCGGGGAGGGATGTGCGGCGGCCGAGCGGGCAGCAATCGCCCCCGGATGCCGATCCCAAGGCGGGGCCGTCGTTCGGGCCGTGCAAGTTGCTCGACTATGAGTTGGAACTGGCCCTTGTCGTCGGGCAGCGGAGCAAACTCGGGTATCCGATCCCGATGGGCGAGGTGTCGAAGCACATGTTCGGGATGCTGATCCTCAACGATTGGTCGGCGCGGGACATGCAGAAGTGGGAGTATCAGCCGCTCGGGCCGTTTCTGGCGAAGAACTTCGCGACGACGATCTCGCCGTATGTGGTGACGATGGAGGCGCTGGAGCCGTTCCGGGTGCCGGGGCCGGAGCGCGGCGGTGATGATCCCAAGCCCTTGCCATACTTGCAGAGCGCGGAGGATTGGGGGCTGGACATCACGTGCGAGGTGTGGCTGCAATCGGCGCAGATGCGGGAGAAGGCGGCCGCGCCGGTGATGATCAGCCGGGGGTCGTTCAAGCACATGTACTGGACGCTGGCGCAGATGCTGGTGCATCACGCGAGCAACGGGTGCAACATGATGCCGGGGGACTTGCTCGGGTCGGGGACGATCTCCGGGCCGGAGAAGTCGTCGCGCGGGTGCTTGCTGGAACTGACGTGGGATGGGAACGGGCCGGATGGGAAGCCCAAGCCGCGCGTGCCGGTGACGCTGCCGACGGGGGAGACGCGGACGTTTCTGGCCGATGGGGATGAGGTGATCATCAAGGCGTATTGCGAGCGGGAGGGGTTCAGGCGGGTTGGGTTTGGGGAGTGTCGAGGGAAGATCGTGTCGGGGGTGTGACACCGCGGAGGCGTAGTGTGGAGTTGTGCGTGCTGCTCCTGGTGCTGGTCACCTACCCCATCGGGATGGCGGTGCTCGCGGCGTACGGCACCCGCGCATGGACGCCCGGAACGTGCTTCTACTGCCGTTATTCTCTCGCGGGGCTCGGCGAGAGCGCGGTGTGCCCGGAGTGCGGGCTGTCGCCCATTCCGAACATCGGACCGCAAGGAACTCCGGGACGGCTCGTCTGGAGCGTCCTGGGCGCTGCGTGGCTCATCGATGCGAGCACGCTCCTTGCATTCGCAGAGCGGGCCAAGGAGGGCGTGTGGATAGGTCTTGCGGCCTCGACCATCGCACTCTCGGCCATGGTCGGGGCGGCGTGGATCTCGACGAGGCGGATCCATCGATCGCGGGGGTGGCTGATGCTGATCCCGGCGGTTGCCGCAGCCATCGGCAACGCGGCATTCTGGATCGACGATCTGGGCGGTTCTGGCCCGTACCGCGGCATCTCCCTGCTGGTAGGGCCAATCGTCACGACCGTCGCCGGCGGTGCGTTGTTCCTGCTCTGTGCCGGGATCGTGACGCTGTGGAATCGCCGCGCGATACTCAGGCCATCGGCCTGAAGAGGGCCGCGCAGGTCGTCTGGCCGTGCACAAAGACCTGATCGCCGACGGGTCCGATCTCGCCGGCGCAGAAGAAGCCCGCGAGGGGGACGCCCGCGCTGGGGGGCGGGATGGGCGTGCCGCCCTTGGCCTGCTGTTCGCCCGTGGTGGGCGGGGCAAAGGCGCGGGAGAAGGCGGCCGCGTCGTGGTGGGGGCGCTCGAAGAGACGTGTGCCTCGGCCGTTGCAGGTGAAGAGGAGGACGCCCGCGGGGGGCTCGTACAACTTCTGCATGTCGAGGAGGAGGGCGAGGTCTTCGCTGGCGGTGGCCGCGTCGCGGACGTGGAACTGGATGGTCTGGCCGATGCGGAGGAGGTCGGCGACGGCGATGAACTTGTGCTCTTTGTCCACGCCGATGACGTGGCGAATGAGGAAGTCGTCGCGGCCGAAGCGGTCCTTGTACTCGTTGATGGCCCGCCCGATGAAGAGGCCGCGGCGGAGACGCTCGCGCATGGCGGGGCCGAGGGAGTCGAGGATCTCCTCGAGGGCCTCGAGGGCGGGGCGGCCGCCGAGGTGGGTGATCATCTGGCCCTTGCAGCCGGTGACGATGAGCGTGGGGCCGATGGCGCGGCAGCCCTGGCTGACGAGGCTGTCCACGCGGACCTTGCCCGAGAGGCTCAGGCCGACGCCGCCGGAGCGGAGGACGCGGTCGTTGAGGAGCAGGACGTTACCGCCGGGCTTGTTCGATCCGGAGGCGAGGCCGCCGATGATGGGGCTGGAGCGGCGGAGGAGGGAGCCGGCGTAGTTGGGGTCGGGCGTGTGGCCGGTGGCCTCGTTGCGGCCGTGGGCCATGAGGGGGAGGAGGGCGTTGAGGGGAACGCTGAACGGGTCGGCGAGGAGGATGGTGGCGCGATGATCGGCGACGAGGCCGGCGGCGCGGGCGAGGGGCTCCGGGTCGATGGTGGCGGCCCCCCCACTGCTGCCGCCCGGGGGATTGGGACCGTTGGTCGCTTCCTTGGGGAGCGGGAGTTCGTCGGTGGAGAAGGCGTGGGCCTTCACGCCGGGCATGGAGGCGGCGAAGATGGAGACTCCCGGGGAGTTCTCCATCTCGATCTCGCCGCCGATGACGGCCTCGCAGGTGCAGCCGATGATGACCTTGGGGTCGAGGCGCTTGCGGACGACCTGGGCGATGGCGCCGGCGGCGTCGGCGTGGTGCATGGAGAAGAAGACCACGGCCATGTCGGTGGAGGCGACGGGCGCGCCGGGGGTGGAGGCGGAGAGGGCCTCGGCACAGCGGTTGGCGGCGTATTCGGCGGCCATGGCCGCGTCGAGGTGGCCGGAGACGCCCGCACCGATCTTGAGGCGCGGCTTGGTGGTGGTCTGTGGCATCGGGGGATTGTAGGGATGGGCGGGCGGGGGGCTTGCGGCGACGCACGTTTGCTTGTGCTAACGCGACAACGGCCGAAGAATCCGCGGTATGCTCCCGGCCATGTCGGACCGTGCGGACCAACCGGGGAAGAGGCGAACGCCGGTGCGGCGCATCGTGGTGAAGATCGGGAGCGCGGTGATTGCGCCGAACGGGGCGCTGGATCCCGCGGCGGTGCGCCGGATCGCGGAGGATGTGGGGCAGACGCTGGCGGGGGATGGCACGCGGCGAGTGGTGATCGTGAGTTCCGGGGCGGTGGCGAGCGGGTTTCGGGTGCTGGACTTGGAGCGGCCGCCGAAGGACATCGTGCGCAAGCAGGCCGCGGCGGCGGTGGGGCAGCCGCGGTTGATGTCGGCGTGGGCGGAGGCGTTTGGCAACACACCCGTGGCCCAGGTGCTGCTGACGGCGGAGGACATCGATGACCGGGCGCGGTTCCTGAACGCGCGCCGGACGCTGGAGGCGTTGCTGGAGGCGGGCGTGGTGCCGATCATCAACGAGAACGACTCGGTGTCGTATGCCGAGATCAAACTGGGGGACAACGACCATCTGTCGTCGCTGGTGGCCTCGCTGGTGGATGCGGACCTGCTGGTGATTCTGTCGGCGGTCGGAGGGGTTTGGGCCACGAGCGCGGCGGGGAAGCAGGAGGAGATTGTGCCGGAGGTTCGATCGCTGGCGGAGGGGCTGAAGTTGGTCCGGGCGGAGGCGTCGGCGGTGGGGACCGGGGGGATGGAGACGAAGGTGCGGGCGGCGTGGCGGGCGGCGGGGCTGGGGATCGAGGTGGTGATCGCGTCGGGGGCGGAGGCACGGGCGGTGGAGCGGCTCGTTGGCGGCGAGGCGATCGGGACGTGGTTTCCCGCCGCGGATGCTCCCGCGGCCCGGGCGGCGAGGAAGAAGTGGATCGGGTTCTCGGCGCGGGTGAGCGGGTCGATCGTGGTGGACGATGGCGCGCTGCGGGCGATCACCATGCGCGGGGCCTCGCTGCTGCCGAGCGGGCTGACGGATGTTCGCGGGAAGTTTGATGCGGGGGACCTGGTGGAGATCGTGGATTCCGCCGGAGCGGCCATCGCCCGGGGGCTTTCCGGGTATGCGTCGGAGGACCTTGCCCGGATCAAGGGGCGGAAGACGGGCGAGATTCTGGGGATTCTGGGGTTCTGCTACGCTGAGGAGGCGGTTCACCGTGATGATCTTGTTGTGCTGAATCGCGAACCAGCGGGCGGCGCCGGCCGGTAAGAGAAGACTCCTGTGCCCAACTCCCCCACTCACACCCCTGCATCTCGGACGGCTCGCTCGGCGGGCGGTGTGGATGTGGCCGCGCTGGCAGGGCGCGCGAAGGAGGCATCGCGGCTGACGGCGGTGCTGCCGACGGAGACGAAGAACGCGGTGCTGACCACGCTGGCGGGGTTGATCGAGACGCGGGGGAAGGAGATTCTCGCGGCCAATGAGGCGGATCTGGTCGCGGCTCGGGAGGCGGGCCTTTCGGCGCCGAAGGTGGCGCGGCTTGGGCTGACGGAGGCCGCGGTCGGGCAGATGGCCAAGGGCGTGCGGCTGGTGGCCGCGCTGCCGGACCCGGTGGGCGTGGTGACGACGGATCGGAAGGTGGAGTCGGGGCTGCGGGTGAGGCGGGTGCGAGCGCCGCTGGGCGTGATCGCGATGATCTACGAGGCCCGCCCCGGGGTGACGGTGGATGCGTTTGCGCTGTGCTTCAAGGCGGGGAACGCGTGCGTTCTGCGGGGCGGGAAGGAGGCGGCGGGGTCGAATGGCGCGCTGGCGGGGCTGGTGCATGAGGCGCTGGCCGCGCATGGCGCGCCGGTGGACGCCCTCGTGAACTTGTCGGGGACCGCCCGCGAGGACCTGGCGATGCTGCTGACGCTCTCGCAGTCGATCGACCTGGTGATTCCGCGCGGCGGGCGGGAGTTGATCGAACTGGTGACCAGGACCGCGGCGGGGCGGATTCCGACGATCCAGCATTTTCAGGGGGTGTGCCACATCTATGTGGACGCCGCGGCGGATGTGGAGATGGCGGTGGAGATCTGCGCCACGGCGAAGACGAGCGCGCCGGCGACGTGCAACGCGCTGGAGTGCGTGCTGGTGCACCGGGACATCGCGGCGGCGTTCATTCCACCGATGCTTGCACGGTTTGCGGTGGACGGGGTGGAGGTGCGGGGGACGCCGACGGTGATCGGGCTGGCGCCGAGCGGGCTGAAGGAAACGGTGGATGGGGGGAACCTGCGGCAGGCCGCGCCGGAGGACTTCGGGCGGGAGTTTCTCGACCTGATCGTGGCGATGCGAATTGTGCCGGGGATGGATGCCGCGATCGAGCACATCGCAACGTATGGGTCGAACCACACGGAGGCCATTGTGTCCCAGGACGCGGACGCGGCGGAAGCGTTCACGGCACGGGTGCAGTCGTCGTGCGTGCTCGTGAACGCGAGCACGCGGTTCAACGACGGGTTCTCGCTGGGGCTGGGGGCGGAGATCGGCATCTCCACGAGCAAGCTGCACGCGTATGGGCCGATGGGGCTGGAGGAGTTGACGACGCAGCGGTGGGTGGTGATGGGGAGCGGGCAGACGCGGTAGCGGCGACCGATGTTTTTTGCGTCCCGCGCGTCGGGAACACCATATCCTTCGGCTCGCACTCTTCTCAGAAAGGGCCTCGCGCCATGGGTATCTGGGATCGCCTGAAGCACGAACTCATCGACATCATCCAGTATCTGGACGACACGCAGAACACCATGGTGTTCCGCTTCGAGCGGTTCCAGAACGAGATCAAGTATGGGGCCAAGCTGGTCGTCCGCGAGGGGCAGGCGGCGGTGTTCATCAACGAGGGGAAGCTCGCGGATGTGTTCAAGCCGGGGACGTACACGCTCACGACGCAGAACCTGCCGATCCTGGCGACGCTGCTGGGGTGGAAGTATGGGTTTGAGTCGCCGTTCAAGGCCGAGGTGTACTTCGTCTCGACGCGGACGTTCACGGACCTGAAGTGGGGCACGCTGAACCCGGTGATGCTGCGCGATCCGGAGTTCGGGCCGGTGCGGCTGCGGGCCTTCGGCAACTACACGATGCGGGTGAGCGACCCGGGGACGTTTATCAGGACGATCGTCGGGACCGAGGGGCGGTACACGACCGACGAGATCACGAACCAACTGCGCAACCTGATCGTGAGCGAGTTTGCCGACATCCTGGGGGAGAGCAAGATCCCGATGCTCGACCTGGCGAGCAACTACTCCGAGTTGGGAAAGTTCCTGACCGAGAAGATGTCGCCGGAGTTCGCCAAGTATGGACTGGAGCTGCCCAAGCTCAACGTTGAGAACATCTCTTTGCCGCCGGAGGTCGAGGCCGCGCTGGACAAGCGGTCGAGCATGTCGGTCATCGGCAACCTCGACTCGTACACGAAGTTCCAGACGGCCGAGGCGATCCGCGACGCGGCCAAGAACCCCGGGGCGGCGGGCGGGTTTATCGGCATGGGCCTGGGCGGGAACTTCGCCGGGGCGATGGGGCAGCAGATGGCCGGGGCGGGTGCCGCGGCGATGGGCGGACCGGGGACGCCGCCGCCGATGGGAGGCGGCGCGGCCGTGGCGGGGTACCCCTTCTTTCTCGCCATCGGCGGGAAGCAGGCGGGGCCGTTTGAGTTCAACCTGCTTCGATCCAAGGTGATGACGGGCGAACTCAAGCCCGAGACGCTGGTGTGGCGGGCGGGGATGCCGACGTGGGCCGCGGCGAAGGATGTGCCGGAGTTGACGAGCGTTTTGGCGAGCGGGAGCCCGCCGCCGCCGATGCCGTAACAGCGGCCCGGGCGCCAGCCCGGGCATTTTCGGCAACAGTTCCCCCGCACGCTCCGTGCGTGGGCTTGCGCCCACGCCTCTGTTCAGATGAGCACATGCCCGACGCCGCGCCAAACCCGCAGCCAGTGCCCGCCGCGACCGACGGCCTGAACCGATTTCCCTGCAAGCAGTGCGGGGCGAAGCTGGAGTTCACGCCGGGGACGTGGGTGACGGCGTGCCCGTATTGCGGGTGCCAGAACGAGATCGGCGCGCCGCGGGACTTCAAGGATGTGGAGGAGATCGACTACGCCTCGACGCTGGCGGCGCTCCAAGAGAAGGCCACGACGGTTCGGGCGATGGTGATGCGGTGCGACGCGTGCGCGGCGAGCGTCACCGCGCCGCCGAACGTGACGTCGATCTCGTGCCCGTTCTGCGGGTCGAACATCGTGGCCACGGCGCAGGCGGCGACGCAGATCAAGCCCAACGCGGTGCTGCCGTTCAAGACGACGCGGGAGGACGCGGTGGCGCGGTTCCGGGCGTGGGTGAGGTCGCGCTGGTTCGCGCCCAACAAGCTCACGACCCGGTCGATGCTCGATGCGAGGTTCACGGGGACGTATCTGCCCGCGTGGACGTACGACACGGCGACGACCACGGCGTATTCGGGCGAGCGGGGCGACGCGTACTACACGACCGAGACGTACTGGGTCAACGGCAAGCCGCAGACGCGGACGGTGCGGCGGATCCGGTGGACGAGCGTGTCGGGCGTGGTGAACGTGGGGTTCGACGATGTGCTGGTGATGGCGAGCCGGAGCCTGCCGGCGAAGGACCTGGAGCAGCTCGAGCCGTGGGACCTGAGGTCGTGCGTGGTGTACGCCGACGACTATCTGGCCGGGTTCCGGGCGGAGAGTTATCAGGTGGGGCTGGATCAGGGGTTCGAGATCGCCAAGGAGAAGATGCGGCCGCGCATCGAGTCGGCGATCCGGGCCGACATCGGCGGGGGCGAGGCGCGCGGGCGTCCCGGGGGCGAGCCCCTCCCCCCGGTCCAGCTTCCACACCCG